>CBFDCK010000114.1:0-10764 GCA_965603285.1 uncultured bacterium
GTACCCGCCTTTTCAAGACCCTCCCGTTCCGGTCGTGCTCTCGGCACTCAAGACGAAGCGCGGGACGAAAATACTGCCAGGACCACACCGGAGAAAGTTCTCAAGGTCTGGAATATCACGCCCGGGGGTGATTCTGAACCCGGAGTGCTGTATGCCGGAATCGAACTAGGGGCGTTATTCAAATCGTATGACCGCGGTCAGACCTGGGAATTGAACGAAAGTCTGTATGATCACCCCCAGTGCGCTGAATGGTTACCGGATGCTTTCGGTTGAAGCCTTCGTCCTGGATTAATTACCGGATTCCCATGCGCATACAACTTGCAACCTGTAAAAACACCTCTTTTACTTTTAGGGTATAGCTGTCTTGATAATAACGTAGGTTATCATAAAAACCATGACTCACAATCCGTCCCAATCCGACTCTCAGGCGCATTACGCGCCTCATTCCGCGACGCGCTCCATATACCCGCATCCTAAGCCTCCCTCTCGTTATACGCGCCGCTCCAGACGAAGTACCCCATCCTACGTTATCGTGCTGGGAACGGTGTTCCTGGGCTTTCTGATTCTCATGATCGTCATAACCGCAGGCGCTTTGGGGTTGTATGGATACTACCAAATAACAGAACGGATCGTGCCGGGCGTGCAGGTATTGGAGGTACAGCTTGACGGCATGACCCCAACACAGGCGGCAATTGACCTGCATAAGGACTGGAACATAGAGCGAGAGATTATCATAAGCGACGGCATCCATACGCTTGCGGTGCATCCCAACACCCTGGGGATAAGTGTCGATTCAATCCAAACCGCCCAGGCAGCATATCAAGTCGGTCACAGCGGTGAGATCCTGTCCGATCTCGACCAGATCATCTCCAGCCACCAGAATGGTCACGAAATTATCCCCGTCGTGACATTCGATGAAGGTGCAGCCCGCGCCGGGCTGGAATCGCTGGCAACCCAAATAGGCCAGGCGCCAAAAGATGCGACCATTCGGCTGCAGGGATCCGATTTAGTCGCCATCCCAGGAGAATTAGGATATACGATCAATATTGAAAAAACCCTTTCCGAACTGGCGGTCGAGTTTCACTCAATCATGATCAGCGGTTCGGCCCAGATCTATCTTAAACCCATTCCTCCACGTATCGACGACGTTTCTGCGGCGATGGAGGGGGCTCGCGAACTGCTGGAAGCGACCGTCTCGATACACGGATACGACCCAATTACCAACGAGCGTGTCGAGTGGACAGTTGCACGCGAAGATATCAGTAAATGGCTGACAGTCATACCTGGCGAAGGGGGACCGCAGGTGGCACTGGATGAAAGTTTGGTGTCAAACTACCTGCAGGATTTAAGCGAGGGCATCGGACCAGAGAGGCGGATCGAAGCCGGCCAGTACGGCACTCAATTGGCTGCAGCAGTCCAGAACAAAAAACCAATTTCGGTCCTAATTAATCATAACCCCACAACCTACCTGGTGAAACCGGGGGACACGCTACTCAAGATCGGCTGGAATCTCGGCATACCGTTCTGGATGATCTTACAGGCAAATCCCGGTCTCGACCCCGATAGAGTGATTGCCGGATCAGAGCTGATTATCCCATCTAAAGATGACTTGCTGCCTCTTCCCATTGTCCCCAATAAACGCATCATAATGAGCATCAGCAAGCAGCGCCTGATGGTCTACGAGGACGGAAAACAGATTAAAAAGTACCTTATGAGTACAGGGATCGACCGCTCTCCAACCCAGCCCGGGGTTTTCCAGGTGCAGACTCACAAACGAAACGCTTACGCTTCGGTGTGGGACCTGTATATGCCCAATTTCTTAGGGATTTACGAATCCTGGCCTGGGTTTATGAACGGCATCCACGGTTTGCCTACTCTATCCAACGGTACAAGGCTGTGGGCGAATATTCTAGGGCAACCGGCTTCTTATGGCTGTATTATCCTCGATCTGGATAATGCTAAGTGGCTTTTCAACTGGGCTGAGGATGGTGTGGTGGTTGAAATCAGACCGTAATTACTAAATCACTTAAAGTGGTTGTCCTGGATAAACGGCAGCGGATCGACGTAGTGCTTGACCACCTCGCGCATAATGGCAGCCTTCGCGGCTGTATACTTGCGGCTTCCACGATGCTCAGCAGCCCGAATATTGCGAATTGTGGTTATATCAGGCCAGTGTCCGGGACAGGTTTTGAGGACATCGCTGTAGCTGACATCAAAATGCAGGTGCCAACCCGAAGTCGTTCCCCAAGCCAATCCAATGAAACCTATGTTTTCACCGCGCGCCACGACATCGCCGGTTTTGACTAGCAAGTTTTCATCCATGTGACCGTAGCGCGAATATACTTTCTGGCGTTCAATATGCCCATCGGGATGGGTGACCAATGCTTCCGGATGCTCAATGACGATAATCCTGCCCCAGGAACCCGCGTTGCCTGCGTATGTCACGATGCCTTCACTGATGGTATAGACCGGTTTCCCCTTATCGGCTCCGCTGTTTCCGGGCATGTTCAGGTCGGCGCCTGTGTGGTAGCCGTATATATACCACTCCAGGAAGGGGGTGAAATCGAACCACTCGCCTACCCAGATCGGATACTTGCCGAACTCATAACCCCCGGCAGGAAACTGCCCGTTGCGTTGGACTTCGGTTCCTACAGGCGCATCGTAGCGCAGTCTACCACCAGGAAGTCGTGCCAGCGAAACCCAGCGTACAGGTCCAAAAGAGATCTCCCTGGGAGGATCTTCCTGGCTCATGTCGTACTGCCTGATCCGACCTATCTGTGGATGCCGGCTCGGATCCAGATAATAAACGCCCAACGGTTTCCAAACATCGGTAATATCCAACATATCCACCGCGACGATCGATTCCTCCACTTTCATCAATCCCCCTTCTGAAAGTCGCGAATGCAGGACGGAAAAAATCGCTTTACGGGAGGTTGCGTGTATACCAGGAACAAAAGCATCCAGCCGGTAACGTCCTGGGGGATATCCACTTGGGAAATAACGATCAACCGTGACTTCCTTTATTGGATTAGTCGGGCGGACATAGATTTTGTATGTATTCCCCGTCCCCGGATCAGTACGGTTGAAGTGCTTCCAACCCGATTCTAAATCTGCCCTCTTAGCTGGATCGCCGTTATCCACATATTTTATTGAAAAATAATCGGGGTCGTCATTCAAAATGTATACGATATCGGGCACAATCCACGCTCCGTAATTGGAGTTATTTACTCTTAATTTTGTTCGTATTTTTACAATGCAGTGGAATATTTACCACTGAGCTCACAGAACACGAAGAGATTTTTGTGTTTATTTCGAGCAGCTCAGGGCTATAAGCTATTAAATCGCGCCACAAGCATTTTATAGAAGTAAAAGTGCAAAGCCAGGACATCTAATTGGTTTAATCCTTATAGAATGTTACAAGATTCATTCCAAAGGGGTTATGGGCAGATCAGGATTACACCCCCTTTTGTAAAAGCGATTAATATCGCAGCAACAAGTGTACAAAATCCGTCTTCGCATGTTATTCGAAATTAAATAATTCGCTGAAGAGCGATTTCGTGATTTTGGTGGGTGCATTCCCAGCTGCCAGAAATTGATAAGAATCCAGACAAGCATTAGAGTATAATCACTCAAATTTTTTTATATACTAATTCAACAAAGCTGACGATCTTTTTTGGAGGCTGAACATGGCGAATAAGCGGCTGGTGATGAAATTTGGCGGCACATCGGTGGGCTCATCGGAGGGGATGGCTCAGGTCTTGGACATCATAAGCCAAACGCGTGCAGATTGGTCTCAAGTGATGGTCATAATTTCTGCACTTTCTGGAGTGACAGACCTGTTGCTTAAATGTTCGCAGCAGGCGGTTTCGGGTGAAGATGGCGCCATTACTGAGGCAGCCAATTATCTCCTTGACAGGCACACTGAAATCGCCACAGACCTGATCCGCGAACCATCTCTTAGAGAAAGCGTCACCCAAGACGTGCAGTCGCTCACCGAGGAGTTCTCGAACTTGTGCAATGCGATCTGCGTCCTGGGCGAAAGCACACCAAGAGCGCTGGATGCCCTGCTTTCGCTTGGAGAACGGATGAGCGTACTCATACTGGCCGGGGCACTGCAGTCGGGGAGAATACCATCCCAATTCCTGGAAGCAACTCACTTCATCATCACGGATGATCACTTCCAAAACGCCCATCCCGATTTGGATGCTACTGGGAAAAAAACGCGGGAAGTGATTCAACCTATGTTGGAAGCCGGAATAATCCCAATAATTACCGGATTTATAGGGGCGACCCCAAACGGGGTTACGACCACTCTCGGTCGCGGAGGCAGCGATTACACCGCGGCTCTGGTCGCTACTGCCATGGATGCTACAGAAGTCTGGATCTGGACTGATGTGGACGGCGTAATGACCGCAGACCCGCATCTGGTTACCGATGCAAAAACAATTAAAGAACTTTCATACCGTGAAGTGTCAGAATTAGCATATTTTGGAGCCAGGGTGCTGCATCCGAAAACAATCCGACCTGTGATTGAAGCGGGAATAGGACTGTGGGTACGCAACACATTCAACCCCACCAATCCTGGCACCCAGATTTTAGATCAAGTAGATCAAAGAAAGGGTGGAAATGTCAAAGCTGTCACCATTATCGAAAATCAATGCCTAATAACTATCGAAGGTCGTGGTATGCTGGGAGTTCCGGGTGTCGCGGCGCGTACATTTGCAGCCGTCGCTACGACCGGTACGAGTGTGGCGCTAATCTCGCAGGCTTCATCAGAACAATCTATTTGTTTTGCGGCACCATCCCAGGCATCTACCAGCGTGATCGCTTCCCTGGAGGGTACTTTCTCGGCAGAGCTGGAATGCCGGGATATCGACCGCATTTGGGGGACAGATGATGTGACCATAGTGACCGTTGTGGGCGCCGGAATGCGCAATACTCCCGGGATATCAGGTCGTGTGTTCAGTGCCTTGGGCGCAAACAATGTGAATGTCATCGCCATCGCCCAGGGATCATCAGAAGTATCCATCAGCCTGGTAGTGGACGCTGGTGACACTCAAGCCGCCCTCTTAGCCTTGCATGAATTGATAAATAAAGAGCGTTAAGGCTCGATCCCCCACAACCGGAATGTGCCATCCAGACTTCCTGAAGCTAAAATCCGCCCATCAGGACTGAACCCCACACAGGTCACCCCTCTTTCGAAACCGGTCAGGGTGAATAGTGATTCCCCATTGGCGATATCCCACAAACGAATCGTGCCATCTCCTCCCGCTGAGGCAAGCAATTCCCCCGAAGGATTGAAGTCCAGGTCCCAAATCAAAGCACTGAAGGTGCCGTCCGCGCCATTATGACCAGAGAGTTTAATAGGTTCAGGATATTGCTCTACACCGGTCCGAAATGCCTCATCAGGATCCCACAACCTGATCTGGTTATCGATATCCCCTACTGCCAGGATGTCACCTTCAGGGCTGAAAGCGATGCTGTAAAGAGGTGTTTCAGAGAGGAAACTGCCCACAATGCTCTCCGATCCGATTTCTCTTAAGCGCACCACATCACCATTGACCACTGCCAGAACCCTGCCGTCTGGGGAAAAGGCAATCGCTGGGACTGTAAAAGTCCCTCCAATCATCGTCTCAATGTTCTCGACTGTATCAATATCCCACAATCTTGCCACTGCATCATTGCCCCCAGTTGCAAACAGTCCGTCTGAGGGGCTGAAGACAAGGGTGTTAACGCCTTTCTTATGAGCTTCCGCCGCCATAATGGGATGTGCACTGAAGTCTGAGCCAACCACATCCGCAAAATTCCATACTCGTATAAAGCCATCCCGGCTGCCAGCAGCCAGTAAATTCCCATCGGAACTGAAAGCCAGACTGTGTGTAAGAGCCCCAATATGGAGTGAAGCCAGCAGTTCTAGATCGCCGATCTCGTACAAAAGAACGCTCCCACCAGACGACAAGGCGATTATTTTCCCATCCGGTGACCAGGCAAGCGACACAACCAGGTCCCAGGGATCAAAACAGACTTCTGAAATTTGGGTCAGTTTGGTAGCATTATTTATCGTTATTTCTTCAAAAGCAGTAAAAGGATGAGGTTGACCCGTCGCAGTGGGAGTCGAGGTCGGAGACTTCTGAATTTCAGCTTCAGGTTGGCCCGCTCCCGCAGTTGGTGTTGCTTCGACTGGAGTCTCACCTTCCTCTGCTAATTCTGACTGGCTCGTTGCGGGAGTCCGCGTTCTCACCTGGACAGTTGCGGTGCCGCTTGAAACCTGGGAGTCATCAATTGCAGCTCCCTCTGTGCAGGCAGTCCAACAAAGGCTTAAAAGCAGCAGCAGTGAGATTCTTCTCATCACGGTCTGATGCCCCATATCCGCAGGGTACCATCATAAGAGCCCGAAGCGAGAAATTGGCTCTTAGGGGAAAATGATACTTGACTGACACCATTTGGATGCCCCTCCAGTATGCGCAGTAATTCACCTGTTTGGACATCCCAGATGCGCACAAAACCGTTCTCATAACTGCTGCCTGTCGCCAGCAGCCTCCCGTCCGGGCTGAATGCCAGGCTCTGGACGACAGCATCCGAATTCATCTTTTGGATCTGTTCCCCGGTAACCATATCCCAAATCCTGACGACTCCATCATAATGTCCGGATGCGAGTATAAGCGCGGCAGGAGAAAATGCGATCGTGTTGACAGCCCCCGTAAATGATGTGTATAGTTTATAGAGCCAACTATTTTCATCAAAATCCCAAATTCTGATCGCGTAGCGGTCAGGAGTGGAAGCAAGCAGAATGCTGTCTCTGGATACACCGATATCGAGAACCGTTCCGGTGCTTAACGTGCTTGTGATCTGCCAACTGGTCGTATTCCAGATATCAACATAATTTTCCTCATAAATAGAGCTGGCGAATGCCGCCAGGAAATTTAAACTATTAGGTGAAAATGCCAGGCTGCTCAAACCGTATGCAGCACCATAGCGTACGCCCAACGGCTTCCAATCCGGTCCGTACCACATTTCAATATTGCTTCTATAACCGGTATCTTCGGACCCGTTCCGGCTGCCCGATATCAACCATCTTCCATCCGGGCTGAATTCGAAATCTACGATCCCATCCAACTGCGGGTGCAGAGTGCGCAGAATCTCGCGCGAGTGGACAGCATGCAGAAATATTTCCGAATCATCGGAAACGGCAAGTGTAAGACCATCGGGCGACCATTCCAAGTCTGTGACAGTGTCGATACGCCATTCCGCCAAACCGGAAAGCAGGTATGCATTCCCCACTGTTATTGGCTCGAATATCTCGGGTAGAGGTGTGTTTGACAATACGTAGAGAGCGGGAGTCGGTGTAGGTGTAGTAGTTGGGGTAAAGGTTGGTGTGAAAGTTGCTGTTGGGGTCGGTGTAAACGTCCGAGTAGGAGTTACAGTGAGGGTCGCTGTCGGTGAATATGTAGGCTCAAGGGTCGCTGTCGGGGTGGGACTCGCCAAAAACGTCCCACATGCGGATAAAAAATAGATAGAGAGTACTAGTAAATTGATTCGTCTTTGGAATGAAACGGTCATTTTGTTAGACCAAAGCAATGCGCAGAGGAGGATATATTGATATTCAGCCTAATTGTAGCATCGGTTGGAAGGTTTTTCTATAACAAATAAAAACTGGGCAATAATTAGGAAACCTCTGGAGGACATCTATCATCTATTGGTTAGAAATTGCTAATCTGGCTGTCTGAAATCAAATTCTAATAACAAAATGGCGCCCAATAGGATTATAATTGCCGGGTGGTGCTATTTTAACCTGTATTTCCAGATTAAAGGATATGACAGAAAAAGTATCAGGATCAAAATCAGAACCTGAGAACCAGGAATCCAGGGCTCGTCGAGTAGGTCGAACTCTCCAGCAAGTTGGCATCAACATGTTGGCAGTCGGGCTGGTCGCTCTGGTCGCTTTCCTGGTTTGGAAAGTAGTGTTCTCAAAAGAGGAGATCACACTACTACCCCCACCTACACCACAAGCCATAGAGATTGTTAGTGAAGAGGGACCATCCCAGGTGAGCGAAAATTCGCCCTCTATCAGCATGGTCTCCTTATCAATACCGGCAGGTACCCAATCTGGCGGCATCCTGCGCAAGTCTGATCTGCAGACAATAATCCCCAGCCGGCCGCGAGTCGATGTGATAACGTATACCGTTGCAACCGGTGATACTCTTTTTAGTATCGCTGATGAGTTTAACCTGAAACCTGAGACGCTACTATGGGGAAATTTTGACATCCTCGAGGATAATCCTCACCTGCTGTCTCAAAAACAAGTGCTCAATATTCTGCCTGTAAATGGTATTTATTACAAATGGAATGATGGTGATAATTTTCGTAAGGTGGCTGCTCAATTTAACGTCGAACCTCAGGCGATCATGAATTTCACCGGTAACAAACTCGACCTTGTGGAATTACAAGAGGGAAATACACAAATAGAGCCGGGATCATGGTTGGTTGTCCCAGGTGGTTCACGCGCCATAAAGGATTGGGGACCGCCAGCTATTTCACGCACGAACCCCGCTTCCGCCCGCTATTACGGCGGAGGTCACTGCGGTGATGTTTATGAAGGAGCATTTGGGACCGGAACTTATGTATGGCCTACCATTGATCGCAGCATCGTTGGCTATAATTACGTGCCAAACGTCCACCCGGCGATTGACATCGGGGGATACGAGGGAAATGCGATTTTTGCTACAGACAGCGGTGTGGTTGTTTACGCAGGCTGGAGCGACTATGGCTACGGATATATGATCGTGATCGACCACGGCAACGGTTGGCAGTCCGCATACGCCCACTTAAGCGCAGTTGGTGTTTCCTGTGGGATGAGTGTGTTCCAGGGCGGCACGATCGGTGGTTTGGGCAGCACCGGAAACTCAAGCGGTCCTCACCTGCACTTTGAGCTGGTTTATAACGGTGTCAAGGTCAACCCATTGGACTATTTGCAATAACAAAGCTGTTTTTACCGCTAAGCTATTATTACGGGTGTTTTGAGCGATTATAATATCAAGACACCCGTATTGTTTTAACTCGTTCTTCAGATCAAGTTATCATGATATTGTGTCATTATCATGACTTTTGGAATTAGGAGCAATTCATGACTACACTACAGTCAAATAAAATTCCGGTAGCTGTCCTTGGAGCAACAGGCAGCGTAGGACAACGTTTCATCCAACTTTTGGACGGGCACCCTTGGTTTGAAGTCGTTGCCCTGACAGGATCTGAGCGGTCGAGGGGCGAAAATTATCACGAATATTGTCATTGGGTATTAAGCGACCCGATGCCAGAATGGGCAAAGAGTTTGGAAATTCACCCTTCAGATCCTGAGATGACAAAGGTTCCATTGGCATTTTCTGCACTCCCCGCTAAGGCTGCCTTAGAGATTGAACCATTGTATGCTCAAGCTGGAGTTGCTGTTTGTACAAATGCAGGCGCATACCGCAGGGAAAAAGACGTACCTATTCTGCTGCCCGAGATTAACCCGGACCATACTGTGCTGGTAGATTCTCAAAGACAGCGTCGTGGGTGGAGCGGTTTCATTGTTACCAATCCTAACTGCACCACTACAGGAGTATCGATTGTCCTCAAGATATTAAAAGACAAGTTTGGAATTAGCAAGGCATTCATGGTCTCTTTACAAGCCCTTTCAGGAGCTGGTTACCCGGGTGTTCCATCAATGGACATATTAGATAACGTGATTCCTTACATAGAAGGTGAGGAAGAGAAACTCGAATGGGAACCCCTTAAAATTCTTGGATCTTTAAACAATGGCATTCTTCGCCCGGCGGATTTTCTAATATCTGCACATGCCAATCGAGTGGCGGTGAGCGACGGGCATCTGGTCTGTCTGAGTGTGCAGTTAAATAATCCCCCGAGTGAAGATCAGATAGTTCTGGCTGTACATGATGCTTTATCAGAGTACAAACTGCCAGAGATAAGCAGTGACCTTCCTTCTTCTCCTGATCCTGTTATTGCTTTATCCAAGGAAAAGGATCGACCCCAACCACGACTTGATCGTATGACCGGGGAAGGTATGACCACTGTTGTGGGTCGTATCAGGCGCGATCCGATATTGGACATAAAATTAGCAGTACTCTCCCACAACACAATCCGAGGAGCAGCAGGCGGCTCAATTTATGACGCAGAACTTTTAGTAAAAAAAGGGTATATTAGTGACTCATACGTCTAATTTTACAACCGTTACGCCCTCACCGCCTTCCTTATCCCCACCCGCTTCGAAGGACTTAACATGAGGGTGCCCTTTGAGCGCCTCGCGTACTACCTGGCGCAGTTTGCCCGTTCCCTTACCGTGTACAATGCGCACAAAGGGTAGACCCACCAGGTAAGCAGAATCCAGGTAGCGCTCTAAAGAATCGAGTGCTTCGTCAGCGCGCTGACCGCGCAGGTTAATTTCCATACCCGGTGATTCGGCGAAGAAATCTCCGTTCCGGGTTGAGGTTGATCCTGCTTGGGCTCGGTCTTGCCGGTGATCAGTCCCACCAGGCTTTGCGGATTCTCCACCACTTTCCAAACCCAAATCACTTTCCCCAATGAGTTCTAAATCCCGCAATCGTGTCCGCACCCGGACATTGCCAACCTGCACTTCTGCACCCTCTTCGTCCAAAGAAATAAGGACTCCTTTTGTCTCTAGTGTACGCAGACGCACTCTGTCCCCCGGCTTTATTGGTCGATCCAGAGGAATTAGGACTTCAGGCCGCACGGCTGCTTCAGGCTGAA
>CBFDCK010000115.1:0-10749 GCA_965603285.1 uncultured bacterium
AGTGTTAGAGGTTTACAAACTTGAATTTGGCGTGCCAGAAGCAATGTGGGTGATTGAGGTGAAAGACTTCCCCGCTGTTGTGACTATGGATTCTCATGACGGCAGCCTGCACGCTGAGATCGAAAGTAATTCAAGGACCGTACTGGAAGAGCTGCTGGTTATTGAATAAGCGAATTAACAAATCTACACATAGCCAATCCAGCAGGACAAAATGTGGGGACGATATCCCACACCGCTGGCAATTCGCTGTTAACTATTCTTTTTATTACCTCTCATTGGCTGCATCCATTTTCGCACACGCTTCAGAAACCCCCTGCTGCGGTGTAACCTCACCGGTAAGCACCTTCAAGAACATCTCTTCAAAAGGAGACCAATAATTCGCAAATTGCTCGCTTTGTGGTACTGGATACCCAAAAGCTGTGGACTCCATAAAGGTGTCAATATGCGGGTAGTTGGAGGTCACATCTAAACGCACAGGCACATATCCCGCGAACTCGGCAAGTGATTGGGAAGATTCCCGATTGGTCAGGAACAGCGCAAGTTCAAAAGCAGCCTCCACATTATGGCTGTTGGGGTTAATATAGAAACCATTAGCGCTGATCAACGGGGAGGAAGGTCCGGCTGGACCGGAAGGTAACGGGACTACACCCAAATCATCACCTAAACTCTGCTTGTATATAGGGTATGACCAGGGACCGTTTACAAACATGGCCGCGTCTTCATGAAGAAAAAATGATTCGGCTGTCTCATGATTGGGTTCAAATATTCCCCCTGCCTGCTTCAAATCGACCAGATACTGCATGGCTTCTACCCAACCTTCCCGGTCAGCGATGCATTTACCATCCTCATCTAACAATCGGCCTCCAAAACCTCCCGACCACCCATAAAGATAATAAGCGCTGAGGACATTTGCGATGACCTTTCCGTCTTGGACCAATTGGAGCAGCTCTTCTGTATTGAGGGGTGGCGACTCAAGGAGGGACTTGTTATAGTACAGGGCGACAACCACAGTTGACTCTGGTATTCCGTATAAACTTTCATCGACCACCATCGCCTCGATCGCTTTTTGACTGACACCTTCCAACCTGCCCTCAATGAACGGATCCAGCGGCAGTACCAAACCATCGCGCGCCCAATTCCCCAAACCGTTATTAGGAGCCAAAAACAAATCCGGGCCTTCCCTAACTATGACATCAATTTGGTAATCGCGCACAATTTCGCTAGCTGGAATCTGAAGCACATTGACACTAAGACCTGGAAAATGATCTTCTGCGTTCTTGATCAATGCAGATAATCCACTCTCATCAGTGCTCCCGCTTTGATAGGCATGCCACAGTGTAATATTCCCCTCGATTTTTGAGTTAAGTTCGCCTGATATCTCCAAGTTAGTTGAATCCTGTGATATACCGGGGGTTATTGTGGGTTGGTCTTCCCCTTCAGCAGTTTTTGTTGGGGATTGGGTGACAATTATCTCTGCCCGCTCAATTTGGGTCGGCGAACCTGAAACGGGTGGGATAAGCTTTTTTTGATCAACTGTGGTCCACATCACAGCAAAGGCGAGAATGAACCCAACCCCGAGCAGTATTAAAACACCGATAAGCAGTATTTTTCTTTTCCCCTGATTTAGTACTTCTTTACGCAATGATTCCCCCAGCTCAATCTGTTTGTGGATCGGTCTTTGATATTTCCCTGGCCTGGTTGATTGTAGATACGATGAAAACCACGAAGAGTGCAATCGCAATAACCAAACCGAATATGTCCAAAACCGTCAGGTTAATGGATCCAATCATAACGGTTGGGTTGCTCCCGAAAAACAAAAAAATGTTCGCCAGGATAAGGATAGCTCTCATCTCGGTTGGACCGAATCCACCGTACGATATTACGAATTCCCCCTTCACGCAAGTACGGACGTACACCAGAACCGACATTAAAAGGTAGCCGATCAATGCCAAACTAGCAATTTCAAAACGGATGAACGGCGATAAACCTAATCCCAGGATGATGAGAACTTCATTGAGAGCATCCACCGTATGGTCGACAAAAAAACCGTATTTTGGTCTTTGAATGTTACGGTATCGTGCGAGGGTTCCATCCAGGCTATCGCCAAACCAATTGATAATCAAACCAAGGCTCGCCAGCCACAAAAAACCTTTATCAAAGTTAGTCAGCCAATAGCTGAAGAATATCATGACCGCGCCCAAGGTTCCAATTATAGTCAAAAGATCAGGATAGACCCAATCCGGCATGTGCGCTGCCAACCACTGCAAAGCTGGTCTTTCTAATGGTCCAAGCAAGATGTCATTCACTCTTTTATGCTTTTTAATATCCGACATTGTCAATCCTTTTACGATGGAGTATTCTGGGTTTCTTCAGGCCACAAGGGTTGGATCACGGCCCATTGGTCAAGCGCCTGACGAATGAAGTCTTCAGCAATGTTCAAGATGGTTTCTGCATTCTGGAGGATTTCTGTTTTACGATCGTGGTGCGGTTTCATTTTTACTAAATCTGAGGCAATGACTCGATAAACTCCGTTCTCATCTCTAATGGCAGTAACCATGGACACCGGAACTCCGGTTTTTATCGCCAGGTAAATATAATGGACTGGCAACGCTGTTGGTCTTCCGAAGAAAAGAGGTTTATATTTAGATTCGGGCATTGGTCGGTCGACGCCTGTCAAAACGGTACCTCCAGACTTCAAACGCTCCGTAGCTTCACGTAGAACAGCCAGCGTAGCAGGTTTTATCTCGACTTCACCGCTTTCACGCAGGCTGTGCTGCCACTCGACGGCTTGGTTAGCTTCTGGAAGAGACAGGACCAGTCCTTTCAATCCACGCATTGAGGAAGCCCTAAGTGCCACATCGAAATTGGTCGAGTGAACCATTACAATCATAGTACCTTCTTCACTCGCTCGGCTCCGTTCGATCAATACTTCGACTTCCGGGCTGTACTCGATTTTCTTTTCCAGCGCTGAATAATTATTCCAGTTATGGTACATAAAGTACATTGAATAAGCTATACTGCGGATTGTGTTCCGAGCGATCTCGTCAAGTCCTTCACTTTTTAATTCTCCCCCGCTGATCACCCACTGATTTGTACGAATTGCTGCCACCATTGGAAGGTCGCGGCGTGTAGCGACCCAGTCTGCGATGCTACGCCCGAGCGGGAAACCGACCCTGGGAGGCAGTAATTGCGCAATCCGCAGCGCCAAACGACCTGATTGGCTGCTGTTGAGAATCTTGTTTAGATTCATTCTACTCTTATGATGATCTTTCAAAAGGTTGTCAGACTAGTTGATTTTACCATCATTGATTACATATAATTAACCCTATCAAAGTGCTTTTCACAGGTAAATATTAAATAACCAGATTTGCAGATTCTCTTATTAAATTCAAAAGCCAGGTTGTGGTTTCAACCCGGCTCATGAAAAACTGATCGCGATGCCCCGAATCTTACAACTTACGAACAACCTAAATACAAATGTCTTGTTCCCTCTTCAGGAGATCAGAAAGAAATTCTTATCTTGGGCCAGCGCAGCGAGGAACATATAAATGCCATCCAGGGTTCGGGAAGATCTCACATGCAATTTCGTCCGTCCAAACATTCTTGATACATACCTGCGCGTATTGAGTTTGAAGATAATCATGGGATGGCAGGGAGAAATAACCCTTATAGTGTCCGTTCTTATCTGTCTTAAAACGTCCAATAGTTAGCAAATGCGAACTCGGGTGATTGCCCACTCGCAAATTGACAACTGTGTTTTTAGCGATCCCATTAACTTCGACCAGTATAGAACGAAGTCCAATCAATGCATCGAGACTGGGACCTCCTGTCTCTCCATCTTCAGTATCTCCGCTATCAGATGGTTGTGATCCGCTGGGGATGCAAAGCCTCTGGTCTATCTGGAGGGTGTAAGGCTCCTTTAGATTGTTTGCTTCCACAATATCAAGCCAGCTTATGCTGTATAAAGCTGCAATGGAGGTCACCGTCTCACCTGCTTCTACTTTATGCCTAAATTTACATACTACAGCTGCTGCCGGCTGGACGAAGACGGCCGCGCTGAAGGACATCACGATAAGCGCGCTCAAGACGATCATTATCGTGCGTTGTGTTTGTTTGCTTTGTATGGTTTTCATATCAGACTCCTTGTTAGTAGTCGAACAGAAACATGACAAGTATAGCACTATTTGCCTTAAATTTTATTAAAGAAACAGTTATTACAATTTTGGCATTTTAATCAACAATATTAACCTGAATCCAATCTTTTTAAAGTGGGTTAGAATTGGGTTGAACGGAGGATAAAGCATAAATGAATAACGGCTTAGCGCTAAACAACCAAGATATAGCTCACAAATCATTGATTAATTGGCGTCAGGTGGGGATTTTCCTCGGCTTGACGTTTGCAGCATCTTACGTGTTAGACCTGGTCTTATGGCTCACTGCAGGTTACGGAAACAACGTGCCAACGACGATAATTTTACAAGCGCGTATGCTCATGCCTGCCTTCTTTGCCATCTTCTTAAGCCTTTTTATTTATAAAAACAGTCCGATCTACTTTCGTAATTACCGGGAGCGGCCGCGTTGGTTCTTCTATTTCTTCCTGTTGTTCACCCTTACTTATTTGCTCCTGGCTGGTTTGGCGATCATCATCCCCAAATACAGCATCATCATCAGCGCAGTTTCAGGATCGATCAATATACTTGGTTTAATTATTCTGGTCGCCCTGCGCATTTTCAGCGAGAGAGAGGCTTTCGCACAGGCGGGACTGGTAGGTGGCAAAATCCGCGATTGGGTGCTATACAGTCTGGCTTTTATCCTGTTCTACACATTACAAACCGGCTTATTCGCCTTTTTCAACCTGGGTGAAGTGGTGGATCAGGAAGCCGTTATGGAGAGCCTGGGCGCAGCCCAATTCGGTGGGATGCCTATATTCCTATTTCTGCTCTTAGCAGCCATACAGACGATTTTGATCGGTCCCATCTTAGGCTTGCTGCTTGGGTTTGGAGAGGAATACGGCTGGCGATCTTACCTGCAAGGCGAGATACTGAGTATGGGCAAGAAGCGCGCCATCTTGCTGATCGGGTTGATCTGGGGGATATGGCATTACCCTGTGATATGGATGGGGCACAACTATCCAGGCGAACCGGTTTGGGGCACATTCTTGATGACCGCTTAAACGATTCTATTGGCGTTCGTCCTGGGATATGTGATGCTCAAAACGGGCGCTATCTTGCTGGTGGCGTACCTACACGCCCTCAATAACCAAGTGCTCAGTTATTTAATCGCTCTTGTATATAATCCTGGCGACCCGGTCTTCTCCTACGGTACGGGATTGTTTGGACTGGCAGCATTGGGTTTGGTGGTGCTATTGTTGTTTCGCGACCCAGTTTGGAAAGATGAGACATAACCTCGGCACGAAAATCGTGACCTGTATTTTTAATTTGAAAGCCGAGCTTCCTCCACAATTACACCTTTTTTAGAATTTCCATCCTAATTGCACAGCTGGAGGGGCTCCCATACCCAGTTACCTCCCATGGTTTGGCCAATACAGGAGCCGTTTCAGCTTTCATTTCGGCGTTATCTTTTTCTCCAATAACACGCGCCTCTCTTCGGGGGACAAAAACGCGATCTCAAGAGCGTTGTGCTGCGTCTGATGGATTTGACCGGGGGACAATCCAGCCGCCGGAGCAGCGATCTGATATTCGTGCGCCAGGTCGATTCCGCTGATTCCGGGATCATCCGTGTTAATGGTAGCTAAAATGTCGGTTTCCAGGAAGGCTCTCAGCGGATGACTGGCGTAATCCGGCACGGTGCTGGTCTGAAAGTTGCTGGTCAGACTGGACTCAACACCGATGCGGTTCTCAGCCAGATAATCCATTAACTCTGGATCTTGAACTGCCGTCACCGCGTGACCGATGCGAGTAGCACCCAACTCCTGGATTGCTTGCCAAATACTCTCAGGACCATCAATTTCTCCAGCATGTACTGTGACCTGCCATCCTACATCCCGCCCACGCCGGAAATGATCTACAAATAGTCCTCCCGGAAAATTTGCTTCATCACCTGCCAGGTCTAACGCCCGAATTTGGTCTCTCTGGGTCAATAAAGCGTCCAATTCTTGCCAGGCGCTATCAACGCCATACGTTCGGCTGATGATCCCGATCAAGTTAAGCTGGAGACCGAATTCACGTTTCCCGGCTGCAACTCCATCGCAGACAGCCTCCACTACGCCCACCGGGTTTAAACCATGGCTAGCAGCCATAAAAAAGGGGCTGAAGCGCAGCTCAAGGTAATCGATCCCTTCATTCTTTGCATCTTCAACGTTTTCGAAAGCAACCCGCTGGCAGGCATCATAATCGACCAGTACTGCCATCATCCAATAAAATTTGGCGATGAACTCCATCACACCGGGTTGGGGGTCCGTAATCTGGATATAAGGTCGCAGTCCTTCAACACCCGGTGCTGGAAGCTTTAAATTGTGCCTGCGTCCTTGGTCGAGGATCGTCTCCAAACGCACATTTCCTTCGAGATGTCGGTGCAAGTCAATCAAGGGTAGATTGGGATCAATCATCGGCATGCTCCTAAAATCCATTTTCTGCAAGACAACTAAATTCTTGATAACGTGTCAAGATCAAAGCATTTCTGCAAATTCAGCGTGCTCTGCGGTAGACTACCTATCACTTTCATATACACAGAGTAATTGAAGGCACAGCATATTATAATCATAAGGTGCCTCACCCAACATTAGCGGGTGGCACCAGATAATTGGTGATTATGCAAACTGTAATTCTGGCAGCTGGAAAGGGAAAACGTCTACACCCGATAACTACAATACGTTCGAAGGCTATGCTACCCATCTTGGGAAAGCCGATCGTCGAACGAGTGATGGAGCAATTTGCGTCTGCCGGATTGAACGATTTTATCCTGGTGATCAGCCCGGAAGACAAACAGATCACCCAATATTTTCAACGCGAGTCGAAAATTGAAGCCAACGTACGTTTTGTGTACCAGGAAAAACGGCTCGGTACTGCACATGCTTTGAGAAATGCGGTTCCTCTAATAAAGGGTGACTTCTATCTATCAGCCTGCGACAACCTGACATCTCACCAGCATATCGGGAGAATGCATAAATTATGGCACAGCGAATCGCATCCCAACGGGATCCTGACCTTGATGGAGGTCGAACTAGAGCAAGTAGTAGACACTGCTGTGGTAACAATGGAAAGACCATGGGTGACAGGTATCGTCGAGAAACCAACGATAGAGGAGGCGCCTTCGCAGATCGCCAGCCTGCCATTGTACTGTTTCAAGAAAAAATTCTTAGACTATCTACCTGAAGTTGCCATCTCAAAGCGCGGCGAGTACGAACTCCAGGATGCCATCCAGATGCTCATCGAAATA
Organism: uncultured bacterium; assembly: GCA_965603285.1. Lineage (GTDB taxonomy): Bacteria > Chloroflexota > Anaerolineae > Anaerolineales > UBA4823 > JAUWPO01. The sequence goes on from CBFDCK010000115.1 coordinate 7,399, forward strand.
GATGGGAAGGTGCACGGGCTTATGATCGCCAGCCGTCTAACACTGACCCACCCCGCTGACCTCTTGAAGATCAACCAACATTTCTTTGCCTCAGGATACGAGGCTACCCAATTGCAGCCCAAATCCGTTGGGGAAAATACGCGCCTAATACCACCACTATTGATCGAGCGCGGTACTGTCATCGGAGAGAACTGCACCATCGGACCAAACGTATATATCGAGCGTGATAGCCAGATCGGCGCAGGTGCCAGAATCCACGACGCACTCCTTTTTCAAGAAACTACCGTTCCAGCAGGAGCTGTGATCAATAATCGGATTGTATATTAGAATATTCTGTAATCGGTAAAAGGATCCAATAAAAACTTAAACGTCAGGAAATTTGATATGACATATTCACGATCCCAACTTGAAGATCACGAAGATCAAATTCTGGCACCTTATGGTGTTAGAAGCAAGGATTCTAAAGGGCGCGTCTATCACGAAGAGGAGCCCCAATACCGGACTGCATTTCAACGCGATCGCGATCGCATCTTGCATACCACGGCTTTCCGGCGTCTGGAATATAAAACCCAAGTCTTTATAAACTACGAAGGGGACTATTACCGCACAAGGCTGACACACACGTTAGAAGTCGCCCAAATCGGACGGACTATCGCCCGCTCACTTGGAGCTAATGAAGACCTGGTTGAAGCTATCTGCCTGGCGCACGATCTGGGTCACCCTGCATTTGGACATTCCGGGGAAGCTGCCCTTGCGTCGCTTATGAAAGATCATCGCGGCTTTGAACACAACAAGCAATCCTTACGGATTGTGACAGAACTAGAACGTCGCTATGTTGATTTCACTGGACTCAATCTTACCTGGGAAGTTCGAGAGGGCATCGTTAAACACGAGTCCGAATACGATGTATCCAACTCTAGTGAATATAATCCCGAACTACGCGGCCACCTTGAAGCTCAAATAGCCAACGCAGCCGACGAGTTGGCTTACACGACTCACGACCTGGATGATGGTTTGCGCTCCGGTATGATCGCGCCTGGAATGCTGGAGGGTATTACACTTTGGGAAATCCTGGTAGAGAGCGTAGGGTGCCGGGGAGTCGAAATTGATAATCTCACCCGTCACTGTCTGGTGCGGCAATTGATCGGATTGGAAATAAGCGATCTTGTGGATACTACCTACCAACGTCTTCTGGACACGAAAATAAAATCAGTGAACGAACTGCAGCGCCTGCCTTACAATGTGGTCGGTTTCAGCGAAGATATGCATCGTCGCAACCGCCAGCTCAAAGATTTCCTTTATTCGCAGTTGTACCGTCACTATCGGGTCGTTCGCATGGCTGTCAAATCCGAGCGTATCATCAGCGATCTATTCCAAGCCTATCGCAGCGAGCCAACTATACTCCCAGGTCACATCCAGGAATTCATCGAGCAATACGGTCTTGAACGCACAATTTGTGATTACATCGCTGGAATGACGGATCGATTCGCGATTAAGGAGCACAAAAAGCTGTTTGATGCATCCGAAATGACCTAAAATTTGAAGCCCTTTTTTGTAAATTTTAATAATCTCCTCAGAAAAATACGTATGATAATTGGCGTGGTTTATTGGTACAATAACTCCCCTAGGAGTAAATCATGAACGAGCAACCATATTTAACGGCTGAAGGCGCAGTACGCTTGAAAGCTGAACTGGCGCAATTAACAGGACCTGAACGTGAAGAATTAGCAAAACGTTTGAAATCTGCGATTCAGGAGGGAGATTTATCCGAAAACGCTGACTATCACAAGGCAAAGGAAGACCAGGGATTCTTAGAAGGTAAAATCCAGGAATTGGAATATATACTGCAGCATGCCATCATTATCGAAGATCACGATGGTAAACGCGAAGAAATCGAAGTTGGCGCCCATTTTACTATCCAGGAAGACGATCACCCTCCTGAAACCTTTTTGATGGTTGGCGCAATAGAAGCCGACCCACGCAACGGACGTATTTCAAATGAGTCGCCGATCGGACACGCTGTAATCGGTGGACGGGTTGGCGATATAGTCGCAGTTGAAACACCCAATGGGCAGATCCATCTCAAGATTCTGAGTATTGAATAAACCTCCTGGGGCATTAAAATAAAAAAAATGCGAGCTAGATGCCCGCATTTTTTGTTAAAAACCCTAAAAGGATCTAGGTTTTTTGAGTGACTTCTAACTCAAGGACAAGGCGTTCAAAATAGCTCTCGGATGGCATAGCACCGTCTCCGTAAGCCATATCCACAACCCTGGCGACCAATTTCAAAGTCTGGGTCTCTAATACAGTCTCCCCGTTCAATTCAGACAGGACGGGTTCTCCCTTGGCTGCTAATTGCTGGCGTAGTTGATCCTCACCAAAGGCGTGAGCACTCATTAATACTTTCGTCACTGTCTGTATGTCGTTTTTATCAAATAGCCATACTTCAAATGCAGTCACCTTCTTTGGTTCTCCGACTCCGATCATTTCCGAAATCCCCGCCCCGCACTCTCCCAAGAACTCTCCAGAAGCAGAATCAATGCTGAAGGAATCGTCAAACAAGTCGTCGCCCAGTCGATAGGAAGCCATAAACTGTCCCAAAGGTGGTTCTACCGATGGGGCTGGATATTCCTGCCAGGGCGTATCTTGAGCAACTGCTGGTTCCGGTTCAGCAACAGGTTCCGGTTCTTCACTGACTGTACCTCTACCCCGAATGATAAATAGTGCAATCGCACCTGCCACTACTATCATGCCTACCAAGCACAATACCGGCCATAGGGTTTTGAGAAGGCTCTTTGACTCAGGTTCTTCAATTGGCTGTGTGGTGACCGTATCCGGTGACACATCATCCGAAGGCAGAGTGGTACCGGTATCCTCTGCAACAACAGCTTCAGTTTGTATGGTTGCAGCATCCGCTGGGACAGTCGCTTCCGGTTGTGCACCGGTTTCTCCCATTGGAACAATGGCTACAGCAGCGTTAAAATCAACGAGCAACTTCGCATCCATCCCCACGGGATCCTGAATAACCCCTTCCAGCGCTGTTTTTGCATCCTCCCCAAGTGCATCGTAGCGCGCTTTGGCTTGTTTGATATCGCCGGTAAAGCCAAAAGCTTCAATTGTCATGTGCAGGTATTCAACCTGTTCTTCATAAACTAAATCTGCGGGAGCGGCGTCCGTCCATTGAACCGGCCAAAGCCACCATCCCAACACTACCAGACCAAATATTGTGCCTACAACGAAGGCTACTACCCCAATTACGATTGGGTTTTTTGCTTGTTCGCGGATTGCGTCCATCTCTTTACTCCTCTATGAGATACAGAATCAATAGTATAAAAAAAGGTAAAGAGATTG
>CBFDCK010000116.1:0-10728 GCA_965603285.1 uncultured bacterium
GTAGACGTCTGACCATCAACATCAAAATCACCCCAAACGCAAACCGTCTCATCTCTTTGTTTTGCCAATAACAGGCGGTCGACTGCTTTCTCCAAATCCGGCAGCTCTAGAGACGAGGCTGGTGAATAGAAGTGGGGGTCCAAAAAAGCCTTCGCAGCAGCAGGATCAAGGGTACCTCGTCGAACTAAGGTCTTTGTTATGATCGGATTACCACCAACTGCCGACTTCAGTTCTTCCGGCACGTCCACATCTTGGGGTTCAATCCAATCACTCATAATTAATTTCCATTAAAAAGATTTTCATCTTTTCTTACTATCCAGCTAAAATTCAATCTCGGCAATTTGATCAAAATTAATTTCCACTTCACTATTCGATTCTGGATCGAATATATCCCCAATTTCATCCAATGCTCCTGCTTTTACACCCCGATCGCAAAGTGAGCGATATACACAAAACCTGCATCTTGCTTTATCTGGAGTGAGGGTAAAACCTGCTTCATCTAAATTGGATATCTCTTGAACAAGTTTTGTGATAAAGGCATGATCGGCATTGTATTGTTTCCTGTCATAACAAAATTCCTCCGGTTGTTCAGGGAAACCTGCAAACCAGTACACCATTTGGACCATTTCAGGTTCGATTGATTTTCCTTGGTTAAAAGCAATCCCTGACCTCACAAGTAGATAGGGATAAACACGAGTCTGCAAACGTTCAGCCAACCACTTTTGTTTGGGTCGTTTCCGGGAAGTTTTCCAGTCAAAAAGAATCCAGCGACCACTGGTTGTTGTCTGGAGCAAATCAAGCTTAGCGACCAAGCGAGTCTCTTCAATAGGTGCAGAGATTTTGATTTCAGGATACATGGGTTCATCTTCTTCTAGCATCGAACCTGCATAATCAAGATAACTCTCCCACCAACTTTTTAGTTCCCCGTCATGGATGAACCCTTGTAACTGTACTTCGGGAATCCCAAGCAAGTACTGGTGTACCAGATGGTGGAAATCTGCACCCAATTGGATGATACGCTCATTTTCGAGCACTGGTTCAGTCTCTATTGCAGGCCACGTTATGCCCATAATATATCGATGCAGGAAGCGTCGTTTACAATCCACGTAGTCCTGAAGACTTTTCTGGCTGAATTGGAAATCGTCAGGCAAATCCATGTGATTTAAACCCTAATTACCTTCTGAAGAATTAATTTGTTCTTCCCAAATTGATCCTAGGGCTGCAAATGGGAGCGCAACCTTCTGTTTGTTTCTACGACCCTTGTTCCAGGTAATCACCAACTCTTTTTTAGCACGTGTGATTCCGACATACAACAGGCGCAATCGTTCTCGAACGTAATCAATACGAGCCCTTTTAGTCGCATCCCCTTCCTGGTACCAGTCATAATCATCTGAGGAAAACGCTGATTCTAATTGAGCCAGTGTCTCGGCTTGCAGGTTAAGCTTGTCCCGGATATACCATTTTTCAGCAATATATCCCTCATCACCAACTCCGCTGGGAAAGTTGTAATTATTTACCGACATTAAATAGACCCGATCCCATTCCAAACCTTTAGCCTTATGCATGGTCGTTATGACGACCTTACCCTTATATTGTTCAGGGTCGAAACCAGAATCCTGTGCGCTGAAACCTAAAAACTTACGCTCGTTGCGAGCGATCACGTTCAGCTCTTCCGTTAATTGCGGTAAGCGCCATGATGGGTTCGATTTACTTGCCTGGCGCAGCATAATTGCTAGTTTATGAGCTATTGCAAGTTCGTTGGCTTCAGAAAAGAAATCTTGAGCTAATGTAAGCACAAGCTGATCAATAGGTAAAAGTACCGATGCTTGCCATTTGCGGATCTCCTCTCGAAATTCAATCAATATCTCAACTATTTCGGAATCTTTTCTTTGCAGGTCAAGCTCTTCAAGCCAATCTTTTCCTGGGTCAGGAGAGACAAAGTCCTCCAGGTGGCTGATCTTTTGTAAGAGTTCTATTGTTTTTTTTGTTCGGTCATGATTATTCTCTTCTTGCTCCCTTAGAAGACTCCAATCCTTAAAAATATTAATCAATTTCTTTTTTGATCCCGGATCCGAAAGATAAGCCAAAATGTGACCCAATACTCCAGCAGAGTGCCGTGTTTGAGAAGTGGTTCGTAAGAGACTGTCGTCATAATCGACCTTACGCCGTTTTAGTTCCTCTCCCAAATCCTTTCCACGTTTGTTGCGAGGTACTAACACAGCCACTGTCCAATCTCCATGTTCTGGTAGCCAACGTGTTAATGAATCACCAATCGCACTGATCTCATCTTGTGATTTGTAGGGCGCATAAATAAGGTGTATTTGGCTCGGATCATCTTCTGGATTTGATTGTGGGTCATTCGGTAAGGTGGGTTTAATTCTTGGATCGTCTTGTAGAGCATCCCGAACTTCCGCAACTTGGTGTTTTTTATGTGTCCATTCAGCAAATTCATTAGCAAGGTATATGATACTGAGAGTCGAACGTCCAGACATGGACAACGTTTTTTTGATAACATCATCTTGATCAATGAATTCACGAAGATATCTTGGATCTGCAGTTGTAAAGGTCTCAAAAATGGCCTGATTGGGATCGCCCACCCTTACCCAGTTACCACCATCTCCAACTAATTTCACCAGTATCGCTTCTTGCAAAAGGCTACTGTCTTGGGCTTCGTCCTCCAGGACATATGGCCATCTATAACGCAGCCTTTCCAAGAATTCCTCATCGGACTCGAGTGCAAGAAGCGCTAGGATTATTAGATCATCAAAATCAACCGAACCGCGGTAGGCAAGGCTGCGCTGGTAATCCGCATAGATTTCGCAGCCCATTTCTGCTAATTGAAGTGGTACGGGAATTGTTTCAAGACGTTTACGTATTTGGTCAGGTGATTTCTGCATGTTTTTTGCCTTACGAATGAAACTAACCGCGATTTCAAAAAGGAGCTCACGCAAATCTCGCCTACGAATCCTCTCCAACTGTCCAGTTTGCAATTCAAGGTTTAAGTATCCTTCCATAATATCGGGATGACTATGCAGCCAAACCAATACAGCCTCACGGATTATCGCGTTGGCTTCACGTTCATCGATGATGGAAAAATCCTCCGACAATCCCACCAGAGAAGGTCTTTCTCGCACGATATCGTAAGCCAAACCATGCAGCGTTCGCACCCGATAACCAATAAATGGAACCAATCCTTCTGCGCTGACGAATTGATTCACTCGTAGATAAAAATTATCTACAGCAGAATTAACTAAAGTAACAACCAGCACTTCTTGATCGATATCCAACAATCCGCTTTTTAATAGATCGGCTGCCAGTAAAGACAGAGTATATGTTTTACCGCTTCCTGGTACAGCAGAAATCCCCATTTTCTCGTGGGTATATTCCAGTATTTTTTCTTGTTCGGGTCGTAGGGATATCATAATTATTTTTAGAGATAAACGGTTTGATAAAGATCGAAGTGTTATTACATAAATTCGTGTTGATTAATGTTAATCTTGCGCTGCGTCTATTAACATCCGTTGTACTGCCTGCAGTAAGGGACCTCGTTGCTCGTAGCCTTGTTCGCCTAACTCACTCAATGTCATGAATATTTTTTGCCGGCATCTTCGGAGCAGTCCCATTGTTAAACGTTGCAGCGCTTCCAAGCTGGTATCTACTTCTTCCTTATCCGTCCACAATTTCTCTTGAGACCAATTACGGCTTAACACATAAGGATGTGTCAACGGTTGATTCAATCTTTCGAACCACCCACGGCTTCCAATATCGAGCCAAAATTGAACATCAACCGGACGATTGCTCAAAAGATAAGTATATGCTGGTGCTATCAATACAGCTTCTTTTCTGAAATCGTGCCAACTGCGGATATATTGCGCGGCTATCACACCATCCTGCACCATAAGTAAATACTCTTTTCCTAGCGGCTGTCCTTCGTTAGATAGTGATTTGCCCGCAACCCGACGGAATTTCCGCACAGATTCAATCAAGTTGGCAGTTACCAACCCGGCTTCATGATTATTGTGAAACCCGAAACCTGGTTGAGACAAGACTTCTCCAAAAAGCCTGCTGAGATAATGGTCGAATGAAATGTGGTAGTTTTGGCTGTCCATGATCCAGGAGCGCAATCTCTCAAATTTTGCCCCGATCCGATAAGTGATACGTTCCTGCATTTGGGGTATTATTTGATCAAACGAAGATACTACAGGGGTGCCTTCATGAATTCGATATACAATCTGTGTGAGGATTTGAGCCCTAATCAGGTCCAATCCCTCAATCGCCTGAATTAGGGCATAACAGACATCCAGATTTGATGGCGGCAGTTCCCATTCTGGGTGGGAAATGGCAGAAAATGTCAAAAGGCATTGTGTAACCGGTTCTTCACGCAAAGACCGCGAAGGTCGATGTGAAATCACCGGAATATGGTAATTCTTCATCCTGTTTGTTAACATAAATCGCAGAGCATCCGACATAAAGGGAGCCAGTATTACAATCTCTCCAGGGGACAAACCTTCTTCGTTGATCAGGTTCGCTATTTTGTTCACAATCCAATCGAGCATTTGGGGGTAGTATCGGTGATCTTTTATGATAAATGCTTCGCGGGGATTACCATTTATTCCAATTGCTCCTCCCTTAGACCTTATATGGCTTCTTTCCCGCCTTTGCATAATCTCTATTGATAAATTTTGACCCAATGCTAACAAATCATTGGAATTGACGAACGAATTCGCGAAAATAAATTTATCATCACACAAATCCTTAAATCCATATGCAGATTCAGGATCGGCGCCTAAAAAGCTGCGATATCCAGCATCTTGATCATAAATCAATAAAAATGATTTAAAATACGGCATCCACTCATGAAGCAGATCATGGGTAATTGGTGTGTCCTCTTCAAGATTGTCAACAATCAGATACTTATATCGTCCAGTGAGATAATTCCTGCAGATTGGAGAAACCCAAAGATGTTTGTGGAATATTTCAATCTGGAGAGAAAAATCCAGCAAATTGTGTTCCAAACAGTAAGCGCGAAAAAGATTAGCACAGGTTTGTGCATCTTCATACAATCTAACCTGACTTGTTTCACCCGTCCATGCTGCCTGAAGACGGGATCCGATCTCAGAATAGGGGAAACCCACAATGGCTGATTTGTTTAAGTTGTCGATAATTTGACTGTATAAGCGATTTCGATCTATCTTTACCGAATCAAATAACCCTTCATCTAATAACGGACGCACCAGATGAGCCATATAATATTGTGCCGTCTCGAGGGTGAGGAAGATTGGACGTTCTTCTTTGAAGGCAAAACCTGCCTCTTCGTTGACTAGCGGCCAGAACAGATCGATCATACGTCGAGCCAGGCCTCCCATCGTGAGAATCGAAATCAATCCTCCCGCAGACAGTCCAGGCTGTCGAATCGCCTGGAAATATGGCTGTGCCAATGTGCGTTGTGGAACGAGCACCAGAATGGTTTGTCCGGGCACACCCGAATCTAACAAATGAAGAAGGCGTTCCACCCCAACAGTCGTTTTACCAGCCCCAGCAGGACCTTCTAGAAATATCTTGGCATCTAACGGCTGCCTTATAATTCGAAACTGTTCATCAGATAATAACGGAAATAAATCCGACATTTACTTTTTTTCGGTGCCTGTAATTATTCGCTCGAGTTCATCTTGAAGTTGAATATCAAGGGGCTCAGGATGATACTCCTCCAATATTTGTTGGGCTTTTTCTCTCGCCCAATCACGTGCCCCATCTTTTTTCTGTTCCCAAACATCGTACGAGCGTCTGTCCATTAGAGCCGGCTGCCATCGATCGCGCATGTGTTGGCGGGTATGGCGTTGACTCAAGTAATTACTACCTGGTCCAACGTCCCGTATTATATCAACCGCAAGTGTTTCATCGTTTATGACGATACCCTTGAACATTGATTCCAGGATGGACCAGATTTCAGTATCCATTAGCAGCATTTCATATGAAAAAATGCGCGAACCATGAAGTAAACCTGCGCCCAACAGCATATCGGAAAGGGTTGCTACCGCCATAAACGATGAGAAACTGTTATCAACCGCCGCTTGCCAATCGGGTTCCTTCGCGCCTGTTGCAAACGCCCCCATTGAAAGAGGCACGTTATAGAAATCAGCCAATACATTGGTCGCTGCTCCAAAGAGAAAATCCTCAGGACCACCACCCGTGTATCCGCCAGTTCGCAGGTCGATCGCCGTCTGGGCAGCCGCATAAAAAACCGGGCATCCTGGAGCTGCCATCTGCATTAATACCAATGCCGAGATAACTTCAGCATTTCCAACGACAAGATTGCCTGCCAATGTAATGGGTGCATTAAAGCCGCAGGAAGCCATAGTCATAAATCCCACTGGCAATCCTGCCTGCGCCGCAACCATCCCGGCCTCTAAACTACCACCATCATGACCTAATGGGCTTAGTGTGCACTGCATGATGGACAGTACCGGTCTTTTCCGCAGTTCATCCCGTCCCCCCACTAATAAGGCAGCCATTTCCACAGCCGTATTCATTTCAATTTCTGTAACAATTGATTCGGTTTGCAGGTGTTTTTTACTGACATTCCAGACTGCATCTAATTCGTGCAGGCTGCGGCTTTCAACAGGACAATCCTGGGCAGATATCGCTACCCAGTGAAATGCAATCGCATCCAGATAATCCGCCACACGAGCCACATCAGATACATCCTCCTTCGTTGCACGGCGGCGCTCTCCTGAAAAGACGTCGATAATCTCTACGCCGCAGCCATCTGTCCCAAGATAGCTGTGATTCCCATCCAGCGGAAGGTCTAATGCCGGGACCAGAGCAGCCAGATCATAGATTGGCGGCGTCTTGGCCAAATATTCCTCAATGATATTGCCTGGTATGCGAGCCACCATACTATTGCGGTTAACCTGAGCGCCGTGGTCTTCAAGGATATCGATGGCTTTAAGAGATGGAAACCGCACACCTGCCGTCTCGATTACGTCGAGAGTCGCCGTGTGTATCTTCTGCACCTCTTCGGATGTTAGTATGTTTAAGCTGAGTTTTGGATTGGAAATGCTTTTTATTTTCTTTTCCATATTGATCCTTTTTACAATCGATTAGCTTGCATTGGATGGATCGATTAAATTCGCAATAACTTATATACCTATTGTTGTTTTCCGTTGAGTAATATTTCAAATTATCTCATCGTGTAATGACGGCAGGGATTGCATACCATATCGCTTGGCTTCACGGCTTGCAATCGACCGTAATTCTTTTCTGAGATCATCCGACAAAACCGGAGAATCGTATGATTTCAACAATTCATCCACTCTATCAGATGCACGTTCATAAGTCGTCCTCGACCCTTCTACCTCCCATGCCTCCAGCGAGCCCCGGTCGATCACTGATGATGGTATGTATAATTCTTCCCGGTACCATCTACGCGTATGCGGATGAGACAAATATCCTGGGCTGTGCCCCATTTCTCGGATTAGATCAAGACCTATCGGTTCTTCGCGTATCTCGATACCAGAAATTATCCGTTTAGCCAATCCTATGATCTCAGCATCAATAACGAGCTTTTCGAAACTCTGACAGCTTTCAAAATCCAACATTCCAGCACCTGAGACCATATCAGCACCGATAAAAGACGCCATGAGTGTTCCTCCCATAGATTCAAGCCCACATTGTGCATCGACTATTTTTGCATCACTCATCCCCATGTATACGTGAGTAGGCAAATTTAATGATTTTCCAACCTGCACATATCCAGCATCAATCAACCACGTTCCAGCAGCTCCCATAGGAGTGGTTCCTGAGCGCATATCAAACGCCGCAGGTGAACCTCCCCAAATAATGGGCGCTCCGGGATTGGCTAATTGGTGAATGACAACGCCGCTTAAGCTCTCTGCTGTATGCTGGACTACAGATGCTGCGATGGTTACCGGTGCTGTAGCCCCAGCTAGCGGCATCGACACCAGCTCGGCCGGAATACCGGCTTTTGCGCAGTCAATAAGGTTCTGACACGTCAGATCGCTCCACATTAGTGGCGGTGACGGGCAAACATCAAAGACTGCGATTGGCTTAGCTGCTAATTCAGCCTCACCACCCGCAACAGTGACGAGCATTTCTTTCATCGTCCACCAGGTATCTTTACGGAAGGCTCCGGTAATAATTGGCTTGCGCATGTAGTTCAGCGCCAGATAAAGCCGGTACCAATCCCCGATTTCTTCAACTACGTCTGAGCAAACGAAGGCTGTGCTTTGCGCATCCAATTGTGATATGGTCTCCACCAGCTTGACAAATTTGATGAAATCGTTCGTAGTCGGTGGGCGATGTTTATGTGTTTGACTGTCAAGGATCGTAATGGCTGACGAACCTGGATTAAAACTTACGCTGTCACCGCCGTAATGTACAACTGGATTTCCAATCAAATCGTACAAGTAGAATTCTGATGGTGCAGTATCTAAAGCCTTGTGGATGATTGTCTTAGGAATTCTAGCGATCTGCAAATCATGGTCTACTTGAGCTCCAAAATCGGCTAGAAGAGACAAAGCTGCTAGATTTTGAACCTTAACACCAGGATTCATTAATACATCTATCGCCTCAACGATGATCTTTTTTACAATTTCTGGAGTAAAGAAAGATATTTTAGGATTAGGCATATTACCTTTTCACGACCAAAGGATATACTCCCTTCATCCCTGATACACTATCACAATGGATTTATTCACCAGGGAGAAATCGTAACGGAGTGAGTTATCACCAGACACATAAATCGCCAGCCACGCAGTACAATGGAATTTAATCCTCAATTGAAGTGTTACTGATATTCACTAATCGTACACCAGCATGGTGAACCTGGCGGAAATTGCCACCCTGCATTACTACGCGTAAGACTGGGTCGACTGCTTCAATAATTGCGCCTGATAGTACGTCAATACCATGTTCAAACAATAAAGGACTTAATGGCGTACTGGGACCTAATAATATAACGAACGCCTCGGGGTTGCACAGATTTATCAACTCGTCCAATGTATGATTGATCACTGTCATGGAGGTGATCGCTACAACGTCCGCATTCGGTATTACCTCGTATGCCGCTTGGGCAGGCAAATCATCCGGTCTTGGATCCTTTTCGAGGATTACTAGTTCCCCTACATTCGACCGCAACCTTTCTACAAACGGAAAATGCCCTATCATCACGACTCGTTTACCATCACCGTGTCTGGTCAATACATCTTCAGCGTTTGCCTCTTCCCAATCCCGGGTGGGAATTGGAAGCAGCGCGTTTAAAGCAGCAACACCTACACTCGCCAGGATAGGGTTGATCGAACGGGAAAGTTTCGCCAATTCAATCCCACTTCTCTGTTCTAAATTCCCGGCTTCAGGTACATCCGGCTCAGACGTATGCGAATGACCCATGAAAGCAGTTGAGGCTAAACCACATTTTCGTCCATTATTACCCTCGACAACTACCGCAGTCCAGTGCATACCGATACAGACATTGATTACTTCTCCATCGTGAGCCGAGGTTAATAATTCATCCAATATAGTCATTATAAATTACCTTCCACCTATGCTATTTTACTTTGAAATGGAAGATCCAATTATTATAATCGCTTCTTACTTTCTTCAAGGTTGTAGAAATTTTTCAAACCAATATTTTTATAAAGGATACTAGTAATGAGTAGGTACACGTCACTTCGAAGTAAAAACGAAATTTATTCTAAATTTTTTTTATATTGGTCATCCCTTTAGAACATTAATATCTTTAATTTTTCTTGTTTATAGTGTAAAATTAGATTTAGTCTGGTATACCTATTGGTGCACTAGATAGGAAATTCCAAAAGCAATAACGCCTTGCTTCCAAATAACACTATTACATAGGAGAGAGAAATGAAAAAATCAACTTGGATATTTTCCCTGCTAATCATTGTCGTCTTTATTTTAGCCTCTTGCGCTCCTCCAGCAACCGAGGCACCAACCCCCGAACCTCCTGCTGCAGAACCGGTTGAACCGGTTGCGGAGGAGACAGAGGCTCCCGAAGAACCCGTCACCGGATTTCCAGATCTAGGCGGTAAATCCATCACAGTTGCTGTCGAAGACGCATACCCACCTTTCAACTACGTCGACGAGGACTCCGGCGAGAGCATCGGCTGGGACTACGATGTTGTGGCAGAAATCTGCAATCGCATCAACTGTGTCCCCGAATTTAAAGTATCATCCTGGGATGGCATCTTCCCCGCGATGGAAGCCGGCGAATACGACATGCTTGCTGACGGTGTCACCATCACCGAAGAGCGCGATAAAATCATCGACTACTCCATCCCCTACGTAACAATCGGTCAGGTACTTTTGGTGAACGCCGACGAGACCGCTTCCGTAGAGGACATGAAAGCCAATCCCGAAGCATTGATCGGCACTCAGATCGGGACCACCAACGAGATCGTCGCCAAGAAGAATTTCCTTGAAGAACAGGTGCAATCCTTCGAAGACTTCGGTGCTGCAACCCTGGCTCTTATGGCTGGTGATGTCGATGGTGTGGTTTTAGACACCGTGGCTGCCGTTGGCTTTATGGGAGAGAACCCAGGTGAAATGAAAGTCGCCGGGACGTTGACGTCCGACGAACAATTGGGCTTCGTCTTCCCTCCCGATAGTGAACTTACGGCTGCTGTGAATGCGGCTCTTCAAGCTATGATGGCTGATGGTACCTTGGAAGAATTAAATAAGAAATGGGGGCTT
>CBFDCK010000117.1:0-10619 GCA_965603285.1 uncultured bacterium
AACGAGCAAACATGCAAGCATGCGTACTTTGCATGCCGGAGCCCAGGCAGCTACGGTAAAGTCACCAACGGTAAGTACTGCGCTTCTTTTAATTCACTTAAGAACGTAAAGTGATAAAGTATCTTGTCGTTGAGTAAAAGAAAAGCCTCGCTGCCAGTGCCAGAAAGTCCGTTGCTGGTATTCGCGGTCCATTCAAGGCGATAAGATTCTCGAGTGCCGGAGTATTTCCCCAATGAAAAAACTGCATCAGGGAGCGACTCGTTAAACAACTTTTCATACCAACCACGGATTGCATCAACACCATGCACAGTACGTTCGCCGGTGATGTGATAGGCATTGGTGTGGTAAAGCTCCAGAATCTGGGACGGGTCGTGTGTGTTTAATAAATCGATATATCTATGCGCAAAAGCGGGCGGCTCGGGATCATCCCCCCACTGATGATATTTGATGACATCCCATAATTCGGGCAGATTGTTGCGGCAGTTCATCCACTCCCAGAAATTAACAGCCTCCAGATCAAATTCCTTGACTGAATCGAAAAACTCGTGGATCTCATCAGCCGTAGGCTCCCAGCCGTGTTCTACAAAAGCGGCTCCGGTAAAGATTATCGGACGATTTGGCTGCATATTCTCAAACTCGCGCACACTGCGCATGAGCTGCTCGCGCGGATTATGGGCGCCGACCCAGTAGAATTGAGGCATATGAAAATCACATTTTTCCACGAATATTTTCCAGGGAATTTGAGGATGGAAAGTGGGATAGCGATATGAGCTCAGCGCGAGAGGGTAATCACCCAATCCGGAACGCAAATAGTTCATGAATACTTCGGCGGCTTTATCTTTGCCTTTGTACTTAAATGGAGCCTCCACGTCCAATACATAGCCATCCAGATCGAATTTTTTTATGCGCTGGATTGCTATGTCTGCTTCGGCTATTGGGTCCCTGCCATAGATATAATGCCAGCCCCAAACCCCAATCCTATATCCACGCAGCGCCTCAACGACAGCGGGCACCAGATCAATTCCAGTTTTCATATCAATATTATAGGCAACGGGACCGTCGGCTACTTTGATCACCACATGCGACAATCCGGCTTCGCTGGCCATTAGTGCGATTGCGTTGGCATCTCCGCCCTCACAGTGCCGGATTTGCCAGATAAAAAAACCTTTGCCCTGTAATGTCATTGGGGATTTTTATTCGGTATTAATGAACACCGCTCGTAACTCACTTGATGTTCTGAGATTTACGGACTACTTTCATAACAGCATCACCATTGGGTACCAACACCATCGCTCCTGCGGGTGTGATCCAGTTATATACATGGTGGGGTCCGACATAGTATTGATTAAATTGGGGTTTAGCCAAAAATCTGATCGCAAATGGCAGCCAAGGGAGTACGTCAGACATTTTCATGTCCGTATCGACATTGTTTCCATAAAACATTAAGAACTCAGGCGCTTTCTTTAGGGCATCTAATGACAATGATTTATAGAATATGGCACTTAATATTTCTTGCTGGCGGCGATTGCGGGCGAAATCATTGGTTGTTTTCCTTGAACGCACATACCAGAGGACATCATCAGCGTCCATCATCACTTTGCCTTTAGGCACTGTGACATATTTGCCGGCACGGTAATCAGAAACGGATTGACCTACTTTAACCTCCAAGCCGCCCAGATGGTCAACGATCTTCTTGAAGTTCTTAAAATTGACGAGGATATAGTGATCGATTTTAACCCCAAAATTTTGTTTAAACGTCTTCGCCACCAAAGGAATCTTGCCAAATGTATAGGCAGTGTTTATGCGGTTCTGACCGTTACCAGGAATTTCAACCCACAGGTCTCTCGGGAATGAAGTTAAATTGATAGTCCCGTTCTTTGAATTGACGGTTAGCAGGATGATAGTATCCGTGCGGAAATGCTTCTGGCCCGGGCGCTTGTCTGCACCTAAGAGCAAGATATTCATTTGACCCGAAGGGGCTTCGAGAGTGGTCGAGTAATCATCTAACTTGAACACCGTCGGGGTCGGTGTGTTTGTTGGAAGAGGTGTATTAGTCGGAGTAGGTGAACTGGTCGGCAGCGGTGTGGCAGTGGGTAGCGGTGTATTGGTAGGCGTAATAATGGCTGTAGGAGGGACTGGCTGGAATGGTGTCGCTGTAGCTTTTGAATCTATCGGAGCAAAATCATAAGTAGGCGTGCTGGTGTAGGTGGGCAGGGCTGCAGCCAGTGATACACCAGCCTCGAACGGAACTCCACAACCCACAAGGGTTATCAGAAGGAGAGAGATGAGAATGATTTGGTTAATTGATTTCATAATGACCCTAATATTTTTATGCTTGTATTTCGCTCATCCAGGTAATGAAATTACATACAATAAAGCACACCGAGTTCTTTTCAGGCAGTCCAAATCGACACAACTGGATACAGCAACCTGCCAGAATTCTTTATGGAACACGGGTAGATTTGATCACCCGGCTCATTTGTACCGTATTACTTGAACTGCGAGATTCCGGTCGTTTTTATGAGATGTCCTTTTTATTAGTCTCGTCGAGAGCAGCGCTCAGGAGTGCAATTTCGTTCAATGCCAACTGCAGCTCACCTTTCAACTGCTCCATCTCCTCAATTTGTGATTCGGGTACCCATTGGCGAGCAATGTCATCACCTTGCTCGTCAGCTTCCATGCGTTCCGCACTTTCACGGGATTGAGACGCCTGATCCATTAGAACCTGTTCTTCAGTTAATGCATGTTCTAATTGCTGGCGGGTCTCGAGCTCCGTACGCTGCGCAATAACGAGCTGATCTTGTAAATGTGCTATCTCAATGCTATGTTGCAAGAAATAAACCAGCAACTTCGCTAATGTCTTGAAATAGTACTGATCGCCCTGGGTCCATTCTCGACCGGTGTAAGGGGAGAGTAAGACTATACCTGAAATTGGTTTTTCATCATCGGATAGGACATATACAGCTAAGAATGAACCGGATCTGTCTAAACCAAGATTATTAGCCAGGGTCTCCAAATCCGGCGCTGTGCTGTCTGACGGCAGCACACACACATCTCCCCCCAGAACGGTAGAACTTAATTCCGGCAGTTTATCTGCCTCCAGTGTTATGTTTTGTAGGATGATTTTTCTATTTGAATCGTAGCCACACTGGACCAAAATTTCTCCAGCGTCGTCAGGTGGCTGGATTAATAAACAAATATCAGCTTGCATAATTCGAGCAATCGTGACAGTGATCTTCTTACAGACACTCTGGGGGTCAGGATCCATGAACAAATCGTTCAAGGATTGAAGGACTTTGGGATCTGTGTAGGAGGGACGGCTGTCTAAAATAGCGTGCTGCTGCTGGATATAGTTCAGGGTTCCAGATATTTCGTCTTCATCTATCTCTTTCTCTAGAACCCTTTCCTTCCTGGGAATTCGCTGTGCCAGAACGAGCAGGAGCGGATATACGGCCATCTGTGCCAGGCGGATAGCAAGGGGATATTCGCCTTGCTGGGGGAGGAGGGTCAAATGCACCAGATAGCCCAAAATCAAGACAACCAGCATGGTAAACCCAAACCCCCACAGAACTGGACGTCTGATTAGTGTGATCACGATACCAGCAAACAAGAGAATAAGAGCGGTAATACTGGCAATTAAATCCACTGAAGTACCATTAAAATTCGCCGCAGCTCCCTGATTTATCCAACTACCCGTGCTTGCTATCATTATAAGAACGGCAATCAATCCCAACAAAACAAAAGATGTGTCCGCAGACGGGACTAAGTCCGGATAGCCCCATAACCAGACGATCAAGATAATGCTGAGCAGTGCGATGGTTCGTTCAATTACCGGTAGGGAAGAATATGCTTGAATTAATTCCAGTGGTATAACAACAAATCGCATAAGGAGAACGGCTATGAGTAAGACCACCTGTAGGAACAGCAGCACAGACAAGCCAATTATTGTGCGGTGGTATGTATTTCCAGTGTGGCGATGGCCGCGGCTCAGAGCTGCCAGCAAAGCGCCAACGATTGAGAACTGCAGAATAATAAAATAGGTCAGGCTGCCTGCCCCGGTGTTTAATAATTGTAATATTGGTTCGTAATAATCGCTCATAGTTTTTTCCCGCCCCGATTATAGCACGGTGGGATGCTCCTAATAAAGGTATAGTGAGGTTGACAAATAAAAGATAATCGGTTTAAATAAAATATACTAAGCCGAAGTGGCGGAACAGGCAGACGCGCTACGTTCAGGGCGTAGTGAGCATTCGCTCGTGAGGGTTCGACTCCCTCCTTCGGCATCACAGTATAGTTCCCCCTAATTGGTGGCATCTTTTTTGCAACCAAGGGGGAGCAATTGTTTAAGAAGTCCGCCAATTTTAAAAAGTGCAAATAAACAACACTTCAAATTATGATCAGAAAAACAACCGTTAAGTTTGATCTGAGACGGGCATGAGATACGCGATCCTGGTGGTTGGATTGGTTGTTCTAGGCATGCTGGTGATGGAGTTTAACGGCAGGACAACGGAATTAAACCAATTGATCGCAGAAAACGAAAAGGTCGAAGCGCAACTCCAGGAAAGGACTGGCACTCAAGCAGCCCTGGAAGCCCAACTCGCATTTGCCACTTCTGAGCCGGCAGTGGTCAAATGGGCACACGAAGATGGGCACATGGTGCGAGAAGGTGAAATCGCCGTGGTTCCCATCTCGTCTTATCAAATCACTCCCGAGCCAACCCCAGCGCCAGTCGTCACTCCACAAGAGATGAATAATCTGGAAAGCTGGTTGTTTCTGTTTGTTGGTCCCCTTTCGCCTTGACGTCACCCAGTTAGCGTGATAAAATGCTTCCCGTTCTAGCGAGAAGCTAGACAAATAAACATCGTTGCGGGGTAGAGCAGTGGCAGCTCGTCGGGCTCATAACCCGGAGGTCCTTGGTTCGAATCCAAGCCCCGCTACCTGACTGAAACCGTAGACCGTGGGGTCTGCGGTTTTTGTGTAGTTTTACGGTCTGCAGTAGCAAGAACCCAAACAAAAAGGAGTTTTTGCCATGAAACGTAGACCGTCGGGCTCGATGAGCATTAATAAAGCCATCGTCGGATTTGTTAACCACAAACTCGCCGAAGGACTCACAGATCGCTCGGTTTCATCATACGAGCGGATCCTGACGGCATCAGTGGCTTGTGCCAGTTCCTGGATGTGTAATGAACTCTCCTTTAAATAAAAAATCCCGCCTCGATTGAGGCGGGTTGATAAGATCGTGCAGGTTGCTGGCAAAGTACAGGTGCACTACTTCTGTGACTTGCTCCTTAATGCCCGAGCGGCACCTTTTTAATACCGACATCAAGGATCAGCTATTTAGTTGTTTTTACGCCCCCCGTGTTCACTTTTGAGGTTAGCTAACATCATATATAACCACATGTCAAATGGGCGGGGGTGTTTTTATCGCCTCGAAGTTGGCTGTTTGCTTTTACGGAGAAACTCACTAATCCCACAACTAACTAGCGAAGAGAGAGCGTTTGTACTTGCGTAAGAAGGATATATCCAATATACTGATATTAGCTTACAAGAGCACCACTAGCCACGTGTCACGCATTGATTCGGGAAGGATGACTATATCTCCAGTATGTCACAAAACTGATTCGTATAGTATGCGTATGGTTGAAATAGAGCATTAAGATGTTTGGTTTTCAACCAGTTAGATGGCCCGTAGTCGAGATACATAATAGGAGGAAAAGATGGAAAGCGAACCCAACGCACAAGCAGATGTAGCCGCTGAGATTGGAAAACAGTATTCGCTCGCCAAAATCCTGGGCATCTGGGTCGCTGTAGTCGCGCCGATGGTCATCCTGGCTTATGTCGTGAAACCAGCGATAGCGCCTGATTTTGAAACGGATCCAATAGGGGTGGGAAAAATCAAGCTGGGACTGCTCTCAGTGGGCTTGATATGGCAGTTCGTCCTGTCCCTGATCATCGTTTACCGCGAAAGAGGCAATCTGCACTGGGCGACCATCCGGCAGCGTTTGTGGCTCAACACGCCACGAGACCCTAAAACCGGCGAGTCCCGCCGTAAGCTGTGGCTATGGTTGATACCATTCATTCTGCTTATCTTTATCATTTGGTCCCTTTCACCGCCGCTTTGGGATCGCTGGTTCGTCTCATTATTCCCAGTCTTCGCCGCGCCGCCCGATGGCAACATTGGGGAATTTCTACAACAACCTGAAATTCAAGCCCAGTTGGTGGGTGATTGGGTGTTTTTAGGGTTGTTCCTCCTTTTGGCAGTATTCAATATTTTGGGAGAAGAGTTTATCTTCCGGGGTGTTCTACTACCAAAGATGGAAGGTGTTTTCGGCAAGTGGGACTGGGTGGCAAACGGCGTGCTTTTTGGGGGCTACCACTGGCATCAGCCTTGGCAGATACCGGGAAGTATCCTCGTTGGTATCTTTGCTTTGGCCCTTCCGGCTAAGAGGTTTCGCAGTACCTGGATGTCAATCATCATCCATTCTTTTCAATACGTTATCCTCCCCGCGGCAATCTTGGGCGTGCTGGGAATAGTGTAGGGATCAGGCCGGCAGTTGACGCCGTAAAGGATTAGCGGTCCTGAAGGATAGCAAATACGCGTGGCTCTCGACTGATTAGCAACACCAAAGAACACCCATCTATCAAGAACGACTCACAGATTTTGGGGCTGTCGTAACTGGCAGCCCCTTTTTGATAGGCTGGACTCATCTCCACTGATGGACAGAACCTCAAGATGCAAGTGGCACATATTCCTGCAATCTGCTCCTCTGGTGCCCGACCGGTACCCCCTAGACACCGGCATCAAGGATTGGCTGTTCAATTGTAAAGACCCCCCATGTTCACTTCTGATATTGTCCTACATCATATATAACCACGTGTCAAATGGACGGGGGTGTTTTTGGTGAAGGGCTGATTTAATTGTTCAGAATCTATTTTTTAGCGTAATTACGATACTTTGTATGCAAAAGAAATTACCATTCCTTTAACACACCTGGAAGATAAGTACAGCAGCAACCTTCACTTGAATCTAATGGTGACAGCGGACTGAGTAATTTGTAATCACCACCGACAGATACTCCCGATACCTGCCAGTTCGTGCCTATCAGGTGATAGGTGTCATCTGAGGATGCAGTGCTGCCTGTGACCATCCAGATGGTGTCTCGATTCAACTCAGATTCAGCCAAGGCGGCCGGCATGATTGCCTTCAGAGGGAGTGCAAAAATAAACAACAGGAAGATAAGGAGGATTAGCAGAAGACGAGTTTTCATCAGTTCGTCTCCTCAAGGTCTGTTGAAACCCGCTCCAGACGCAGACTCTCGTAACCGAGTCGCTTGGCAACGATGCGGTAATCAAACGTACAGTTCGAGGGTGTGCCATCCAATGTCACACCCTGCACTTTGAAACCTGATGGTGTCTTTGCGGACACATTCAGGACTAGCGGCTGGTCGCAGACGGGAGTCAGAAATACGTGGTAGTTTTCACCAAGGTTGACCGTCTCGGCAAAGATTTGTTCAAACTCGATGTGGGCTTCTCCATTCTCAAGTGTACCCATCCCAAAATCTTCAAACAAGACTTCGGGGCTGCCAATTGGGTAAAGTAAACGCTCCCCATGTTGAGCAGTGCTTGCTCCCTCACTTATAGTACCCGCACACCAAAGGTCGCCAGATTCATTTATCGTACAAACATCAGTCCCACTTGATTCTTTTACTCTTAAGACATGTTCTTCTCCCCCGTCATTATCGAGCTTTAGGATAAGATCTGCATTACTGGACAGATATAGCTTACTGCCATCATATTCCGCAGCATTTATTCTTCCAATATTTCCAGCAACCATTAGATCAAGATGATCGTTTCCACTTGAAAAATAACCACCGTGCTCTGAAGAACTGTAACCTGATACCCCATACAAACTTGAACTTTTACCATATACTCCTGTATCATACGTGCTAGAACCATATACTCCTATGTTGTTCTCACTGATACCTTCTACACCATGACCCCCTGAGGCATGCCCTGCAATACCTACACCCCCATAAAAGTTAGTCGATTCTCCTAAAATGGCAGGAAAGGAGAAATCATCAGAAGAATTTTTTATAGTCAATCCTGCATTAAGATTATCATTTATCCATTCCTCCCCCATGTGGTCATGGGCGCAAGCAGGATGTGCGTTAATACTGGCGGGAGCTGAAGCGGATATGGATTGCAGAACTTGAGGCGGATTGAGAGCTGTATAGACGTTATCACCCGGGCCGCGCACTGCGACCTGAAGCAAGAGGTGCTCGCTCTGCAGTGCCTGTACGGGCAGATGTTCCATGCTTCCCAGCTGTACATTAAATACTCCGTTTTCTACTTCCACCCCTTCCTGTGCCTCTGACCAGAGCGGTTCTTCCTGGTTTTGGCTTTCATATATAAAGAATTTGAAGGCGTAGATGCCATCTTCTACGGGATTACCCCCTTTATCAGTTAGATTACCCATGTATGGAATGGTTGCGGCGCTTGAAAAATCTTGGTTGGGTGGATTCATCTGGTCTTGGATACTTTCTTGGAGTGTGACGCTATACACCTTTGATGACACCAGCAGGGTTAATAACCCGGTCAACACGATTGCTAATATTTTTTTTCTTTTCATTTCAAACCTCCTTTTTTTGAAAATCACCTCAACAAGAGGATAATAAAAAAGCTAACAGCATAAATTGACCCTAAACAATTTAGCTATCGGCAGGAGTAATGGTGCAGTGATATTTACTGCCACTGGATTATTTGTACTCCTAATAATACCTCAGAGTGAGCTTTATATCCAACGCTGTGAAAGAAGAACCGGAAAAAGGATTAATAAGATTTCAGTGTATATTGTCAAACCATTTGAGACAAAACCTGCGTTTAGCTAAGAGAGTCTTTCCTGCCTTCCCACTATATGATTATACATGAGTAATCTGCAAGTTTTGCCTACGCCTTTGTCGTATTGGCTACCGCTTGATTTCCACCCTATTTTGTCTCACAGGCTTTGAACCGATACAGAGCGGAGGTTAACATTTAGCAACCTGCTTTTGTGAGCCTATCTTTACATTGCTTTAACTCAGCTAACTCAACTCTCCGAGCTTCTCCTCCAGAAACTCGTCAGAGGAATCGATAATCAACTCGATCCAGATCGGCAGATGGTCCGACAACTGGTTCTTCCGCCAGGGATTTTTGAAGTATCCTTCAAAAAACCCTGGCTCACTGGTGTCTTTGTCGCCCGTATAATGATCTTCCATAAACTCCTGATAAATATCTTCATCGCCTAGCTTGAAAACATAATCGAACAGCAGAAAGACACTGCCCTTATCTATCCCGGCTGCGTTTTTCCCGAACTCAAAGTAGTCGTTGTTGCTGATAAACAACCGATCGTACGCCTCGGTCTGGGAGACATTCGTCTTCACCCCTTTCAGGCTCAGCACTTCAAAGAAGCCGGCATCGTTGATCATCTGCACGTTGGCATCATCTTTGGTAGCTCCCTCATAAAGGTTAAAATCGCCAGACAGGATTATGTTTTCAGTCCACAAATGCCCCTTCTTCTTTTTCTCTGCCAACGTTTTTAGAAGCAACTCTAATTCCTGCCGGCGAGTTTCAGTGTCTTCATCGTCGTCTCCCGGATGCAGGTGAAAATTGATGATGGCAAATTCCTTCCAACCCGCCTCGAAACCGGTGATGAAAGGCGTTCGCTTCAACTGCTTGACTTCCATGTCTTTGGTTAGTTCTTCCCAAAAAACGATTTCCCCCGCCAGGCCAGAGAACCTCAAGCGTGTCTTGTCAAAAATATAGGCACTGCGCTCCCGATTCCCTTTATGCCCCTCGGTTACATCGTTAATGACATACAACCAGTCATCCCCCAGAAGACGCATCACGATGCTCAGGTCCTTTAAGGTAGACTTAACTTCCTGAACCGCGATTAAGTCAAACATGGACATTATTTCAGCAATATAGAAGTACGACTCAGGAAGGCGCTGTATGGTATGGCCAAATTCCTTGATATTCCAGCTGGCCATGATCAGGTTCTTATCAGCCAGTTTATCCGGAATAGAACTCAGCCCTTCTCTAAGCTTAAGAAGGTTTTGAATGGTCCGAATCTTTGTTTCTTCATCCAGGTCGGGAAAAACCAGCTCGAAATCATGGTCTTTGAAATCTTTTAGGGGTCTCAGGCTGCTATAGTCAGGCATTGTTTCTCCTTAGGATTTGCTGATAGATTCCTCAATCTCACTAAAGCACCGGTCAATCTCAAAGAACAATTTACCAGAGCGAGATTATATTTTTATTACTACTCGAGCTATTTCCATAGATAGACGCAAGTCATATAAGGCGTATCAATTTGTTTGCCGGATGCCAATAAGTAAGTGTATACATCTACGTTGTATTCAATTCAGTCTTTCCACGAACGGCGTTCATACTCTTGTGTATTTTTGCGTACTACTTGTGAGACCACAGACTGTATATCGCCAAACTATTTGGGACAAAACTTGCATTTAGCAAAAAGAAAATTTCCAACTTTTACATAATATGATTATACATGGACAGACTGCTAGTTTTAACTGCGCCTTGCCGAAAAGTCTCTCTTACATATCCACCCAATTTTTTCTCACAGG
>CBFDCK010000118.1:0-10615 GCA_965603285.1 uncultured bacterium
CATGGCAGCCGTGGCCTATACGTCCACATTAGCAGACGCCGATTTTTACGAGAGTGAGCGCGAACGGGAGTACCGCCACATCCAGGATGTGCCCAAGCTGGAGCGGGAGGAGATTTGCGAAATCTACTCCCGAAAGGGCTTCAAAGGCGAACTGCTGGACCTGATTGTTGACACGATAACTGCCAACAAAGACGTGTGGGTGGCTGTGATGATGGCAGAAGAACACCAACTCATACCCGTTGACCGCAAACAGGCTCTACGCTCCGCGTTGATCGTGGGCATCGCCGCGATCATCGGCTCACTTATCCCGCTGGTACCCTTCTTCTTCCTGCCGGTGAATACCAGTATGGTAGTATCCGTGCTGGTGGCGGCGCTGGTGCTGTTCGTGGTGGGCGCATACAAAGCGCACATTTACGTCGGGAACCCCGGCAAGAGCGGACTGGAGATGGCGGTCATCGGCACGCTCAGCGCGCTGGTAGGTTATGGGGTGGGGCTGATTTTAAGAATACCGTCTACGCCGTAATCGGGGTTTTAAAAAGCCTCAATCGATACGTCATCACTCCCCTATTGAGCCAATAATTTCGATTTCCCTCCATGCGACCCAGGAGGGGCTTGCGGCTGTATTGATCCTGATAAACTGGATCCCCATCCAGGGTGTCTCAGGGCTGAATTCCAACACCTGCCCATCCTCTGTGTAACCGCTGAAAATATGCATCGGTTTGAAGACATTTCCGTTACGACTGCCGGATATCTCGTGTACCGTATCGCCGGGTGGTTGTTGGGAGACATGCAGCCGGATTGTCTCAACATCAGAATATTCTCCTAAATCAATTTCAATTAACTGGGGATCATCGCCTCCTGAATTCCATAGTGAGTTAATGTACCCATCTACTGCCATGGCGGCTGTTTGATCCGGTACTTCATTTTGTGCGTGGACGGTTTTATTGGTAGCCAGGTTGGGTTCAACTGTGGGGGAGTCTGATGGGGGTTGAATCTTCACAACTTCAGTAGTCTCAGGTGCAGGGGGAAGCTCTTCTGTTGGTGCAGCCGTGAGGGTTGGTGGGGCGATCTCGGTCACATCAGCCGGTGTGGGGGATAACTGGGAATCCTGGGAGGCTTGCGCGTCCTTGGAATCCTGTTCGTTCAAGGAAACCAGCTTTTGCGGCAGGCTGCAAGATAAAAGCCCGACGACCAGGGCTGTGAGTATAACTATTCCTTTAAGGCGATGGTCGCTACACATAGTTGTTAATCCCGATTCATCTAAAACCTGTGAATTCGAAACCTCACACCATGAACTTGCCATCCTTGTAGAATAATTCCCCGTCTATCGTAATTTCGCTATCAGCCATGTCACACAACATGTCCCAGTGGATGCCAGATTTGTTCTGGCTCCCGGATTCCGGATACCCAAATCCAACAGCAAAATGGATTGTGCCTCCGATTTTCTCGTCAAAGAGCATGTTCTTGGTAAAGCGCTGAATGCCATAATTGGTCCCGATACCCCACTCACCCAGGTAACGAGAGCCGTCATCGGTGTTGAGCAACGCAGTTAGCATCTCCTGACCTTTGCTCGCCTTTTCCTGGGTCACCTTGCCATCCTCAAACCACAGCTCGATATCCTCGACCTCCCGACCGCCATGAATAGCAGGATAACTGTATCGCACCCAGCCATCCACCGACCCCTCGACCGGAGCCGTGAAGATCTCGCCGTCCGGGAAATTGTTCTTGCCGGAACACTCAATAAATTTTCGCTCCTTGATAGATAAGCGCATATCGATATTGCTGCCTTTGATGGACACTTGATCTTTACCTGAAAGCCAATCGATCAGTTCGCGCTGGCGTTCCCCTTCCACCTCCCACTCGGCAACAGGATCTGGTAAATCGATCAAGCCGGCTGCGTAGACAAAATCCTCATATTCACTCAGGCTCATGTCAGCCTCCTGGGCTGAAGCATTGGTGGGGAAGACCGTCAGGCACCATTTCAACTCTTTACGGGCAGCACGCTCCATAAATATTTCCATAATTTCCGAATTCGCCTTGCGGACGCGGCTCTGGCGGGTGGGGTCCACCCCACTCAATTCACGAGTGTTGTGAAAAGAACGCAGATTTAGTAAGGCAGTAAATCGTTCAGCAATGAGGCGTGTGACTGGAGAAACGTAGTCAAGCTGTGTATCTGCGGCATCCTTATAGAAGATCTCCTCCGCTCCCGCTAAGCCACCCTGGACGAAAACGTGGGCTCCCACCAGGACTGCCTCTTTGTATGCCGCCAGACCAAGCTCTTCTGACCCCGGACCAACGTTCAAAGACATTTCCTCTCCGGGCTGGAGGTCAAGTGAATAATTTACTAAAACTTGCGCTAATTTGGTAACTCGTGGATCAGGCATGGTTATCTCCTTGCGATTGGAGTTTGGTAAAGTCGACTGATTATGAGAAAGGAGTTCGAGATATCAGGTATAAGCTATTTGGTTGCGAACCCTGAAGGATTATACTTTATAAAGATATCTGTCCTTCATTAATGATGTTTAACAATTCAACGGCATGGTAGCGACACTCGCCCGGAGCAAACTTCATTTGCTGGAGCAGGGAGTTCAATAGGTTGCGACGTAGGAGCATCGCAACCAGGTGTTATGCGGGAGCATTTGATCGAGGTGATAGGGAGCGTTGGATCGAGATTAGGGGCGGGAGCACCGGATCGTGGTAAGACTTTATTCGCGTTCCAGAGGCAATCCAGCCGCTTCCCAGTCGTTAAAGCCACCGTCCAGGTTCCAAATATTGGTGTATCCAAGGTCTACCAGAGTTTCGGCGGCAATACGACTCATACGATCGCTGCGGCAGTACAGGACAATTTTGGCATCTTTATCAGCGGGCAGTTGGTCCAGATTCTGGTCAATCTCGTCAAATGGGATTGTAAGATCGGTATTGGGGATGTCCCCTTCAAAGGGAATATGCGTGTTGACAAAAGTAAAATCCTTGTTTTCAAGCATGGTCTGAAGTTCGGCAACAGAGACATCGGTATATTCTCCGCCAGAGACGGATATTTTTTTACCAACGACCTCACTCGTAGCAGCAGGCGCCGTCGATCCGCTGCATGCTGCCAGCAGGATGGCGCCCACGACCAGGGTAATAATGAATATGCGTTTCATGATAGTTTTCTCCTATATTTTGATTGATGATTCAAGTAATTAATGAATACGGGTCACGCTTCTACCCGGTAGTTGCGCATCATGCCCATGTCTTCATGTTCCAGGTTGTGACAATGGAACAAATAAAGACCAGTGTAGTCCTCAAATTTAAGCAAAATCTTGACCTGCTCGCCGGGCATGACCAGAACGGTATCCCTCCATCCCTCGTCTATGTAACCAGCGCTTAAGGTTTCCCAGGCATCACGGTAAGCGGATTGGACTTGCCGCTCCACAACCTGGAACTGCAAATTGTGGACGTGCATGGGGTGCGGCAGTTCCATGCCCCCCATCATTCCCCGTCCCATCCCCATTCCACCCCCCTGGTTTATGAACTGCCAGGTCTCGAGAGTGTTGAGCTTGACAATTTCATCCGGGGCTACATCTGTCATTTCAAAGGTGCGCCCGTTAATTGACCAGCCCTGTCTCATAGTCATCACCAGAACGAACTTCCGTGGGGATTGATGATTGACCGCTTGGGCGACGTCATAACTGGAGAAACTTGTCAATCTTTTTGGCAGGGAAGCGGAGCTCTTGGCCTCCTGATTGACCTGAACTACAAGCACAGTGAAACGCGACCCCTGGGGCATACCGCTACCCCTCATCATGCCGCCTTCCATGGACTCTCCCCCAGAAAATGGCAAGCTCACCAACCGGACCTCGCTATCCAACGGATGCTGGCGGAAGTCCACCCACAACTCCACACGCTGCGAAGGTGCCAGAGTAACATATTCGCGCTGTACTGGTCGTTCTAAAAGACCGCCATCGGTTCCGATCACAGTTAGCGGCGTGCCGTTATCCCAGGTCAGCTTATAAATCCGGGAGTTGGAACCATTGAGTAACCGCAGACGATATGGGCGTGTGGCAACCGGCAGGGTGAAGTCCGGCTGCTCGTTCACCAGAATCCGATCCCCCAGAAATCCCATCATCTGATCCATCATCCCATTGCTTCCATACACCAATTGGTTATCGTTATTAAAAAGTCTGTCCTGAATCACTAAAGGAATGTCAAACTCACCTTCAGGCAGCCCCAGCGCACCCTCTTCCTCATCGCTCACAATAAACAATCCGGCTAACCCATAATACGCCTGTGGACCAGTACGCCCATGAGGATGAGGGTGATACCAGTAGGTCCCAGCCCGGTTGGCGACCTGGAAATCGTAAACGTAAGTCTCGCCTGTATTAATGGCTAAGCGGGGATGACCATCAGCAAGTTCGGGAACGTGCAGACCATGCCAGTGGACGATGGATATTTCGGGCAATTCATTCGTGAAACGGACACGCACAGTTTGCCCTTTTTTCAGGTGGAACGCTGGTCCCAGGTAAGTATTGGGGAGGTCTTGCAGCACCTCAGGCGCACCTTTTAGCACTTCGCCCTGGTATTGCCAGACCTTGGTGGAACTGCCCGGCAAAATAGGCACCTGTGCGGGGACAGCTCGCAGCGCGATCTCCACATCTGGCTCTATGCCAGAAGCGCTTTCCGCAGTCAGGGTGGGAGTCTCGGTAATGGGCATCGTGGTTGCCGATAACCCTGCAGTTGCTAACGCAATGGAGCCATCACCCTGTGGGGTGCAGCTGCTCAACAAACCAGCCAGGCTGCCGCTGGTTAACAAACCCGCGGAACCTAATCCCAGGAAGCGCAGGAAATCGCGGCGCGAAAGGGTTATTGTAGTCATAGATACTCGTTTTATCCGGTGTCCGCCAACCGGAAAACAGGATTGGATTTCAGATTCATTCCGAACATAAACAGATCGAGGCGGGCATATAATAGAGCTGCAGCCCGCGCAGCAGCAATTATTAAGATTTCCTGATTGTTCAACTTAATTTCTTAGTTAACCAAATTCGCCTTGACCTGGCTCACAAGATCCTCGACGGGTACGTACATGACTCCACCGTTTTCCGGAGCGCCATAATCCCTGAGCCATACGACTTTCCCGTCTTCATTTACAAGCACGAATGTGTGTCCGGGCTCGCCGGATGCAACAGCCCATTTCAAGACATCATAACTCTCGGAGACCTCGTGTTCATCATCGGTCAGCAAGGGAACTGATGTGATATCGTATTCAAGTGCGCCCTGAGAAAGTTTACTCGGGGGAGTCAAAAGCGATGCTGATAAATCCTACATCCAGCGCCTGGAAGTCGGGGTCGTTTTGCAGATCCACGATCTGCTGCATGCATGGTGGTCAGCCCAGCGCCATATGAAAATAGAGCAAAACTGGACCTTCCCCAGTATAGTCGCCAAGGGAGACATCGACGCCCGTTGCGGAAGGGAGCGTGAAACCTGGAGCCTGGTCGCCGACTACCAGATCTTGCTCCGAACTGCACGCTTGAGCCAGGATACTCACCAAGAAAAGCACAAAAAACGCCATCGTTGTGCGCTTAATGGAGACCCTCCTGGATTGTTTGTTGGCAGAATTCATAATCTACCCTCCGATAAGAAATTTTTTAACTGATCCACAGCTTGTAATTAACACTATTTATACCATAATTATACACTTAGTAGTCTTAATAGGAGTTAATAATAAAGGAGACAGGATTTACCAAAAAAAACCCAAACTGCAAGGTCCAGTTTACATCGGATGCCTCAACTACTACTGCTTATATTACAGGTATGACCGGCTCGCGGAAAGCCAGGAAGGCTGCGAAAACCCCCACCAACCCAAACAGTACGGCGCAAATCTGGTACACGCTCCCCAACCCGATCAGCGGCACCAGCATCAAGCCGAACATAGGACCGATGGCGCTGCCCAGGTCGCCTATTGTGTACACCACACCAATCACACGGCTTTGCTCCCCAACCCCAGCCTGATCGCCTATGATAGCAGGCACCAGGGACTGGATGCTGCCCGCTGAAACTGTAGCCATCAAAGCACCGATAACCGCGACGGCAGTAATCTGCAGGCTCATCAACCACAGACCGCCTGCTCCTACTGTAAACACGACCACCATCACCGCCCAGCGGCGACCCAGGCGGTCCGAGATAGACCCGCTTAACGGTGCGCTGAGCATGCTCACCAGCACCCGAATGGCAACGAAGCCTCCGGTCAATGTTGCCAACGGGAGCACAAGCCCAGGTAGCGAAATGCCACCATCTACGAACTGCGCCAGCCATAAAATCGTCGTCGCAGTCAGAACGCCAGCAAATACCAGGCGCAGGACAAAAGTGGGCACGGATACTTGCAAGGCGGTTTTCCAAGGAAAGGGGGGCTTTGGGTTACCGGTATGGACTTCCGGTTCCTCATCCATCTCGGAGGGTCGCGTTTCGGGGAGGGTGAGCACCCACAGCAATACGCCCCCTGCAGTCAGCGCGGTGCTGACCCACAGACCTCCCCGGTAACCGAACAAATCCGTAAATACCCCGCCCGCGAAAGAAGCCAATCCAATACCCAAAAAGAACCAAGCCTGCAGCCGTCCAGTGATCTGCCCCCGGTTGTACTTGTGAGAAATATCAAGTGCTACCGTATTGCCTCCAATCCAAATCCCTGACCAGGCGATACCCCACAGCACGCGCCCGATTAAAAGCAGTTCAACCCCCCTGGTGAAGGCGTAAAACATAGTTGAAAGCACGGCAAAACACATCGCCGCGATCATTAAGCCTCGCCTCGGTCGTTTACTATAGAGCATGCCTACAGGTATGTTGAACACGACCCTGGTCAGACGGTTGATGCCCAGCAGGACTCCCACCATCCCCAGGGTAACCCCAGCCTGGGCCGAAATCTCGGGATTCGGCAGGACTGTGTAAAGCGTCTGGTCGCCGAGAAGCGATAACGCCAGACCAACGCCTAAGGGAACCAGAACTCGATTAGGCGTACTGTTTTTCATAGCAGATATTTATAGTGATCTCTAGTCCAGGAAAAGCGGCACACGCTACAATACATAATCTTATGGCTCGATTACCACGAAAAATGCTGGGTGGTCTGAAGCCGGGCTGAAGATAAAGCGAGCGTCCGTAATAGCCGTCCCAGGCGAGATAAATATATGGTCTATACGGTCAACGGGATCCAAACCCTGGTCATCCACCCCAGAGGGCCATTTCAGCAACCAGGAGTCGTCGAGCCTCTCGACCGTCATGCGGTACTGGGGCGTGCCGGGTTTGAAGTTGAAATCTCCAATCATTATCACGTTATCTTCACCGTTTGCACCCTTTAAAAGGGCCTCCTGCTGCACGAATGGACCTTCGTTGCCCAGGTGAGTGACGTAAACGTTATATGTCTCCCCCACCGTGATTTGGCCGTGAATAGTGGCAGTCTGCTCCCCTGCGCTGTACATATAATAAGTGCTTGGTTTCTCGATGGGATACTTTGAAAGAATCGCTATTCCGAAGGTACCCAAAACTGTTTTGGGGCCGTAATAAGAGTACATATCCAAATTGTCTGCCAAATAGCGCACGATATCTTTGTTACCACCCGAAATGCGGTTGGTGTCTGATTCCTGCAGCCCGATAATATCCGGATCCAGGGAGCGGATCAGTTCGAGCTGCCCGTCGTAGTTTTCGAGCCCATCTTCGCTGTAGCCCTGCTGGATGTTGTAGGTCAGCACTTTTAACGCAGGCACTTCCCCGGACTGGGGGGTTGGCTGTGGAGCAACCAGGAATGCACCTGCGATGGACACAATGCTTGCAATGATCAAGTAACCCAGCACCACCTCCCTGATCCTGCTGGTGCCCCTCTCAACCCTCCAGTTAAACGCATCGTCGCTCACAAGCAGGAGTGGAAAGGCAAGCGCAATCCCAGCCACCAGGTGAACCAGCCAGAACTTATCCCGGAAGAGTGGACCGATCACTGGGATATAGTCGTACACGGTTGTGAATACATGCGCAAACACCATTACCAGCAGGAACAAGGAGCTCAATCCAAACCCGCCGCCCAGCGCTCTGACAGTCGGCCTGATCCTGATTATTTCATTTACATGCAATACAAAGTCAATCAGGATGACCGGCGACAATGCTACCATTATCAAGAGCGGCACATAGAAGAGGGGTGATAAAGGAGGCTCATACAGAGGGTAGGCACTCGGATCAGCAGGGAATAATATCTGATGCACCAGGATGGTAAGCACCATGGAAGCGATATAAACGATGTTCCAGCCCCAAATCACAGTGGGCGTCAGCTTGGTCCTGAACCACGGTTTTAATAGGAGAGCACCAAACAGGCATATGCTCAGCAGCAGTACAGACAGGACCAGCAGGTAATTAGCGCCCGTCCAGCGGGCGATCACGTTTGGGCTGGCGAAGGCGAAATAAAGGAGCAGAAAGACAGTCGTGATTCCCAGACTAAGACTTGTCACCTTAGCGAAGGAGACGCTTTTTTGGTGTTTCGCGTCTGGAATTGGGTGTTCCTCCCTGTCCTGAGACCCGCTGCTCCTCACTACCAGGACTAAAATTACTGCGGCAATGGCAGCCAGAATCCAGCCGATAAAGTAAAACTGGTGGGATGTAGAGACATCGATCCCGGAATACAGCACCTTGAAAAGTATAGAGGTTACTAAAGCTATCACTAACCCTGCGCCGAGGACGCGTCCAACATCCCTACGGCTCTCCTGCCCCAACTTCCACAGCATAGATGGGAAAAATACCAGAAAACAAGCCACCCCGAACCCGGAAACCAACATTCTGCCACGCGTTTCGAGCATGACCTCGACCACTCGACTGGCGAGCATCAACTCTCCGCTGGCAAGCAGCACCCAGTCGGGGAGACCGCGACGCGTAAACAGCAGCAGCACAGGTGAGAAGAAGAGCATGACAGCCAGGATTTCAACCGGAATTGAAGTTCCCAGCAGCCCGAACGCGTAGATCGAGGCAATAAAATCGGACAGCAACTGCAGGATGAAGGTGAACAGGATAGCAGAGAGCAGGATCTCTAAAAGGGTTTGATACTTAGGTTTTGACGCCTGGATCATGTTGACCTCCCGCCTGCTTAAGGATGTGTACAGCTCTTCTTATGGGACGATTCTACCCTGAAAACACCAGCCAGTTATTAATACCAGGGCTGATCATCTTCCCCATGTACTTGATCCGTTCAGAGTCCCCACCAAAATCTGATGAGGAAGCTAGCGGGATAAGGATAGATGTCACGTAGAGGATACTGATGTCGGATAAAGAGGGGGAAAAGTACCACCCAGAGCGTGGGGATATCCGGCTGCGATACAGTTTATCGCAACCAGGTTCATGAGGGGTTTATTTATAAATAAGCGGAAAATATAAAATCGTCGGATAGCCACCCTCAATAAAGGGAAAATACAAAAACGTCGGATTGCCACACTCGCGCAATTTAAACGAGGCAATGCGCGTCTGCCAGAGTCTATCACCGCTCATGGCGTAGTACTCCTGAGTGTACCAGAAGGTGCAGTCATCGACCGGATCGACCGCCATCATGCTGTAGTCACCCCAGCGTCCAGAAGACGACATCTGGAATCCGCTTCCGGATTTGATCTCCCCCTCGCTGAAAGTCATCTGCCCGGGCGGGTCCTCAGCAAGGCGACCGGTGAAGCGGATGGAAGGATAAATTGTCGTACTGGACACCGAATAACCCAACCCAATATCGCCTCTGCCGTTCATAGCGACGCTGCCCATCCAGCGGTGATCGCTGTCAGGCGCCCAGGTCCCCTGCTGGAAGATGCCCCATCCTCCACCTCCGCTCCGCAGCTCGTACCAGCGCACGCCGGCGTGATCGCCGCCTGTGTCCACGGTGTGGTTGACAACCAGGCTCTGGTGATCGCCAAAGTTACGGTACTGTAAACGGTACATCAGCCGGTCGGATATGGCATCAACCGCCCAACCCCCCGGCTGCGGGATGCAGTTGGGGTCACCGGGGCACATATTTGAATCGAAAGGAGCGGTTGGAACTGCGTTTTGAAAGGTAAATGAGGCAGAAGGAGCAGCCCAGTTCACGCTGAAATTCCAGACTTGGAGCTGGTCCCCCCAGACATTGTCGTCCATCTGTACAAACGGGTTCGGGGAGCCTAACGGAGGCGGGGGACCATCCAAATCCGCCGGCAGCATGCTATACAAATTTGGATCTTCTATATACAGGTCTTTAAAGAACATCCGAGCCTCCCCCCCAACCAGGATCTGATCGCGTTCAAATACTGCGACGCCCTGACCTGCCCAATCCCAGCCGGAGTCATACTCAAACTGGTTGACGGTCATATAGTAACCGTCAGGCCAGACTCCGAATTTGGGGTAATCGTTCAGCTTGGTCTCGCTGATCTGAAATTCGTAGCGGTGCCACTGACCGGTGGGATTGCCTGTGGCAGAAACGGCGATGCACTGGTAATAGGGTCCATTTAATTTGTTGGGGAGGGCGAACTGGCTGAGCAGCCAGCGGTCTGCCAGGTGATCGTAAAGCACGATCGGGTCGCCGCTGTTGGTCGTTTGACACGGTCCCCCAAAGCCCTGGAAGATTGTGTTGTTGTTCAGCGGTCCGAGCAGAATGTTC
>CBFDCK010000119.1:0-10551 GCA_965603285.1 uncultured bacterium
AGTGTCGCTTTCGATATAATCTTCCCATAAGAGTCGACCAGCGCGGTACTCCAATTGGAAACCCATGCGCTCATATAACTTCCAACTGGCTTCGTTATCTCTGAGCACCTGGATCTCGATGGAATGGACGCCTTGTCCACGAAGCCAGTCTATGGATAATCGTGAAAGTTTGTCGCCGATGCCCATACGACGGGCTGAAGATAATATCCACATATCGCTGAGTTCGCCTACCAGCACACCACCCATGTATTGGGGCACTTGCTTGATACGGCAGAGCATAAAACCAACCACTTGATTCTCAATCTCAGCGATAAAAATGTTACTGAAACGACCTAATGTCCTTTGGAATGAATCCAGCCAAACCTGGCCTACGTTTTCGGGATGCGGCAGGCGATATCCGAGCTTATAAAAATAGCTGTTGAGTTCGGTGTACATAGCCATTATTACAGGCTGATCGTTGTCCTTTACCTGGCGGTATAGTATATGATTTTTTACTTTATCGTTCATTGGAGGGCATCCTTGACAGCATTTGGCCATCTGGAAGGTTCGAGACCGTATTGTGTCAGGAAGGCGATAGCCATTCTTTCCAGACCGAAAGCCACGCAGCCTGTGTGGGCAGGAGTATTATCTGGTAGGCTAATGTTAAAGTTGCGCCCGAAGAAATCCTGGTGGTAGTTGTAAGAGCCGACAGCAAGTGTTGAGTTCTTGAAAGGCAGCGAAGCCCGAATTTCGTATTTCAGTTGGAATGCGCTCTGGAATGCCGCTTGTTTGCGAAATTCGCCGATGAAGAATGGATCGTTGGCGGTTTCTACCCGGTATGCCAACCCAATCTCCTCGAAGACCTGGGTCATGCGTTTGCGGGCAGTTTCGCGATTATCGAGCACAAATTCCTTGGGTCCAACAAAGATAACCTCACGCATGGTGAAGTCCCACAATCGTTCCAATGAGGTGAGGTTTATGGATTCGTAACGGAAGCAATTTCCAACCGCGGTCACGGTGATTTGCCCATTTGGGAGAGGTTTATCCGCCAGCGCAAAATACAGGTGGTAGCACACTGCAGGCGATAGCAGAGCTTGCACCTGGGCGAAGGAATCAGGCGGTGTATTCAAACCATGTTCATCACAAGAAGCTTGTTCTGCGAAGCCGTCTATGATTTCCAGATCTTCCCGCAGGTGTGCAGCAAATGTCAACGAATGTGGAAAGGAGCTGAAATAATTTACCTTGTCCAGTTGATGGGCAGAGATTAAGGTCGGGAACCGGTAGGGAATTGCTTTAAAAGATTCTGCCAGCGCAAGAAATCGACTTTCGAAATATTCGATTAGCTTAGCCAGCAGCGGACCAAGAGTATAAATACCGTTCCCTTCCTGGCTGATTTCTCCCCGGACGATCAGCTCGGGCATAGGGTCGCTGTCGTAAGGAACCCGACGATCCATATAGTCCTCAAGTACAATTACTTTGGGTTTAATTGCACCTTTAGCCATCGAAAGGACCACCCTCTGTACCTTTGCCTCGATTTTTTCGTGGTGTTCGGGTGTTAGTTCACCTGTACTTAGAAGGTTGGGACAGCGGACTAGTAGCACAATCCGGTCGGGCTTTACCTGGGCCTCGCTGATCGCCTCGTCCACGTAGGCAAGTTTAGATTGAATTTCTCCAACCATGTAATCAGGGATTGATACCGCAGGTTCGATCTCAAGGATCGTTGTGTTCTTCACGGTCTCATCGCTGGCTTTATTAACCATCGATTTGCTCCTCTATGTAAGTGCAGATTTCAGGGACACTGATTAATGCTGCTATCGTATCTCCGTTGATTTCGACACCAAAGTGTTCCTCTAGGCGCATCATGACCTCCATGTGTCCTAAAGAATCCCACTGTGGCAAATCGCCAAATGTTAATTCGGGGGTGACTATATCGGGTTCTACCTGCAAAGCTTCCACGAGGAGAGCTTGAACGCGCTCGGTTAAATGCGTTTGATCTAAAGTCATTGTCCCTTCTTTCCTTTTATCTTGCAAATTCCCACGGGTTGGTACTGGGGGTCCCATTTTCCCCAGGGCATACCATTATCCCCGGACTTAAAATAAAAATCTGCCAGGTTATCGCGCAGATCACCACAGTTCTTGAGTTGATTGAACAGCTGGTCGTATTGGTCGTAATTCGAAGGTGTGTCATCTCCAAATTGGAATATGTTCTTGAGGCTGTTTCCGGTATAGCACCAACCGCTTGATGGTACATGCCACCAGTCCTGATCGCGTGCGGCACATAGAGTGGCCAATAAAATGCCGCCGGGTTTAAGAACCCTGAGCAGTTCACGTGCCACCATTTTTAGCCCATCTTCTGTATTATGTTCAAGAGCTGATATTGCGAGGACAGCGTCAAAAGAGTCATCCGCGATGTCAATCAAATGAGCCAGGTTTTGGTTGTAGATGCTCACTCGACCACGGGACACTTTTTTATCTGATCCTTTGAAGTAATTTCGTGATAAGTACTGCGTCATTTCAAACAGATAACGCCCTTGGGATACTAACTTCCTGGCTGTTGACTGTGATGCTGATCCACTACCTTCTTGGTTGTAAGTCGTAAAAAACATACCCGGTGAATTGAGATCATCTGGGCGCAATCCTTGTACGTCGTAACGGTTTCGGAAGCGGAGAGGCAGGTTAGCTCGGCTGACTCGATCCACACTGATGACCTGGGCTCCATTTTCTGCAAGCCACCACTGCATTAAACCCGTTCCAGCCCCGGCATCCATAATAAGCTTGCGTTCGACCGCACCTAATTGAGTTAGAGTCCAGATGATATCAAGCAGATAGTGCCAACCGAAATCCAATTTTAGCGAGCGCGCAAACTCCCTTAATTCCGTCACCAGGTCACGGTTCTGATCCAGTAAATCGGCTGAAAGAATTTCGATTTTTTCACAATGCGAAGTGCTTTCTTTTACTTGCATTGTATCAGTCTCACCATTGTGGTTTGTATTTTCTCTGGAGGACATATTGGTATGTGAGAGGTTTTTTATTGTACAGCAGGCAACAGGAATCTATCCCCATTCTCGACTGGAAGTCCTGCAAGCGACCCGTTTATGATTCCTTCCCTGATGACCTGCATAGTGGTTGAGTTTTCAGGCAGGAGTTCTGACCAAGAAAACGGCTTCAACTGAACGAAACCAAGGCGGGATCCGGTTTGCAAGTACTGGTTGAAGGGCAGTGATGCGCGGTAAAGCTGATAGTATAAGAAGCGGTGTGCGTTGTGTTGGAATTCGGGTGGGACTTCAATTTTTTCGGCGTTCAGGAAGTACTCGGCGGTTTTTTGGAACTCTTGAGGAGATTCCGGAAAGAAAACGGTGGGGTACTGGGTATATCGAGCTTTACCACCACACAATACAGGTACGTCCATCAAGGCTGCTTCCATACCTATGGAAGAATTATAGACCATCACAAACTTGGCGCGCTGGATAAGCTCGTATGAACTGATATATTCCTGTGAGTCGATGTAAATAACGTTATTCAGGTCGTTGACACCATTTCGAACCCCCCAATCTCGCACGCTCTCGCGGCTCTGTTTTCTGGTTCCGGGACGCATTTCGTCCGGGTGGGCGCGGATGATGAACAGGGTTTCTGGATGCAAGAGAATCAAATCCAGCACCAGATCAAGCCAAACGAACATGTGTGGGAATAAGTGATTGGCATGCACCTGGCTAGTGTCATAAACAACGTTGGTGAACACAGGTACAATCTGCTGGAACTGGGCAGCCTTATGTTGGAAATCCTCATCCAGGCCGCGCATCTCAGGCCAAAAGCGGATGCCAGCCATCGTGAACTTTCCCTGGAAGCGCTGTTCTAAATCGACGTCCAGACGCTTTTTTTGTTCGGGAGTGAGCTCGAATTTATCAGGGATGTGTATTGGATATGCAGTAGCATCGCCATCGGTGAAGAATCCAGAAAAAGGTTGAAAACCCACCTCATGTGTAATCACTCTGATACCGTGATTTTGAGCAACCCAACGGGTTGTCGCTTCCGGGTACATAATTCCGTTGAAGATAAGCGCCGCAAATGGCTGCTGGTCATCAATAAACGCAGCAAATTCTCTGGCAATGTTATTAGCCGAAAGGATGTATTCGCGCATTAAATCGAGGGTTTTGTCGTCGTCAGGCAGGTTATGGCGCCGTAAAGCCCAGCGAACTGAAGGTAGAACCAGACGACCAAGGGGGAGTGATGAGTTTGAAGATTTGGATTGTGAATCTCGAGTTGTGGGTGAAGGTGTTGCCAGATACTCAAAATTGCTTAATTCATTGATACTCAGGTCACGTATCTCTGTTGTAAGGGTATCATCCTGTTTGTATTCGAACCAATGGACATTGGAACCCGCGTAAAGACGACGCGATTGTGCAATGCATGCTTTGCAGGGAGGAGGTGATTTGTAATCTGCGCGGTTGGTGCCCAATACACAGTGGCTCATCCCTGAGCGGCATACATAGTGCACAACCGGAATCCCGGTCAAGTGTAGGCTCCAACTGGTTAGAAGCGAAAAAGCCGCGTTGAGGCTGAGCCCTTGTAGACGAGTGGATGCGTTAAAGAACACTATGGGGATGGAGCTAGTTCCCTGACTTTTTTGAACAGCGATTTGGCGCGCCAGGTTGGAAATTCGGCGCCGGTTTAGCCATTCACCATATCTTGTGTTCAAGTAAGAATTCATCCTTTTTCAATTGAAGCCGGTTTAGCCAAAGCTTCGAAGTATGCATCAGAGAGTCGTCCTATCGCGATAATGAAACCCTCCCCTTGGCGTTGGTGACCACGCCATATCTCGGGGATCATGGTTCCCCTATAGTCGCCAAGCACTCTGAAGAAATGTACCCAATCAATCGTGCCTTCCCCAATTTGTAGACCCTCACCATCCAAACCAGCACCGTCTGATAGGTGCAGGTGCCTGATATGGGGGAGCAGAACCTTAAGCTGATCGTAAAAGTCGACTTTTGCCCAGTTGCAATACAGCTTGTGATGGGAAGTGTCGTAGCACATATCGAGACCCAATGGGACGATAAAATCACGAATTTCATTTGCATCCATGAAAGCGTTAGTCAGCCACTGTCCGCCGAAATACCAGGGATGTGGTGGCAAGTTTTCCAGGAGTAACTCCACCCCTTCAAAATCAAGCTCATCAACCGATCGATGCAGGTTGTTATACAATGCCTCCCGGTCAGAAATGGGGTGGTCGAGGCTCATCGCCCCGGGATGGACAATCACCTTAGGGATACCAACGAAATGGGGGGCAATTTCACGGGTGAGGTCAATCGCTTTCTGTATTAATGCCAGCGATCCGAGTCGATGGCTCTCATCAAGCGAACACAGGTCTACCAAAGAGCGATCCCAGAATTCTGGCGCATGAACGACTAACTTTAAAGGATGTTCATCGCCCTCGGTGAAGTTTTCCCCCGGATAGGGTTCATCCAGATCCTGGTCGGTGAAGTGAAATTCCAACATATGGGGTTGATAGATTAACATATCCTGGAAATCGAGAAAACGAACCGTAAAGCCGTAATCCATGGGCAGCACATGCTCCAGGTCGAGCGCGATTTCTATCCCAAGGTCCCGGTCTAAGAACGGTTCATCTTCTTCGATAACGCGATCGACTTTCCGTCCAATTAGCTCAGGATATTTTTGGGGTGAAAGCCCT
Source organism: uncultured bacterium (assembly GCA_965603285.1). Taxonomy (GTDB): domain Bacteria; phylum Chloroflexota; class Anaerolineae; order Anaerolineales; family UBA4823; genus JAUWPO01. The sequence goes on from CBFDCK010000119.1 coordinate 5,666, forward strand.
AAAGCAGGTCCTTTGACCGCGACCAACTCGGCTGTGATAGTTTCTCCGGGCTGAATGTTCTGTGTTGCCACAAGGCTTTTTGCCAGCACTTCCCGGTTGAGTATTTCGCCGCGCGAGATGAACTTTTCTTCACCGGTGCCTAATGCTTGGTCTACTTGATGGATGTCGCGCACCATTTTCCCGAAGCCTTGTGGTTCCAGGCTAGCGGCGTGGTCGGGACCATCCATCGTACGATCGAGGGTCAGGTGCCGCTCTATAATGCTGGCGCCGAGTGCCGCGGCAACTGTGGACACAGCTATGCCGCGTTCGTGCCCCGAGTATCCAATCGGCACGTCGAAGCGGCGAAGTTTATCCATGAACCGCAGATTGATGTCCTCAAAAGCAGCCGGGTAGGTGCTGTTGCAGTGAAGCAGGGCAAATTCCGCACCGCGCTCTTTGAGAAAATCTACTGTGAACTCAACCTCTTCCATGCGTGACATGCCTGTAGAGAGGATGAGTGGTTTTTTCTTATGAACCAGATGGTCAAGGAGTGGTATGTTTGTCAGATCAGCAGATGCGACTTTGTAGGCAGGTACATTCAAGGTCTCGAGGAAATCAACGCTTTCAGTGTCAAAAGCAGAACATAAAAAGGTTATGTCTTTTTCACGGCAGTAATCAGCTATCTTATAAAAAGCTTCGTTGGGGAGTTCCACACGCTGCAAGATTGGTAGAAGATAGCGCAGGGTTTTCTCACCGGCGTTAGGATTGCGTAAATATTTTTTGGCATAGAGTTTGTCAAGATTTCGCTTCTGGAATTTGACAGCATCCACCCCGGCGTCCACTGCAACATCTATCAATTGGAGTGCCAGTTCGAAAATTCCATTATGGTTGACACCTATCTCGGCAATGATGTAGGTTGGGTGTTTGTCACCGATCAGGCGGTCGCCGATTCTTATCTCGGGCATGAAATACCTCCATAGTAAACGTAAGGAGTGGTGTGGGTATGAATGAAACTGATATTTATTGGTTAATTACAGATGAAATCCAAGATCAGCGAACTCTATTTCCCCGCTTTCGAGCAGACGTTCAGCGCGCCGCCAATCATCGGGGGAATCAATATCGATCCACTCACTTGGGTCGATGATCAAGGGCAATATTCGGTCACCAGTCATGGAATATTTGCCTGTGATAGTATCCGCCCAGGTTGCATCGACGTAGCCAGTTTGCCAATAGACATTGGGGAGGGACTGACGTGGCATATTGTATGGTTCTGGAAAATCTATCTCCATCAAAGGACACATCAAGCCATCTTCGTTGATGCGCCACATTTTGAATGGATTTTGGAAGGGGATGCAAACAGTTCGAACAGCATCAGCATCCGGTTGCTCAATCAATCGATTGACAGCCTGGTTGATATGCCAGACCCGTCGGAAGGGTGAGGTGGGTCGAAGTTGAACGACGATCTCAGGTTGATAATTTTCATACTCAGCAAGCCAATCCAGAGCATGCTGGAAGACTGGCAGGTCCGGTGTATCGTCTCGAGAGAATTCAGGAGGTCGAATAAAGGGAACCTGTGCGCCAAACTGCCTGGCAATCCCGGCAATTTCATCATCGTCTGTGGACACGATGACTCGTGTTACGGTTTCAGCTGCTAAACCAGCAGCAATGCTGTAAGCCATCAGAGGATGCCCTGCGAAGAGGCGGAGGTTCTTGCGTAGGATGCTCTTCGACCCGCCACGGGCAGGAATGAGGGCTAAGACTTCAGTCTGGGCAGATTGATCTAAATTGTTCGCGGTTACCACGTAGTCCAGCCTCCATCCACAACCAGGTTTGCACCAGTCATGTATGAAGATGCATCTGAAACCAGGTAGAGCAATGCGCCGTTCAATTCGTCTTTGTTTGCCATGCGACCTAAAATGGTGCGCGCGGAATACACTTCTACAAAAGTCTCATCGTGATCGTTATACACACCACCTGGAGTGAGAGCATTGACACGTATATTCTTGCCAGCGTAATATGCCGACAAGTAGCGAGTCAGTCCCAATATCCCGGCTTTAGTAACGGAGTAGTAAGCCGGTTTGAATTGGTTGGGTTGGTCTGGGTGACGGTAGATGCGCTGATCTGGACCGTTCAATCCGTAAATCGAGGATATATTAACTATAACCCCACTCCCCTGGTCTAACATTGGAATGGCAGCTGCTTGGCAGCACAGAAAAGCACCTGTAAGATTTACCTTGAGAGCCGTGTTCCAGGTCTCCAGCGGGTAATTTTCAAACGTGGTTTGCAGTTTAGCATTGGGAGACCGCTCTGTGGTAGTAAATATATGTTCAGGGTCAAATTTAGGGTCGAGAGCTGCGTTGTTGATCAGGATATCCAGTCGCCCGAAAGTCTCTAAAGCAGCCTCGACCATTTTCTGGACGGATGTTAGGTCGCTGACATCGGTTTCCACAGCAAGGGCAGCGCCTCCGTGATTGATGAGCTCTTTACCCAGGTCTTGTGCAGAGCTTATGTTCATATCGGCGATGATCACACTGGCGCCAGCCTCTGCTAAGGTGCGGCAGAATTCAGCGCCAAGCAAGCCAGCGCCGCCGGTAACAACAGCGACCTTAGCGGTTAAGTTGAATTTTTCCCAAATAAGGGGTTGTTTGGACGAGTTGGGCATCTTTTTAATTTGAACGGTGATATGTCTGATTATTTATAATTTATTGGCTTCAGGTTGTTCTTCTTCGTGAGCTTCGAAATCCTCTGTTTGTGATTTATGATTCTTTCCGTTGTTTGGCTGTCCATCTGGGATCAGGAAACCGCTCTCTTCCAGAAACTCGATGATTTTACTTGCGTTTATAAATGGATCGTTTTCAACCGTATCAAGTGTGATTTCGGGTTTTATGGGCGCTTCGTAAGGAGCATCAACGCCTGTGAAACCGGTAATCTGGCCTCTTCGTGCGCGAGCGTACAATCCTTTAACATCTCGCTGTTCACAGACCTCAATCGGAGTGTCAACGAACACTTCGATAAAATGATCTTCGCCGACCATTTTCCGGGCTTCGTTGCGGGTGGCGTGGTAGGGGCTGATTGCAGCACAAATCACGCTGCCGCCCTGGCGAGCGATTTCGCCGGCGACGAAGCCGATGCGCAAGATATTCGTATCGCGATCCTCAGGGGAGAAACCTAAGCCTTTGGATAGATGGGTTCTGACAACGTCTCCATCGAGGAGTGTGATCTGCCGGCCCCGTTCCAGTAGCAGCGAAGTGAGGATTTCAGCGGTAGTAGATTTCCCGGACCCGCTTAAACCAGTAAACCAGATGCAAAAACCCTGCTGATACCGAGGTGGGTACATCTGCTTTAAAATCTCAGCGGTTTCGGCACGCGTAAACCAATCCGGCAGTATCTCGCCTTTTGAGAGATATTCCTCCCGAACTTGAGTCCCGGAGATGGAAAAGATGCGTGCGTCTTCTGGAATGTTGGTCCTTTCTTCGTACCGCTCTTCATCAGCCAAATAAACCAGTTCTTTAAATTTCATTAGCTGGACCCCAATTTCGTTGGCGTATTGCTCCATCATCGCCTGAGCCTCATAAGGACCGTAGAATGGTTTGCCATGACTATCTTTCCCGGGTCCAGCATGGTCTCGGCCCACGATGAAGTGAGTCGCACCGTAATTGCGACGTATGATCGCGTGCCACAGTGCTTCGCGCGGCCCTGCCATACGCATGGCAAGCGGTAGCAGGCTCAGCACAGTTGACTCCTGGTCATAGTAATTCTCGAGCAGAGTTCGGTATACACGTACGCGGGTATAGTGGTCAACATCTCCGGGCTTTGTCATGCCGACGACCGGATGGATCAATAAGCTGCCGTTCACCTCTTCTGCGGCGCGTTTGGTCAGTTCCTCATGGATGCGGTGCATTGGATTGCGTGTCTGGAAGGCGACAACTTGCTCGTTACCCATACCCTCAAGCAGAGCGCGCACTTCAGTGGGGGTAAGGCGCAAATTCATAAAATCATGATAGATAGGCAGGTTGATCATCTTCAGCGCGCCGGACACATACACTTTTCCCCAGCGTACCATTTCGGATATCAGCGGATGACGAGAATCAGTCGTACCCAACACCAGTCTGGATTCCCTCAATGAGTCCCAAGGGTAGACCTCCTCAATTTGCATGACTGCGAGCGTGTTGTTGCGGGTGTCACTGAGGGTGATTTGCTCTCCCCAGCTTGGAAGAGCGTCTTCATCAACTGGTAGTGTTATGGGAATGGGGAAAAGGACACCATTTTCTAGGCGCATTTCAGTCAATACGCGTTCATAGTCAGCCTTTCCCATAAATCGATCTAACGGCGAAAAGGCGCCTGTTGCGAGCAGTTCGAGGTCACATAAGGAACGGGGTGATATTCGCACAGATTGTAAACGGCTGGAGCGTTCAAGCAGTTCCTGACGTTCTTCTTCGCTGACCATTAAGTCAATCAACTCGCCAGCGTAAGGGGATATCAAATTACTATTACTTTCTTTTTCTTTCATCAATGAAACTCCTGTATATAGAATATTAGCGCAAGGCGTGATTATATCAAAGCATTCATAGTTTGACCATTTTGGTGTGCTGATGTGATTCTTGCGCTGCTAAAGCCAACACCAGCGCGCTCACACCATCTTCAAGGGTGCATAGGGGCAAGGATTCGCCCTTAAGCACGGAAATGAAATGTCGCATTTCCGCCATAAACATATCGTTGCGTTCAAAACCTGCAGGTGGAATAAATTCTCGCCATTCACCACACTCTGTTTGATACACACGTACGACCCCGTCGCTATTGTCCCACTTGATTGTACCGCTCGTTCCAATGATCTCCAAATGGTGGGATGGTGGGTGTTGAAAAAAATCGAGATGTATGCTTCCCAAAACGCCGTTAGCAAATCTCAG
>CBFDCK010000120.1:0-10350 GCA_965603285.1 uncultured bacterium
TACGTCGAGGTCACCCGTGATCAGAGGCAGCACCTCCGACTCGAATGTTTCAGCACCCAATCCATACATCTCTTCGTAAAAGGTCTTCACTTCATCGAGCAGATCTAAAGACTCAAATCTGTCCGGTTGGATTTTCGTTGCCAGCCACTGGAGTCCGAGGATCCAGCGCGTATCGGGTTGATCCCAGCTTAAGTAATCACCTGGATATGCGAAAATGTTTTCTTCTTGGGTCGCCCGCAGCGCCTGCCACTTTGGGTCTTTGCGCAGCTCAGCAGCCGCGATTCCGGGGTCATCGAAATAATTTACAACCATAATCAGGTCGGGGTCCCAGGCTGCTATTTGTTCGAAATTCACAACAGTCCACCCACCCGATGTAACTGCTTCCGTCCAGACAGGTTCCCCGCCGGCAAGTTCAACCATCACGGTCTGCAGCCAGTTTGCCGAAGGCACATTAAACGCCACTTCTCCGCTCCTGGTATCGTACTGGATCAAAAGCACACTTGGTCGATCTTCCAACTTCAAGCCGTTCAGGGCGGTTTCGACCTGGTCCATTCGAGCCTGATAGAACGATTTGACTTCCTCAGCACGCTCAGGGTTTTCAAACAAAACTCCTAAACTCTCCACGTCCCGGAAGAATTGCTCAGGAGTCTCGAGGTCCAGGTAGATCACGGGTATATCGAGCTGCTCGAGCGGATCACCCAGGCGTTCAGCCATGTACGTTTTCATCAACACAGCGTCAGGCTGGACTGGGGCGATCTGTTCAGCAGCGGCGTCGCGTTCAAACTGGGTTTTCTGCTCATACTTCGGATCGATCAGGGGGAGCATGGAAGTTCCTCTCTGCGCTCGTTGTTCCATCCCGGCAACACGATCGATCGCTTCCGGGAAAAGGTAGGCGGCATGGATGAGGAGCTGGCCGGCACGACCCGCAAAGACCATGCGCTCAGGTGGTGCAGAAAAGCTCAATTCTTTCCCACTTGCATCCGTGAGGGTGATCACGGTGGGCTCTGCTGCCATATCCTCTTCCAGAGCTATAGATTCAGCGGTGGGTGTGAATAGAACTTCCCCAGCTGGTGCTTGATCTGGATTGGCTGTAGCGGGCGAGCATGCCGCCAGGAATAGAAGGAATAGGGGGAGTAAGATGGTTGTTTTGGATGAATTCATGTGTGAACTCCTCAATGTTGAAAATGTCATAACTCTAAACTTGAGCGGCAGTCTTCCAGCCATGCGAGACAAGATTGAAGCTGCCGGCTGCGAAGCTGAATTGAAAGCCGGTTCAGGAGCTGTGATCCTGGCATTTCATCGTAAATTTGTTGCAGGCGCTGAATATCTTTCATAAGAGAGTGTTTTTGGTCTTCGATCAGCTCCTGAGTGAATTGTGCGTCTTGGGTTCGAGCAAAATACAGGCGGGTTAAGAATTCTATCCGGATGGCGCGCACACTCCCCGGGGTAGGTTCACGCAGCCAACGTTTATAGCGTTTACTTCCGGCTGGGGTGAGCGCTAGAAGGCGTTTAGCAGGAGCTGCCTTCTGCTGCTGGACCTCACCGCGCACGTCTCCCTGAGCCTCCAGGCGCTTCAGGATGTTGTAGCACTGGCTTTGGCTGAGACTCCAGATGCCCTGCAGCTCCTCTTCCAGGCGCCGGTGAAGTTCGTAGCCGTGGGAAGGTGCCTGGGATAGAAATCCGAGTAGAGGGTATTCGGGTGATATGTCGCTTGCACGCATCGCAGATTTTACCTACTCACTCAATGAGTATATCGCCAAGTATACCATGCGCGGCACACAATATGGAGAACCATTTCTAGCAGATAGCAAACGCTACGGAATTGGTTCAATTTCTATTCTGGCTTGCAATTTGCTACTAGCTGTTCCTAACTTTTTCATTCTCCCCTATATCCTGCTCTTCTAAGCCCTTTTTCCCCACCACAGTACTTATCCCCCAAAGTGGTATTTCTCTAAATTCCCCAATTTCCCCCTTGCGCTCCAGAACATATGTGCTATAATTTAAGCTCTATACTGTAAACTGGTTTTACTAAGGAGCTCCCATGACCAGTTCAACTCTCACCGTCCTAGCGGACCCGATCATCTTCTTGCTCTTCTCAGCTTGGCATCCGGCATCGTCCTTCGTCTATCGCCCAATTATTCGTTCCTCTTCGTTTCGCGATTATTTTTTTAATCAAAAACATTTAACTCCCCGACACTTTAACTCAAGGTGTTGCTATGAGGGGCACTTTCTAATACAGTGTCATTAGGAGCGCAGCCACGAATCAATCATTCAACAAGCATACGAAGTATGCCAAGCATCCGCTCTAAGCATCCGTACTTTGGATGCCTCCTATCCCTGCTGAGTCGGCTCCCACGTCGCCTTGCCCTTTAATGACTAATTACCTGGTTTCTCGTCTTTCCTTCTTCGTCCGTCGTCCGTCGCCATATTATTCGTTCCTCTTCGTTTCGCGAATATTTTTTACTCAAAATTATTAATCATTGAACCCACTCACGGAGCACCTTGTGCTCCTAACCGACAAACAATGGCCTAAGCTTGAGCCTATCTTCCCTCCGACTAAATCTGCTGGGGGGTATGGGGGCATGTGGGCGGCGCCACGTGATGCGATATAATTGCGCAAATCAGATGGCGGCTGTGAAGAATTCTGGTACTTGGTCGACTTGATACTGGTTTATGCCATGCAATTCCCAGGGTGTGGAAGCCCTGGCAGCCAGGTGGAGATTTGAGGTGATTATGTCAAGACAAAACCGGTACGACAGCAAGGAAGGTGCGGTGATCTCGAAGGATGGCAAACCAACAGCGCGATCGCGCGCGGTTCGCTATCGGGTATGGAGCACTGCGCTGGTGCTCCTGATCCTGGTCTCGGGTCTGCTCGGGAGTCTGCGGGTGGTCCGGGCGCAGGGAGCCGGGCAGGTACAGACTGTGACCGGCACGATCCGCCCTGGGGAATTCTTTTGGTACCTGCTACCCGACTTGCAGAGCGACCAGACCCTCTACGTCCACATGCAGGGCACATCGGGCAATCTGGACCCGATTATTGGTCTGGTCGATGGAGATAGCGACACCGAAGCCGTAGAAGAGTCTTACACGACCGCCATCCAACAAGCTCTCGTCGAAGGAAGCGATCCTTTGCTCGCCGCTGAGGCTGCAGCCGACGATCTATTTCTGGTCTGGGATGACGACGGAGGTGAAGGGTTGGCGGCTGCTTTCTCCTTCCCTGTGCCATCCGAAGGAGATTACCGGCTGATCGTCAGCAATGCTCTATCCGCTCTAGGTCAGGCCACCTTTGGAGACTACCAGTTACTGATAGGTCTGGATGCCCCCCAGGTATTGAGTGGGGAGGCTGAACCAAGCGGAGAGGCGATTGCCATATTGGACACGCAGGCATCGTCGCCGAGTGTGGCTGTGGAAGAGTTCAGGGGCTCGCTCACGGAGGGGAATACAAAGGAAACCCTTGAACTGCACGAGGTGCGAGAGGGTGATACATTCTCTGTTTTCGTGGAAGCGACTTCGGGTGACCTGCGTCCGGCGCTGGTGCTGCTGAACTATGCAGACAAACCGGTGCGCACTGCTAACCCGGCCGGTAAGGAGACGAGCGCCTCCCTGGAGTACACCGTGGAGGATAGAGGCCGTGGTTATGCGATCAAGATCGTTGGCTGCTGCGGAGAGGAGGGCAGCACGGGAAACTACCGCCTGCTGGTGGGTGTCAATGCGATCGATGTGCTGGAAGGTGACGTGACTCCTAACGACCAGACAGTCATCAAAGAGCCGATCCCTGTGCAGATTGGGGTTAAAATGCAGCAGATCGTTGAGGTTGATGAGCAAAATGAATTCTATACGGCTGTAGCCAGCCTGCAGATGGAATGGGATGACCCTGCGCTGGCTTTCAACCCCGATAGCTGCGACTGTGTCTTAAAGAACTATACCGAGCAGAATTTTGACGATTTTCTCGCGGATGTTCAGGGTCGCTGGCCCGAGTTTACTATTTACAACCAGCAGGGCAATCGTTGGACCCAGAACCGGGTGGCTGTGATATCCCAGGATGGTCACGCTATCTATTTTGAACGTTTCTCCACGAACCTGCAGGTGGACTTTGACTTCCGCAAGTATCCATTTGATGATGAGGAGCTTTTAATTCAGATCGATGCCATATATCCTGAGCGCGTTTACTACTTCAACGACCTGGAAGGTTACAGCGAGATCGGCGCTGAGCATGGGGAGGATGAGTTTGTTATCGACAACTTCGATACCAGCATAACGAGCGAGCAGGCGAGCACCCAGTCCACTACCTCGAGGTTCACCTTTAGTTTCGGAGGACCGCGACACCTGGACTATTATCTGTTCCAGATCTTTGTACCGCTCCTGCTGATCCTGGCGGTTTCATGGGTTACCTTTTTCCTGAGGGATTACAGGCACCGGATCGAGGTAGCAAGCGCCAATCTGTTTGTATTTATCGCATTTAGTTTTAGCCTGGCTGACAACTATCCCCGCTTGGGATACATGACCTTGCTCGACGCCGTGATGCTTATGACCTTTGTGCTCAGCGCTCTGGTGGTTATCTATAATGTCTGGCTGCAGCGGCTGGAAATGGGAGACCAGGCTGAGCTGGCTGACCGCATCGACAGCATTCTGGATTGGGTCTATCCCTTATCTGTTATTGGGGCAGGCGTAGTCTTATATCTGGTCTTCTTTTAGAGACGGAAGGGGGGTGCGGATCCCAGGGCGTGGGAACCCTGGTAGCTAGGAGGAAGGGAGTGGGGGAGCAGGGAAGGGGGGGGCAGGATTTCTATCCGTAGAAGTCGCGTTCGAGCATGTCACATAGACAGTGATACAGGGCGACATGCTCTTCTTGCACAAGATCCGTTCGTCCCGCAGGAGCATGGATTGAAATCTCAAAAATTTTTGATAAACGGCTTTCCCCCTCACCAGTCAGAAGGATTGTCCTTACTCCTGAAGCACGGGCAGCTATTGCGGCATAATAGATATTCCTGGCTTTGCCGCTGGTGCTAATCCCCAGGAAAACATCCCCGGGTCGTGCCAGAGCGTTTAATTGTTGGGCGACGCCCAAGCCTCTGGCCTCAAAATCATTTTCTATTGCACTGTTTAAGGCTGGATTGGTACCGAGCGCCACTACCCGAAAGCCATTCTCTAAATTTTCAGCAACAAATTTACCGTCCGGCTCATGCGACAGGCGAGCTTTCTGCGTTTGTGAAAGTGGGCGAGGAAGGCTAAAAGACTTCAACAATTCGCCAGAAATATGGAGCGCATCCGACATACTTCCCCCATTGCCGTATACAAACAATGTTCCTCCACGGTCGAAGCTTTCGGCAATAGAAAGATAGGTCTTGCAAATGGAAGGTGCATTATCTTTCAAGTGTGGTCTTCTACCCAACAAGTCGCGCAGCGCTTCCGCAGCCTGTGGTGATCGTTCTTCAACCCGTGCCATCCCAGCGGAAAAGTCACATTCAGAAGCATCGGGTTCGAGGAGCGCTTTCAACGGATGCGCTTTCAGTTCTTCACATACACCATGATACAGATATGGGATCGTTTGCAGATGGTCGCCCTGAATATGATAGCCAATACCATTCAATGAGGTCGGTCTGTTGATGATATTTTTCCTTGGGCGGTAATAATACTCGGGGTTATCTTTGCCAACGGGTGAACGATAATCCTTGCCAAGAGGGATCAAATCGAAGTTCACGGTAGTAAAATCACGAACCGGGAAACCCAGGTTTCGGGTAATAGAAATGGCTTTCAAAAAGACTTCCGCCCCGGTTACAGCAGATCCGAAATTCAAGAAGACGCCGTTTTCTAAATTGGAGATAGAAGCGCAAAAGATTTTAAAATCCTGACCGCTAGCCCAACCCAGAATTCCGAAATCGCAATCCGGATGCTGATGGATAATGTCTGCGCCAATTGTGACATGAATGGTTGCTGGCAGACCCAATTTGTATGCATTGTAAAGGACACTGTATTCCCGGTACGGGAAAGCATATTCATCGATATAGCGCCCTACCGATTCCCCATAGCCCAATCCATCTTTTGCACCCAGGCGAAGAGCCCGATTAATGAAAGTCCCGGTTTCCTCAGCCATTCCAAAAGTACCGTCTTCAATACTGGTTGCGACATCCTCGCTGGTCTCGCCAATCATAGCGAGTTCGAAATCATGGATGGATATCGCACCGTTGCCCGCAATATGAGTAATGACACCTTTGTGCATCAAAGCAATTAATAAAGGTCCCAAACCGCACTTAATCACATGCCCGCCCATCATCAAAATTACCGGACGATCCTTTCGACGCGCCGCCACCACACTCTCGACAACCCGGTCAATCTCATCATTTTCAAAAGATGGCAGCGGATCTTCCGGTTTTACTAAGTCAGATATTTTGACCAAATTGTGACGCTCACGGAGTGGATACGTCCGCACTTTTTTGAGGTCAATGGATGAATACGGCAAAATAGCCTCTCCTCACACTACCCTTTCAAAGACCCTGCCATCAAGCCGCGGATGAAGTAACGGCTCAAGAAAATGAAAATCAAGACCGTAGGTAATGCTGCGATTAATGAACCTGCCATTTGAACATTCCATTCCACTATATACGATCCAGCCAGATTGTTCAACGCAACAGTAACCGGTTGAACGCTCGGATTGCTGGTGACGATCACACCAAACAGGAAGTCGTTCCAAATGGATGTGAACTGCCAAATCAGAACAACCACAAAAGCGGGCATGGAAATTGGGAAGAGAATCCATATGTAAATTCCCACCAAACCCGCCCCATCGATCATGCCGGCTTCGAGTAAATCGGTTGGAATACCAGCGTAGTAGTTGCGGAAAACCAATGTAGCAATCGGGATACCGTAAATCACGTGGATCAGAATCAAACCGCCAATAGTGCCATATCCAGGAATGAACTCGGCTAACCATGTTGGGAACCATGCCACCAAATCTGGCACTGCCAAGCCAGCAGTGGCGTCATAGAGCGGTCCAGTATATATTGATAACCACTGCAGGACGCGCACTATGGGGATCAGGATGCTTTGATAGGGAATGAACATTCCGAACAGCAGCATTGCAAACAGCACATCAGAACCGCGAAATTTCCACTTCGAAAAGATATATCCATTGATCGAGCCGATAAAAGCCGATAACAAAGCGGCAGGGATCGTCAGCCAGATGCTGTTCATAAAATTTTCATTTAGCCCGCGGAAGCCTTCGGATTTGCTCCCTAACCAGGCTTTGGTAAAGGAATCCAGACCGATGCTCTTTGGCAGTTCCCACATAGTCGACAGGCTAACTTCCTGGTAAGACTTAAAACCGGTATTCAGCAGCAAAAAAATCGGTAGTAGAAAAAATGCTGCTGAAAGCATCAGAACTAAATATAGAAGGATTCTGCTGATGTGGACAGACTTTCTCTTTGCAATCATCGCTGCACCTCTTCTCTATAACTGCTAACAAGGTATGGCACTACCAGAAGGGCGACAAGGAGCAGCAGCACCATGGCGATCGATGAACCTTGAGCAAAGCGATTGCCGCGGAAGGTCGTATCAAACATAAAGAGTGCGGGAACATCTGTAGAAAAACCGGTGCCGGGACCGGTCATCGAAACGATCAGGTCGAATATCTTTAGAGAAATATGCCCGAGAATAATTACAGCACTGAGCGTGATCGGTCGAAGAAGAGGAATAACAATAAAACGATAAACCTGGGTCGCAGTTGCTCCATCCACCCGGGCGGCTTCTCTCATCTCCTCCGGAATGGCGCGCATGCCTGCCAGATAAAGCGCCATGATATAGCCTGCCATTTGCCAGGTTGCCGCGATCACGACTGCCTTGATACCAATATCAGGGTCTGTGTACCACCCGCTTTTTAAAAAACCAAGACCAAACTTGTCGAACAGAATATTTATCCCCGATGGACCAGTTAAAATTGTACCGGGGGCGAGAAGCCAACGCCAGACGACACCAGTCACGATGTATGAAAGCGCCATTGGAAAAAGAAAGATATTTCGAAAGATTGATTCGCCTTTAATATTTTGATCAAGCACGACTGCCAGCAAAAAACCGAGAACAATCGTAACGATCAAGAAAAGCAATGTGAACGTAAACGTGTTCTGCATGTCAATAATGAAGCGCTGGCTCTTAAACAAGCGAGTATAGTTATCAAGTCCCACAAAACTAAAATCGGGTTTCAGCTTATTCCAATTTGAAAGCGATGAATAGGCGGTGAATCCGATAAAGCCATAGATGAAGACAAACATTGCAATGATCGAGGGAAGGACGAGGAGAATCGAAAGTGTTCGATCTTTTCTGCTATGACGCATTGACATACACCTTAAAAAAGAAAGGCAGCCCCCTTTCAAGGGCTGCCTCGGTAGATTGGCTAATTATTCACAGACACCAGCATCAACACACAGAGCCTGGAGGGCCTCCTGAGTGCCTGCTACGTCACCGCTGGCGACGAACAGAGAAATCACATCTTTCCAATCGGTTGCCCAGCTCTCAAATGAGGCTGCGCCGTGAACGACGCTTGGAACAATTGAATCGCTGGCCCAATCCTCTGCTGCAGAGGTCAGGTAGTCATAGGTTTCAGGAACAGCTTTAAAGGCTTCGTTGTCGCAGTCTGTGCGAGCGCAGATGGAACCCTTGGCTGGATTGAAGGCTTCCTGTCCCTCTTTTGAATTGCAGACTGCCAACCAATCTTCGGCAGCTTTTTCATTGGGGGCGCCCTGCGGCAGTGCGAATGAGTCGGATAGACCGACAAAAATCCCATCGCTGCCAGGGGTGGCGGCCCAGCCGTAATCGCTGTAAGCTTTGCTGCCGAACCAACCTGCAGTCCAGTCGCCCATGATCATCATTGCGGCTTTATTTTCCAGGAAGTATTCACCAGCACCGTCCCAGGTCAATGCGGAATGGTCCTCGTTAACGTAATCCATTATCTTGTTAAAGTATTCGAGGGCTTCGGTTACGCGGGGATCCATCCAAGAAGTCTCACCGTTCCACAGCCCGCGGTAGTCCTCAGCGCCGAGCGTGGCAGCCAGTAAACCTTCAAAAACGTGAGCCGCTTCCCAGCCATCCTTAGTCCCCATGGTGACCGGAATTATGCCCGCTGCCAGCAGTGTATCACTGACTTCAAAGAACTCATCTTTGGTCATAGGTACCTCAAGACCATTTTCCTCGAAGATGGCTTTGTTGTACCAAAGGACATTGGAGCGATGAATGTTCACTGGCATTGACCAAATGTGACCTTCATACTCCAACAAAGTCAGGAGATCCTCCGGGAATACAGAGAAATCGTACTTGTCTTCAATCGGCTGCAAGTATGTCGCAGGCTCATATTTTTCAACCTCGAGACCAGCATGTACCTGGAAGGAATCTGGAGGATCGCCGCCCTGAAGACGGGTAGCCAGAACGGCTTTTGCGTTTGTGCCAGCGCCACCAGCGACGGTAGCGTTCACAATCTCAACGTCAGGATATTGAGCGCTGTAAATATCAAACATAGCGCCCAGACCCTCGGCCTCGCCTCCGGCTGTCCACCAAGAGAAGATTTCAAGCTTACCCCCGGGCTCTTCTGCTGCTGGTTCTTCGGCTGCAGGTTCTTCGGCTGCTGGTTCTTCAGCCGCCGGTTCTTCGGCTGCGGGTTGGCAGGCTGCTAGAGCAAAAGATGCTAATACTAAAACCACTAAAGTTAGGTACCAAAATTTAGACTTAAACATAATTCTCCTTCTTTGTTAGTTAATATTTTGTTGCTTATGAAATTCTTACTGCAATCCTTCAGGATGGTGAAATCTTGAGTTGGGTCTTTTTTGCGGGGCACCTCCTTTCTGTGTACATATTGTTTTCAGTAAATGATTACCTCATATTCGTGATTTCCCTCACAATTATATTCTAACACAGGTAAACTATAATTCATGAATTCAGTTACGGGTAATCAGGGCTCTGCTGTATAATAAGAAACAGCCATACTGATTTTATCCCCCAGCGAATATTGGAAAATAAATGAATTCTTCGAATAGATTTTATCCCGATTCTCACATTGAGATTATCAATGCCTCCGTAGAATACGGGGAGATCCAACATGCCATTTTTGATTTTGACGGCACTATCTCCCTAATCCGGGAGGGATGGCAGAGGGTGATGATTCCAATGATGGTTGAGATTTTAAAACAAACCCGCACCAACGAGAGCGTCACAGAAATCCAAGCGATAGTTACTGAGTTTGTGGATAGATTGACCGGAAAGCAAACAATCTACCAGATGATTCACCTTAGCAAGTAAATTGAAAAACGAGGTGGGAATCCCTCAGACCCGATAGTCTATAAGCAGATCTATCACGATCGCTTGATG
>CBFDCK010000121.1:0-10245 GCA_965603285.1 uncultured bacterium
AACTTGATGGTAAAGAATACGACTGAACGTATTAATTACCAGATTGAGGAGAATCTCGCTGTTTGGAAAGCTGTAATGCCTTTTGTTCAAAGAGAGAGAGATGAGAGTCGAGATGTGGTGGTAGAGGGGGTTGCTATTCTGCCCGAATTAGTTAGTCAGCTCGAAAATGTTGCTTTTCGAGTGGTCTTTATTGGAAATCAAGGGAACGAGCACAAAGAGAATCTCAAGAGGAGTGCACAGGAGATTGACCATGACTGGATGCAGGATGCAAGTGATAAATATATTGAAGCTTTTGCAATTTTCGTAATGGAGATGAGTAGGTACATAGAGCGTGAGGCACACATTTACGGTTTTGATTATATTGAGATGAGTAGTAGACCATTTGACGATGCTGTGTGCCAAGTTGTAGATTCGTTGCTGAAAAGATAACAAATGCGTGCACACGGACACCAAATCCGCTGCGCGGGTTTGGTGCCGGTGACGCTAACCGTTAGGCTGCACCACTTTCTATGATCCAATGAACCGCTTTACATTTTGCCAATAGCTGACCGTCTAAACTGCTTGCTTTTGCTTCAAAGCTGAGTTTTGATCCTTTTCTCTCTACATATCACGCATTAATAACTATTTATTCCATTTCTGAGTTCACTGGATGACTATATCTCATTTCCAAGGTTCGGGTGACATTCGGTGGCGCAACTACATCTCTTAACGGTCCAATTGTATTATCAACCGTTGTTGCTATCATTCCACCCTGCATTGTCCCGAATGGATTTCTATACTTTTCCAGAAGTTGAGCCAATGTCAAAATTATTAAATAAGTACATTCACTACAAAAAAGCCAGTCCATGGTTGATGATATTATTTGTTCTAAGAAAATATTCAAAAAGACAAAAAATAACCGAATCAAATTAAATAAGGAGGAATACTTATGAAAGCAATAGTCCAGAATGATTACGGTTCGACGAACGTTCTCAAGCTCAAAGAGGTCGAAAATCCAGTGGTCAAGGAAAACGATGTGCTGGTACGCGTTCACGCGGCAGCCCTCAACGCAGGTGACGTCTTCTCGATGAGAGGCTCACCATGGTTGGCTCGATTTAGCGTCGGATTTCCAAAACCAAAGAACTATATTCTTGGATGGGATATGGCAGGGCACGTACAGGAGGTAGGAAATAAGGTTACGCAGTTCAAACCAGGTGATGAAGTGTACGGCTCATGCAGTCACACTCTCGCCGAGTACGTTTGTGCAGCAGAAGACAAGTTCGCTATGAAACCAGCCAACCTCTCGTTCGAGCAAGCCGCAGCCGTGCCTAGCGCAGCAATTACCGCACTACAGGGATTACGCGATGTGGGCAAGTTGCAACCTGGTCAGAAGGTCTTGATCAATGGTGCGTCGGGAGGCGTGGGAACCTACGCCGTGCAGATTGCCAAAGCGTTCGGGGCGGAAGTGACCGGCGTCTGCAGCACGAGGAACGTGGACATGGTCAGATCGATTGGCGCAGACCATGTCGTCGATTACACCCAAGAGGACTTTACGCAAAGTGGGCAGCGCTACGATCTTATCCTTGATAATGTGGCGAATCGTTCGTTCTCTGACCTGAGACGTGTGCTCACCCCCCAGGGTATTATCATACCTAATAGTGGTCATGGTGGCATGGGTTACGTTTTCAAGGCATATTTATTGTCACCGTTCATGCACCAGCAGGAAAGCCCGTTCATGTCGACGCCGAACCATGAGGACCTGGTTGTTATGAAAGAGCTCATTGAAGCCGACAAGATCGCACCGGTCATCGACAGAACGTACCCACTGAGCGAGACCCCTGAGGCATTCCGGTATCTGGAAGAAGATCACGCCCGAGGAAAAGTAGTCATAACTGTCGAGCATAATAACAATTGACGACTCGTACCGCAGAAAGGCTTTTCCAGTTTTTAAACCGTCCAACTTAGCAAAAATGAACTACCCCGCCGCAAGCGGTCGGGGTATTCGTAACGGAAATGATTTTCTCGCCGCAAGCAGCGGGGTATTAGACCCATTAGTGAATAAATATAAAGGAGAATCTAAAATGAATACAAACAGAAAGAACGCAAGATGGGCGGGAGTATTCTACATAATTGCGACGGTAGCGCCAATTTCAACTTTTTTCTTTATAGGATTTTTAGGAGGAGGAGTTGCAGGTGAACCTATCCCGGATTATCTTGTGAATGTTTCTGCGAATGAGAGCCAAGTAATCATAGGAATGCTCATTGAATGGATTTATGCCCTTGCGGTTGTTGGCATTATAGCAACGCTGCTCCCAATCTTGAAAAAGCATAATGAAGCTTTAGCTCTTGGGTTTTTTTGTCTCAGGTTTATAGAGGCCATTTGCATTATCGTTGGCAGCATCGGCCTACTAACACTATTGACATTAAGTCAGGAATTTGTAGAAGCTGGAGCTCCAGGTGCTTCCAATTTTCAAACCGTAGGCACTGTAGTACTCGCAATACGAGATTGGGCATTTCTGATTGGGTCTGGACTCGTTTGGTCTCTATCTGCTCTGATTTTGAACTATCTGTTGTATCAAAGAAAGCTCGTTCCTCGATGGTTATCAGTGTGGGGTCTTCTTGGAGCCTCATTGTCTTTCGCAAATTATTTACCCGAATTTTTCGGTATTGATTCAATTGAGATTTTGTTTCTTCCAATTGCCGTGCAAGAAATGGTTTTTGCGGTATGGCTTATCGTTAAAGGGTTAAACTCATCTGCAATTGCTTCCCCGTCTGTAAAAACAGAATTTAGCGAGACAAATGAGTCATCAGTATAAGGAGGATACCCATATGAAAGCGATTGTGTGCACTAAATATGGACCTCCGGAAGTTCTTCAACTCCAAGAGGTCGAAAAACCAATCCCAAATGACAATGAAGTCCTGGTAAAAATCCTCGCGTCCACCGTCACAGCCGGGGACATACGAATGCGAAGTAGCACATGGGCTCCCTGGTACTGGCTCCCTGCGCGATTTTTATTTGGTATTCGTAGACCAAGAAGAACGATACCTGGGAATGAACTTGCTGGGGAAGTTGAAGCCGTTGGAAAGGATATAACCCAATTTAAAGTCGGTGATCCAGTTTTCGGGATCATCTGGAATGTTGGTTTTGGGGGTGCCAATGCTGAATATATCTGTCTGCCTGACAATGAGGTGGCGATTAAACCAGCCAATATGACCTATGAAGAAGCTGCCGCCGCGCCAATTGGCGGGTTGACGGCATTGGTTTTACTGCGAAAAGGGAACATTCAGCCCGGACAAAAAGTTATCGTCGTTGGCGCATCTGGCAGTGTTGGTACATTTGCTGTGCAGCTTGCCAAATACTTCGGAGCAGATGTTACAGGTATTTGTAGTACCAGGAATATCGAATTAGTGAAATCTCTAGGCGCCGATAAGGTTATTGATTACACCAAAGAGGATTTTACCAAAAGCGATCAGATCTATGACATAATTTTCGATGCAGTCATGAAAACTTCGTTTTCTCGATGTAAAAACTCTCTCAAGCAAAAAGGGTATTTTATTACTGTTGATTGGCCTCTGCTTCAGGTTCTATGGACTTCAATTGTAGGAACCAAGAAAGTCGTTATTGGGATCGCATCTCGTATTGAAGATTTAATTTATCTAAGAGAGATAATCGAAGCAGGAAAGGTATTATCGGTCATTGATCGGTCCTATCCGTTGGCAGAGACTTTAGAAGCACATCGGTATGCTGAAACCGGTCACAAAAAGGGGAATGTTGTCATAACTGTGGAACATAATAACAATTGACGACCCGTATCGCAGAAAGGCTTTTCCAGTTTTTAAATCGTCCAACTTAGCAAGAGAAGTTGACTGGCAAACCTAGCAATACCGCATAAATATCTGGAAAAGCTTAAGGAATTCCTGAAACAGCGAGATGACAAAAATGCCATTTGGACAATTATTTTTCTGGGATTCCCAAACATCGCCACCTATTTATGCATGAGTTGCAGGGTTGCGCGAGCCATAAATAATAATGAGTGATTAAAATGGAAGTCTGAAATCCAAAAACTGGGATTTTGAGAAAAAATAATTGTCTAACAGTACTTAACTTTTCTGAAAAAGGAGAAAACCGATGTCTACCAAAGAAAAAGTGAATACAAGCAGAAAGACAGCAATAGTTGTGGGAGTACTGTATATAGTTGCGACGGTTGCAGGCGTACTGACTTTTGCTCCTTTGGCTTCTCTGCAAGATGGACCAGGTATTCTTGCCAATGCTGCGGCAAATGTGAACCAAATGATCATGTTGGTGGTTCTTGAATTGATCATGGCTGTTGCAGTTGCTGGTGTTGCATTCATGATCTATCCGGTCCTGATACGGAACGCAGACACAGAAATCAAAGAAGGGCTAGCTCTTTGGTACGTTGGCACCAGGATTACTGAGGGCGCGATCTTTGTTGTTGCCATACTCGCTACGCTATCGCTAATGTCATTGAGTCAGGAATTCGTAAAGGCAGGAGCTCCTGATGCCTCCTATTTTCAGACCGGAGGCACTGTATTGTTAGCAACATCTGATTTTGCCTGGATGCTTGGACAGGCAGTCTTTTGCATAGGCGCTCTGATGTTATATTACCTGCTGTTTCAGTCGAAGATTATTCCTCGATGGCTATCAGTCTGGGGTCTTATTGGAGCCCCATTGATGTTTGTAGCGAGCCTATCACTTGTAGTAACCGGAGATCCTAACTCGACGTTCTCGACCGTCTTGTATGCTCCATTGGCATTGCAAGAAATGGTCTTTGCGTTATGGCTGATCGTCAAAGGATTCAATTCATCTGCAGTCGTTCCGAAGTCTGTTAAAACAGAAATAAATGAAGGCTAAATGACCTCTGAGAAAGGCACTGGAACAAATTCACCAGGCTCACAGATATGTCGAAAAAGGGTACAAAAATGGGAAATATAGCCATATATTTGAATAATAACAAGAACGAATAAAGTAACCGTCAAGAGATTTTGAATAACAAAAAGATGGGAGTCGAAAAAAATGGATAAGAAAAATAGAATGAGCGACAAGAGTGCATGGGCTGTAGGTGGAGGTTTACTGATTGGTTTGGGTGTCGGATTTTTTTTCCTACCGGAATCTGCTCTAGCATTCGTAGGAAGTATGTTGGCAGGATTAGGCCTTGGTCTTCTGATAGCTGCCTTAATTTCAAAGGATAGAGGGTGAAATTAAGGTATTGTATCCACAGAATACGTGCAAGCGTATATTATGGTTCCAGGGAATTTGTGTCACAATCGAATTTTCGCTGGTTCTTGCGCTCAAAGGACTGTGGATATCAATTACCAATCTCAAGAAATTGGTGCCGCTGCTCGCAAAGGAACCAAATAAAAGTGACCAGGATTCTATAAAAGAGCTTCTTGAATGCGGAGAACTAACACCGGTCATAGATCGATGTTACACGTTAAGTGAGGTCCTTGATGCCCTCCGGTATCTCGAAAAAGGGCACGCCCGAGGAAAAGTCGTCATTACCATGCGAAGATGACGACTTTTTTACCCATCAGGCTTGTATTTAATACTTAGATATGGGCAAAATATCTATTAACTATAAATCATCCCTCTATTTGAGATCAACATAAAGTCTAACTTCTTATCATTCAAATTCGGCTTGAAGGAGCCATCCAATGCAAATCAAGCAAGTTTTCTCTGCTTATGATGAAAAAGATGAAACTCATCATGGGCAATTCAAGTATTGCCCCATCTGTGGTGCACAACTGGTACTGAAAGAGAAAGGAGGGGTACAAAGACCAGCATGCCCCAATTGTGGGTTTGTACAGTTTCGTAACCCAGTTCCAGGTGTCGTGGTCGTGATCGAAAAAGATGGACGGGTACTCCTGGGGAAACGCGCTGGAGGCTTCGGGAAAGGGAAATGGGGCCTTCCCCAAGGGTACATCGAATTCGATGAAGACTTTCTCACTGCCGCAATTCGAGAAGTGAAGGAGGAGACAGGTCTTGAAGTTGAAATCCAGTCCATCATCAATATCGTATCAAATAAACTTTCACCAAGCTTGCACACATTGGCAATTGTTCTGCTGGCAGGTGTTAAAACCGGAGAACTATGCGCCTGTGATGATTTGGAGACCCTGGACTGGTTCCCCCTTTCGGGACCACTACCGGAAATGGCTTTTGAAGCAGATGAATTTATCATCAGAAGAGTTCAAAATACCAATCTTGAAGAGAGACTGCCTGTTGATCAAGAATTTTCGAATGTTCACCCCTCTGACTAGCACCTTCGGAGTATGGCACTAATACTACTTTGCGCTTAGGCTAATATTATTAGAGGCAATCACTCATGATGAAGAAAACCAATCAAAAGCTTACATTGGATCGACCGGCAATCTACCAAATCAAAGTTCCCGAAGAGCTCGACGAGAGATGGTCTGACTGGGATGGAAAGATGACGATTACGATCGAAAGCGACATTATCACAACCAATGCCGCATTCAACTCACGCAAACTGTTAGGCGGAGATTTCCCAGTTCTGCAATTCGTTAGCAGTCACGTGCTATACCTTCAAACAGAAAAGGAGTACGCGAAATGAAATATTCGGAACGCAAGAAAACAATCCGGTACATTGTGATCTTTTCAGTTCTTGTAAATGTGGTGGCATGGATCGGCCCTTTGTTGGGAGGTGATCCAACCACGCCAGGTCTCGGATTCCTTATTTGGGGGACTGCTCCAATACTCGTATCGCTGCTGATGCGCGCTGTGACCAGAGATTGGTCTGATCTAGGGGTCAGGCCTGCAATCAAAAAGAATATCCGCTGGTACTTGATCAGTTTGCTGGCTTACCCCGTCGCAATTGCGCTCGCATTATTTATAGGTTCTTTGATTTCTGCCTCGTCAATCTCCCAGTTCTCAATGGGGACATATATCCAGGCAGCGCTGCCAGCGATGGTAATCTTCTTCTTTTTCGCGCTCTTTGAAGAAGTTGGCTGGCGTGGGTACCTTGCCCCAAAGATGTATTCACTCGGAATCAACGTATACGTCGCACATGCGCTCGTTGCGGTCGTATGGGCTTCATGGCATTTACCCTTTATTCATGAACTCTCAACCTACACTACGGAGGGTCTGGCAACCTACATTCCCAGATTCTATTTGGGCGCGTTTGCCTTTTCGATAGTCTATGGTGAGATCAGAATGATTACGTCCACCTTCTGGCCAGCTGTGCTCATGCACTGGGTTGGCAATACGATCGCGAATCCACTGGTCGCAGGATTTGTCATGTTCTCAGCGGGCAAGGAGTATCTCGGCTCAGTCGGTGTGGATGGCCTCTTCATGATCGCTTTCTTTGGCATCTTGGGAGTTGCCATTAACCGATGGCGGTCGAGGGAAACTCCAGCGCCAAGAACGCCAGCCTGACCACTCGCTGAAGCCCTTCGATTTCTCTCAGGATAAACTCTCCGGGGATTCGGTGACCAAAGCAAGAGAAAATAGACAACGGAATTCTAGGTAAGGCTTGTGAAGAAGCGATCTCCGTCCGCTCAGCTCGCAGTCGTTAGGCAGAAGTTGATCACATTGGGAATTTCAGACCGTAAGATTATTTCGTAATCTAGTAAATCTATAGGAGGTTAAACTTGTCATCGTTGAGACTGATTCTTTTTTCAGGATTGGGGATAGTTGCTGGTGGTCTTATCGCTATCCAAAGTGTCCTAAACTCAAGCTTAGGTCAACGGATCGGGAACTTCGGTTCGGTGCTTGTACTCACTTTTATTAGCGCAATCGTACTGATTGTTCTAATATTCACCTTTCCGTCTTCTGCCAACTTCAGAAATTTACCTGGTATTTCGGAATTGTATCTATATATTGGCGGGATTCTCGGCGTGGCCATATTGGCGATTCCAATTTATCTCGTGCCAAGAATTGGTACCACGTCTGCTTTGATCGCAATCGTACTTGGACAATCCTTATTCGCATTAATAATTGACCATTTTGGGCTTTTTGCTTCACCGAAGATCGAGATTAATCTCGCACGAGGGGTTGGAGTATTGTTGGTTTCGGTCGGTGCATATCTCGTAGGGAGATGATTGAGCGAGTTAAGAGTGCCAGATTTTCCAGCCATGTTTCTAGCTAACCACTCGTTGGAGACGACCGGGGTTACGGCGGCAAATGCAAGAGAAAAAGTACAATGGGGTTCTAGGTAAGGCTTGTGAAGAAGTCGATCTCCGGTCGCTCAGCTCGCAGCCGTTGGGCGGCGATTATGTGTGACGAGAAGAGCTTGGATCCCAGGCTAACCGTGACCGAGTCGTCTCAATTAGCGCTTGCTGTGGTCTGAGTCAAGACAAGAACGTGTGCACGTTGTAACCTGAAGGAACATCAGATGGATAGACAAACACTTGTAGACAGTATCGCGTATTGCGGTCTGGTATGTGGTAAGTGTCATTTGAGAGCGGAATGTGATTTCTGCAAGAATACAGCCAGCTTGTGTGCCAGAAGTGAAGTGTGCAATCAGAGAAACTGCTGCATCCAGAGAGGTTTGCAAGGGTGTTGGGAATGTGCCGATTTCCCGTGCGGTGAGGATATGCACGGGAAATCACACGATCTCAGAATCAGGGCTTTTGTAGCCTTCATCAAAGCCGAGGGGGCTGAAGCTCTTGTCGACTGTCTTTTAAGGAATGAAGCCCACGGTATCCACTATGGGCATGGTAGAGACTACGACGGCAAGAGCAGCGAGGAAGAAGTCATACGACTGCTGAAAACTGGGCTTTCCGGTTGACCTTTTCATGGCCGCCCAACCCAGGATGCAGCAGACGCCGCTACCACAGTCTGGTTAGCCGACTTTTGGAAATTGGTGTTGTGATGAGGAATAGATCTCCTTCGTTGAACTGGACCGAAATGAAGTGTGAAGTGTGCCCCAAAACTTGGACATATTCAATACATCCTGAAGAAGAAACATTGATTCTTGTTTACAATCATAAATTATGGGAAAAACGATGATGAAACACCTTGACAAACGCCAGGTAGCAGGATGGATTGCGGTGGGTTTTTCAACTCTTATCACTTGCTTTTGGGCATTTTGGGGCATTATCGAGAACTTCCACGAAGGTTGGTATTACGAGTCCTGGTTCTCGAACGTTGGTTTGATGTTCGTGCAGTATCTTAGCCCGATGCTCATCTTTATGGGCGTCACACTTATTTCAATTTTTTGGCCCCGATTTGGCGGGGGTCTGCACGTGATCTTCGCTTTGCTCGCGGCTTGGTTCTTTCAAGCATTCACCAACGCTGCCACGTTTTTGCTCATCGTGCCAATGATTGGGCTGGGTGCGCTTTACTGGTTTGGTCGCCCCCAACCACGCAAGATAGCTATCTCCCTGGTTGTTGGACTTCCCATTTTGACCCTGATCATATCTGGCACAGAACCCGTCCTGCGAGTGTCACAACGCATCGATGATGGCAATATCAACGCCAGATTGGTGCATGGAAACGGGGTGAATCTCATATGGGCTCCGGATGGACCTGGCTGGCCGCGCACGGGGACAGACTGGAAGGAAGCACAGCAGGTGTGCCAATATCTCAGTGAAGATGGTTTTAACCTCGCCCCTGCACCATTGCATATTTGGCGATTGGCGACAGTGGATGAAGCCGTACGTTCTATGGCTCGCCACGGCCAGAACAGCGGTGGGGTATGGGATGCAGAAAATGTAAAGGCTACCTACAAAACGGCTCCTGATAAGGAGCCTCCGTTATGGAATGTACATTCCCAAGTGATCTACTGGTGGACGGCGACAGAGGTAGATGAAGATCACGCCTACATAATTGTCTATGATGGAAAGGTGTGGTCGAGAGCAAAGCAATTCGCCCCCGCATATTTAGGGTTTCGATGTGTAAAACAACCGTAACCGCTTTCGTAAAACCGAACGGTATATACTCGAGAAAGGAGCCTCAGTTCAGATCCTTTATTTACCGATCAACATCGATGGCGCCCTTGCCACGGTTATTTACGATTTAGATCTCCATTCTTAGCCTGGAATCCATAACCTGAGCGTTGTAGGTTCGATAATATTGGAAAATTGGAAGATTTGGGGCTTTGTATTTAATGTGTTTCGCAATTTAACGTTTGAAAAATTTTAGTGAGTTGGGCCTAATCCTTCTAATTATCTAAACACTAAGGAGGCCGAATCCCTGATCACACTCTTTATATTTGTTGCCACTTTCGAGCAATTTCTAATTCGCCGTTGTATTGGACTGCACGCCCAGTGGTTCATGGCGGCGATCAG
>CBFDCK010000122.1:0-10084 GCA_965603285.1 uncultured bacterium
TGGGAATCCCTCAGACCCGATAGTCTATAAGCAGATCTATCACGATCGCTTGATGGTCCATTTCAGAACCGGATTGACAACCTGAGGACAAAAACATCAAACAGTCCGACATGATGGTTACCGGAGCACTTGAAATACTCAAATCCATGCAAGTTCGTGAGAATTATATCTTGTCCTATCCTACTTTTAGCCGCGGACACCTGAACCTCATTTCTCTTTGCGACCTTGTGCGAACAGTGCAGGATGGAGGTGAGAGTTTCTACATCCGGGGCGATCACCGGGAAATTGTTCCAAATTTGTATCACCTGATCATGAAAAGGCTTACAGAAGAATGAACTTTTATATGGACGAAACTCGCCTGAGGCAAATCCTTAGAAATTTTCCTGAAGTTAGTATCCTTGTCATTGGAGATTTCTTTCTGGATAATTACTTGATCCTGGAAAGAGAATTAAGCGAAATTTCACTGGAGACTGGTTTAGAAGCCTATCAGGTGGTCGGTAGGCGTAAAAATCCGGGTGCTGCCGGAACAGTCACAGCAAATCTGCGTGCTCTGGATGTAAATGTACTGGCTCTGGGTATCACGGGTGCTGACGGAAATGGATATGAGCTACGAGAAAAGTTGGAAGAAATCAAAGTTGATACCCGTGCTCTCATCAAATGCCCGGGACGGTTCACCCCAACATACAACAAGCCGATGATGCGCGAGCCTGATGGCGGTCAGCATGAGCTGAATCGGATTGACATTAAAAATCGATCCCCGCTGCCTTCTGATATTGAACATGACATCATCAAACACATGCACGAGATGCTTCCGGAGGTGCAGGGTGTTTTAATCGCTGACCAGGTTCAAGAGCGCAACTGCGGTGTGATCACCGATAAGGTGCGGGAAGAGATTCATATGCTGGCGCTGGCAAATCCTGGAAAATTCTTCATTGCGGATTCCCGCGGGCGCGCCGGTTTGTTCCAGGAAGTTATCCTGAAGACAAATTTGAGTGAAGCAATGAATGCCGCAGGGATGGCAGCACAATCCTCTGTGTTTGATCCAAACGAAATTTATGCCTGCTGCCAGGAACTATATAAACGAACCCACCGAGCGATCTTTATCACTCGCGGTGATAGAGGGTGCATTCTATTTAACAATCCCGAATCTGAATTGGTGGAGATACCAGCCGTGCCAGTTGAAGGTCCGATTGATATCGTCGGTGCGGGAGACAGTTTTTTAACCGGTATGGGATCATCTCTTTGCGCTGGAGCGGGCTTTGAGGAAGCGGCTTTAATTGGGAATCTTGCTGCTTCGATCGTTATCCAACAAATCGGTACCACGGGAACGGCGAGCCGGGCGCAGATCATTGAGCGTTTTCGAGAGTTTGGAGCGATTTCGATATCTTAGCTCCTAGGTGGAGGGGAATCCAGGGCGTGGGAGCCCTGGCAGATAGGTGGAGGAGAATCCTGAATTGTAGTAGTCGGCGGCGGCATCGCACGCGCGAATGACTTCATGATGGAGTTTCTTGAATCTGTGCTGGACAATTATGTTCACCAGCTCTTTGAAAACCGCTACCGGCTGAAGTTTTCTGAGTTGGATAGCTAGGAGACAATGTTAGGCACAGCTTTGCTTGCCAGATTAGGATAAGCCAAAGTAGTATAATAAAAAACCCAGAATAATTACCTGCGAGGATGATTATTTGTTAGGTAAATCTACCGGAGGGATGAATGATGGTTTCATGGAAGGAATTTGCCACTGAGAATCCTGAGCTTGCTGAAATTGGCGAGAATCTGCTCTTTCAATTCGGTGTTGGGCTTGCCTTCTTAGCCACCGTCCGGGAAGATGGTGGTCCTCGTTTGCACCCCGTCTGCCCTGTGCTGTCGAATGGACGCCTCTTTGTTCTAATAGTACCTGGATCGCCGAAGAGATACGACCTGGTTCGCGACGGAAGGTTTGCTCTGCAAGCATTTCCCCCTCCACGTGAGGAGAGCGAAGAATTCTTTATTACTGGCGTGGCTGAGCACGTCGAAGACCCGCAGATCCGCCAGTCTGTCTTCAAGGACGCAAAGCATAGAGCAGGGGAAGATGAAGAGTTCTTTGAGTTAAAGGTGGAGAGGGTTATGCACACTACCTGGGAGAATTGGGGGACCCCCGAGTGTGGACCTGTCCATAAGAAATGGTGGGCACCTGGTGGTACACGGCTTTAGTTGGCTAATCTAAAGCCATGCTTGTGAATGGAAAGTACACTGTGTGCAGTGACCAGTACTTAATCTCCATAATACTAATGAATACCAGACTATGGAGCCATTCTCAGGATCAGGACGGGCGCAATGACATTTCATCTTGTTTAATGTGACTGACTACTGGCGGATTATCCCATAGCTGCAACGCAGTTCAAACATAACGGAGAGAGCAGTATGCCCTACGATCCAGAGGCTGTCAGAAAATCCTATGATCGTGTTGCTGAAGAAGAGAACAGAGCAGAGAAAATGCCCTCTTTGCGGACCGAGATTCCGAGAGAATTCATCAAGAAGTATCTCAAGGCATCCGATGTCGTTCTAGATGCGGGTGGCGGAACGGGTATAAACGCCATTATGATGGCGAAGCGCTGCAAGAAGGTCACTCTGGTGGACATTTCGCCCAGGATTCTGGAACTGGCCGCGCTCAATGTAGAATACGCTGGATTAACCGAGACGATTGACTTGCTTGAAGGGGATATAACAAACCTGGGGCAATTCAGAGATGGCGAGTTTAGCTTTATTGTCTGTGTTGGAGATTCAATATCCTATGTCCTCGAAAAGGGGTTCAAAGCTGTTCAAGAGCTGGTGCGGGTGACTCGCAAGGGTTCTTTCCTGGTTGTTGGATGTGATTCCAAATATGGCTTTGTGAGATTGCGCTTGAGCCAAGGCTCCTTAGATGAAGCACTGGCGATATATCAAACCGGTGAAAGTTATTGTGGTATGGGACCGAGGACACATCTCTACACGGTGGGTGAAATGTCCGCATTACTGGAAAATGCTGGCTGCGATATCTTAGAAGTAGCTTCTACACCGACGTTCACTGACACAATTGAAAAGAACATATACACTTCCAGCCCAAAGAAATGGGAGCAACTGAAAGCGTTGGAATTAGAGGTTTGCAAGACCCCGGAACTGCTTGGAATGGGGCTTCATCTTCTTTTTGTAGCCAGGAAGAGGTAAGTTACGGTGTCGTAAAAGCAGCTAATTATTTGTTCAATGGTAAAACAGTTGGATTTCACAAATGCATCCCGGGAGGTTGGAATTTTTGTAAATGATCATACGTGAAGCAGTGGCACGAGATTATGAGAACCTAAACACACTCATCAACGCAGTGGACAGGCTGCATCGAGACAACCTGCCCCAGAAGTTCCAGGAATCTGAAGGTCCTGTACGCGACAAAAATTTTATACTTGACTTGATTGCTGATGAGAGCGTTGGTCTTTTCGTCGCAGAAAGGGAGGTACAACTTGTTGGCTTGGTCCACATAATGATCAGGGATACTCCCGATATTCCCATTTTAGTACCACGACGTTATGCGGTTATTGACAATCTTGTGGTGAAGGACGGTTTTCGATTGGCTGGAATAGGGCGAGCGCTTATGACTAAAGCGCACGATTGGGCTATACCCAAAGGCGCAAAGCTTGTCGAGTTGAACGTATACGATTTTAACGAGGCTGCGCTTGCTTTCTATAAAAGACTTGGGTACAAAACCTACAACCGCCAGATGAGCAAATCGCTGAGATTTGATGAATGATGCAAGTGGACAGCAAGTCAGAAATAACACGCATATGACAAGCCGCTGGTGAAGCCTATTCAATCAGTGGTTAATCAGACGAGCTCGGCTTCTTAACCGTCCTACCAGCAGATAATAAGGAGGAGTATTCGTATGGCAATCGAAATACTTATACGAGCGGAGGAGGCACTTGTTTCTCTTGATGCAGAAGAGCTTGTGTCCCTCTACGCAGATGATTTCGTGTTTGAAGATACATCTTCGGGCGATACCATTACAAACAAGAAAGAACTTCGAGAATATTTTGAACGGTTGTTTTCATTGTCTGAGGTCAGGTTTTCTAATGTAACTTTCTTCAGATGTGGAGATTGCGGTGCAGGTGAATGGACATGGTCCGGAAGGTCACTCGGGTCAGGAAAGGATTACTCAATCAAAGGTGCTTCGATTTTCAGTCTCGGGGAAGATGAGATCAAGAGTGAATCAATATTCTATGATCCAAGAAAGGCGTATGTGTGAAGTGTGATTAGGCAACAGGGTCTTATGAATCGCTTGTTATGCATGCACTTATTAGTTAATCCTGACCGAGATGACACGGTGACACAACTAACTATTCGTGACAGAAGAATTTATGGCTCTTGTTGTATCAAGGTATACCCAACACCTTGAACAGTCTGCAAATAAACTGGCTGCGAGGGGTCCTTCTCGATCTTACGTCTCACCCGGTAGACCAATTGTTTCAGCATTACCCGGTCGCCGCTAGCCGGTCCCCAGACGTGGTCAATCAAGGTATCGGGCAGCATTACCTGACTGCGATTGATCATCAATACTTCCATCAAACGACTCTCAAGTGGGGTAAGATGAGCAACAATGTCATCGCAGCAGCGAACCTCGTTTCGGGTTGGATCCAAGGTCAAATCACCCACCGTTATAGGACCAGAAATCACCTGGGGAGAACCCGACCTGCGCAAAACGGCTTCAGCACGCGCGACGAGCTGGCGGGGGCTGAATGGTTTGACAATATAATCATCGGCGCCGATTTCCAAGCCGCGCACGATATCGTCCTCATCACCACGCACAGTGAGCATGATAATCGGAGTGTCTGACTGCTCACGGATACGTTGGCATACTTTTATGCCATTCAACTTGGGCAGGTTGATATCGAGGATGATCAAATCCGGCGATTCGCTTTCCCAGCGATCCAGGGCAGCCTGACCGTCGTGCGCTAAGATTATCTCGAAACCGGCACGGCGCAGGGTAAAGGCAACTACATCTGCCAAATCCAGATCATCGTCGACCACTAATGCCTTCATGCTGTATCTCCGTCGATTGGTATTGTAAACCAAAAAATTGAACCGCCACCGAGGTGATCTTTTACAGCTACTTCGCCGCCATGCTCTTCAACAATAGCTTTAACCACTGATAATCCCAATCCAACGCCGTATTGGGCTCCGTTCTGATCGCTGAGACGTACGAAACGCCGGAAAATATCCTCTCTCTCTGTAGGTGAGATTCCTAAACCGCGGTCGGCTACTGAAACGCGCAGTGTGTGTTCATCCGGCTGATCTACTATGAGGTCAATCGTGGTTTCCATTGGGCTGTATTTACTTGCATTTGATAACAGATTCACCAATACCTGGGTCATGCGGGTGGGATCCGCCATTGCTACCGGATAGTATTCGGGTTCATCCAAGGTTAAAAATTGCCTCCGGCGGTCCAACAAGGGCTTCATAATCCCAACGGCGTCAGTGACCACATCTCCAAACTCAATTGTCTGACGGTGTATCTGGTAGCGTCCGGCTTGAATGCGGATGCTTTCCAGTAAATTATCGATCAATGTTTGTAAACCGGTTACGCTGCGGTGAATCGAATTCAACAATTCATTGATCTCAGCTTTCGAGAGGTCGTCGAGCTCATCGAGCATTAGCTCGACCGAGGCGTTTAATGCTGAGAGGGGGGTGCGGAACTCGTGGGATATATTAGCTAAAAAGTAAGATCGCAGGCTCTGCGTGGCTTCTTCTTCAGTGACGTCGCGCAGGACTAAAGCTGTCTGGGAGTTTTCGCCACTGGTAGGAACTAGCTGGGCGACTGTCACAGCAAAATTCGTTTTGCGACCCGTGCGTGTCAGGACCTCGATCTGGCTCTTCCCGCCTGTAGGGGGAATAAGCTCCGAAAAAATTCCTTCGTCCTCAGGGATACGGAAGATTTCGTTCAGCGGTTTACCGCACACCTCCTCACTGGACCAACCGGTGATCTTTTGTGCGCCGTGGCTGAACGAAGTGATTATTGTTTGATCATCAAAAGTGACGATACCCTCCTCAATAGATTGGATCACCGTTTCTGACCAGGCTTTTGCTCTGGTGAGGTCATCCATGTACTGCTGGGTGTTCACCCGGCTTTCCTCGAAGGCGCTGGCGAGAGTCGCAATTTCATAGGGTTCATCCGGGACGGAAATTGGGGAGGAGAAGTCACCACGACCGATTTTACGTGCGGCGGATGTTAACTGGTCTAAGGGGGCTGTTAGGTGTCTGGCAAACAGCGCACCCAGGACGGACCCCACAAGGACAATTACAAAGGTGCTGAAGAACAAAATCAGCAATGCTCTACGGTTAGCCGCATGCAGTCCCTCCACCAAGAGGGCGACCTCATTCACAGCTATCTCTTCATTAAGTTCATTGGTGAGCGGCTGTTGTGTAGTGTAATAATGATCTCCGTTATAGATCTTTTCGGTTATATCATCCTGACTTGTAAGATTGGTGTCCGTGGTTTGTGCCGGTTCTGAGAATTCTGCCAATTCAGCTAAACTAGTGGCCGCAATTCGTTCGTTCACTAGGAAGTTCTGCTCAAATCCCGTTCCGCGCGCCAGTTCATGAGCAAATTCGTCGTCTAGAAACACCCCCACCGTGACATTGAAAGTATCAGAAAAGTCGCCAGATAGAGGCTGCGTGGCGAGCATGACGATCTGATCCTCTAAACAAGCTGGTGAGTAGAAGAAGGCTTCACCGGTCGGTTTAGTGCCAATACACGCATACTCGTTTACATCGCCTGCCGCGAACTCGCCGGATGAGTTGCTAATAAATAATACGTCGAGTCCAACACCCGTTTTAAAATTATTAAGGTATTCAGATAATCCGGAACCACCATTTTCTTGGAGAAGCCTCTGTAAGGTAGGACGTTGGGCGGTATGACTGGCGAGGTTGACCAGCCGGGCTTTTTCGGCATCCAGAAACGCCTTGGTCACACGTTCCCCATCTTTTACGCGCGCCAGGGTTTGATTCTGCAGCTCATTTCGCACCAGAATATAAGAAGGAATACCTGCAACAATTGCGGTTACAACGATAACCACGATAAGAGCAGTGATCAGGCGGGTTGTGAAACTGTGAGTGATCGCTTTGGGGAAAGATGACATTACGAATTTCCCGTTGAACAAATAAAAAATGCAGGGACTATAGGAAGTATAACTCAAATCCCTTTCGGCTGGGAAAACGTTGATGTGTGATTAAACATCTTACCATTACTCTGACCTTGCTAACTGCCCTCTTTTTTTGTTACCAGTTTGTTACCAGCTTGTTACCAATATATCACCCGGTTTTGATAAATTAAGACACCAGGATTTTTAGAGATCCTAAAATGATCGTTGTAATGACTGTTAACGGTATTGACTAGTACTCAGTCATATTGAAAAAGATTAGCAGTGTTCTTCACTGCCCAATGTTCTTTATTGCAAGCAGTGTTCTCTACTGCCGGTCATGCATAACGGGGTGACATGCCCATGTCTTCCTTTCTGAGCGGAGGCAATGAATCTCCCATTTTAGATCATGCGGGAAGGTAAAAGTTGTCAATTGGTATCAAGGACACTATGATCCTAAAAACTTTTTACTCATCATCGGACGAGCAAACCGGCGAGCATTACTCAAGAGCGAAAATACCCGAAGTTCTGGATACACCGCTAAAAATCATAGCCTGGACGCCAGAAGATCCGGCTGGTGCTGGAGTGACACAATACGTCCATGCACTGGCATCATTATTGAAAGCCAATTTCAGCCGTTTCGAAACCAAATATACATACCGAGATGTAATTAAGGGATTGAATGAAAAAGCTGCCCAGCTCCAAGCTGAATTGGTCATTTTCGAGACATTTGAAAGTACATTTCCAAAAAGCTTCAGAAAATCTTCGCTGGATCGGAAATTTGTTCAACAACTGGAAACATCAACTTTAATCATCAAACAGCTGCAATGGCCGATCAGAAACCTATTACTGGTCATTAAGGATGAAATCTGCGATGAAACGGCGATTAATTGGGCTTTACGTCTGGCGAAACCCAGCCATGCCGCAGTTACCATCCTTCCCATCATTATCCCAATCCCGGAAATGTACAAACAGAGCGCCAGAGAAAATATAAATGTATCGTCTTTGCTTTCTTCAAATTCCATTTTGGGTCGAAAGGTGCTCCAAACTATGCGGCGTTTCATGGAACAGGATATTGAGGTTGATATAAGCCTGAGTAATGAAACGCCTTTTTGGCAAGTCTGGTACGAAATTAAGAATAAAAGCTACGAGATTATCCTGATTGCCGCCGACCCTGGTAATTGGCTGCTGCGATGGGCGGGAGGTGAACTTGCCGCCTCAGTATTAGAGTGGGCAGATCAGTCGGTATTAATTTCTAAGCCATTCGAAAGTCAATCCAGGAGAAAATCATGGAATTTGAATTAATAGTTCCAATAATTCTATTAGCTTTCGTCTGTGAGCTGGTCGATTCTACGTTAGGCATGGGCTATGGGACCACATTGACACCCTTGCTGCTGATATTGGGATACGAGCCCATCGTGATAGTGCCCGCTGTATTATTCTCCGAGTTCTTGACCGGAATATCAGCCGGCTTTTTCCACCACGAATTCGGCAACGTCGATTTGCGTCCTGGAAGTGAAGCATCCAAGGTCGCAGCCGTACTGACCGTCTTTGGCATAGTAGGCGTAGTATTTGCAGTTGTTGTTGCGGTCAATCTTCCCGCTTATATCGTCAAACTCTACATTGGTCTCCTGGTCCTAAGTATGGGGATTTTTATCCTGTTGAAGAGGGATCACAAAGCCGCTTTCTCCTGGCAGCGAATATCAGGATTAGGATTGCTGGCAGCATTCAACAAGGGCATCAGCGGCGGGGGTTATGGTCCAGTGGTTACCAGCGGGCAGGTGCTTTCAGGTATACGGGGTCGCACCGCGGTCGCTATTGCATCAATGGCAGAAGGTGTTACCAGCTTTGTTGGGGTGGGCATCTACCTGGCAAGCGGCACACCATTTCCCTGGCAATTAGCCCCCTCCCTGGTAATTGGCGCCATGCTTTCAGTTCCATTGTCGGCATATTTCGTCAGCCGCATCCCCGCCGGTCGATTGACGCTCATCATCGGTGGATTCACAACAATGGTGGGTGGTTACACGCTCCTAAGAGTTTTTATATAATCCTAGACCGGAGCTGACTGGGGGTCAGATATCGCCGCGCCTTTAACTTTGCTAGTTCAGAATCCCCTTTGGGGAAAAGTTATCAAATTGTTACCAAATTGTCACCGGTTTAGCACCGGTTTTGTTACCTGTACCCAGTATATTAAGAACAAAAGGAAGTCATACGACAAATTAAATGATCAACCGGGATAATTAACCGGTTTAGACCACCAAAAAGGAGGCACAAATGGTCACCAAAGTGGAATTACTCAATAAAATGCGCAGTCCAGATAATAAAAACGTTCTCCTGGCTGTCGAAGAAATGCGTGTACGCGGCTGGCTCAGCGATGGATCTTTGCACGGGATCGCCTTCATCCGGGTCCAACTTCAAGGAGCTGACTTGATCGAGGCAGACCTTAGCTTCGTTGACTTTCACCAAGCCGAAATGGAATTTGTCGATCTCAGCAACGCCAATCTGAGCAGTGCAAAACTGACCCGCGCCAACTTGATCGGCGCCAACCTGAGCGGAACTGATTTAACCCGCGCCTCCCTATACAAGGCTAACCTGAGGGGATGTCGCAACCTGACTGGCGAACAGCTAAAAAAAGCCAAGCGCCTATGGGGTGCCATCATGCTGGATGGCGAATCTTATGATGGTCGTTACAACCTCTCCGCCGATTTTGAACTCGCCCACTACAGAGGAGTGGTCATCAATGACCACAATGCGATGGCCGAGTTTTACGGGGTTTCCTTGGAAACCTATCTTAGCGGTCAGGAAGAGGGGGTTACCGCAGTTGCGCTCGAGGCGGGGGCATGATCTACGCGTTGTTGATCGCTTTCACAGTGCTGTTTGCTTTCCTGGCGATACGAGCAAAGCGATTAATTGCCTCTGCACTTTGGCTGGCAGTTGTGAGCGCC
>CBFDCK010000123.1:0-10078 GCA_965603285.1 uncultured bacterium
GACTTATATTATCAGATGGTGCTTATTCGCTTGGTTGAAGAGCGAGCCGCCCAGTTATACCAACAAGGTAAAATTGGTGGTTTCCTGCATTTATATATCGGACAGGAAGCGGTCAGTACTGGATTAATATCGGTACGCAAACCACAAGACCGCATCATCACCGCCTATCGAGATCACGGTGCAGCTTTGAATTGCGGTATATCAGCAAACGAGGTAGTGGCTGAATTGCTTGGAAAGGCGACCGGATGCTCAAAGGGGAAGGGCGGGTCAATGCATATGCTCGATGTCGAAAAGAACTTCTGGGGAGGCCACGCCATCGTCGGTGCCCACCTCCCGATCGCTGCAGGGTTGGCATTGGGGGACCTTTACCAGGAAAACGACAG
Source organism: uncultured bacterium (assembly GCA_965603285.1). Lineage (GTDB taxonomy): Bacteria > Chloroflexota > Anaerolineae > Anaerolineales > UBA4823 > JAUWPO01. The sequence goes on from CBFDCK010000123.1 coordinate 384, forward strand.
CGTAACGATCTGTATGTTTGGTGATGGCGCCACCAATATCGGTTATTTCCACGAGGCCCTAAACTTATCCAAGGTCTGGAACCTGCCAGTACTTTGGGTTTGCGAGAACAATCAATACGGTATGGGAACTGCTGTTGAGAAGGCTTCAGCAGTCTCGGAGATCCGTCAAAAAGCGGAAGGCTACAGTATACCCAATCGTCGCGTGGATGGCATGAATGTTTTAGAGGTGCGTAAAAATGCAGGTGAAGTAATTGATAAAATTCGCAGCGGGGAAGGTCCATTTTTCCTGGAGATCATCACTTACCGCTACCGCGGCCACTCAATGGGCGATCCCGAGCGCTACCGCCAAGCCGATGAGATAAAAAGGTGGCAAGAGAATGATCCGATCGGCATTCTTCGTAATGTGCTCATAGACGAGAAGATAGTTACTGAAATCGAATTGGATGCCATCGATACTCAAGTGGAAGATGAAGTGCAGGCAGCGGTTCAGTTTGCTGAAAGCAGCCCAGATCCTGAACCTGAGGCGTTATTCGAAAACGTTTACGCAGGAGATTATACGGATGTCTAGAATTACAATGCGTGAAGCTATCTCCCAGGCGTTGTGGGAAGAAATGGAACACGACCCAAATGTATTCATCATGGGCGAGGAGGTCGGTTTATGGGGTGGCACTTATGCAGTTACAAAAGGTTTCTACGACCATTTTGGGGCTAAGCGCGTTCGTGATACACCCATTTCAGAGGCTGCAATTATCGGATCTGCCATCGGAGCAGCGCTCACAGGTTTGCGTCCGATTGCTGAATTAATGACCATAAACTTCGCATTTTCCGCCATGGATCATATTGTCAACGAAGCAGCTAAGTTTCGGTATATGTTCGGCGGTCAGTTCACCATTCCCATGGTCATCCGTACTGTTGGCGGAGGCGGGCGCCAATTAGGTGCGACCCACTCCCAAACACCGGATGCGGTGTTCGCTCACTTTCCCGGATTGATAGTTGTCTCCCCAGGAACCCCTGAGGACGCGAAAGGACTGCTCAAAAGTGCCATTCGGTCCAACGATCCAGTTTTGTTTATCGAAAACGCAACTCTATACCAGGTTCGTGGTGAAGTGCCGGAAGGCGAGTATACAATTCCCCTGGGGAAATCAAAAATCCAGCGCCCCGGAAAGGATGTAACAATTGTGACTTATAGTAAGATGTTGGAAATTTCCTATAAGGCAGCAGAGCAGCTGGCAAAAAGTGGGATTGAAGCAGAAATCGTAGACCTTCGGTCTCTACGACCACTTGACATGCAGCCTGTGATTGAGTCGTTCAAGAAAACTAACCGGGCAGTTATTGTGGAAGAGGGCTGGAAATCGTATGGTGTTGGATCGGAAGTTGCGAACCGGATCTATGAAAACGCCTTCGACTACGTTGACGCGCCAGTGAAACGGGTTGCCCAAAAAGAAGTCCCCTTACCCTACAATCAGCAGCTCGAACAGATGGCTCTACCCCAAGTAGATGACGTCATACAAGCCGTCAAGGAGGTATTGTAATGGCTGAAATTGTCAATATGCCGAAATTAGGATTTGATATGGCAGAAGGCACCCTTGTTCGTTGGGTGATTCTGGAAGGCGAACCAGTAACCAAAGGTGCAATTCTTGCCGAGATCGAAACTGACAAAGCCACAGTTGAAGTGGAAGCGCAGCATGAGGGTATCCTAATGCAACACCTGGTTACGACCGGGAATATTGTTCCTATCAACACTCCAATAGCTGTTGTTGGCGCTGCGGGCGAAGAGGTAGATATCGATAAATTGTTGGCAGAAATTGCACCTATAGAAGAAAAAGTGGATGTCATTGACGAAATAATCCCAGAGGTACAGACTGTGAGCCCTGAAACAACCGTGCCGGAAGAACTTACCTCAGCCGACACGCATTTACCCGGAGGTGTTAAAGCTTCTCCTCTAGCTAGACGCATTGCCCAGAAGATGGGAATAGATTTGAAAGCCGTCCCAGGTTCTGGTTCAGGTGGTCGCATTACAAAAAAAGATGTCGAAACGTATTTGACATTGCCAGCCGTTCAAACCCCCTCACTCGCTGCTCCTGCGGGTGCACTACCAACAACTGCAAGCATTCCAGCCCCTCCTCTACCCTCAACATCTGCCCCGCCTTCAGTTTCGGTACCAATAAACCGTTTACGAACGGCTATTGGCAAGCGTATGACCGAAGCCAAACAGAATGTCCCCCATTTTTATGTTACCCATGAGTATGATATGGAATCGATCATATCACTGCGTAAACAAGTCAACGAAATGCTTCCCGAAGAAGAAAAGATTTCAATAAATGACTTTATCGTCAAGGCAGTGGCATTATCCTTGCGCCAATTTCCGAACCTGAATGCCTCCTTAGATAACGACCAGGTCATTCACCACGGACCAGTGAACGTAGGTGTCGCAGTTGGAGTAGAAGGAGGGCTGCTAACAGTCGTGTGTCACGACGCCGACCTGAAACCATTGCGGCAAATTGCTCAAGAAATTCGTGCAATGGTGAGCAGAGCACGGGATGGCAAAGTTCGTATGGGTGATATTGAAGGCTCAACCTTTACTGTAAGCAATATGGGGATGTTTGATGTCGAGAACTTTGCCGCGATCATAAATCCTCCGGAAGCCGCAATTTTAGCAGTAGGCTCAGCTGCGGAAGTACCAGTAATTAATAACGGTGAGATTAAACCCGGGCTGCGCATGAAAGCTACCATATCCGTTGACCACCGCGTCAGTGATGGCGTCGAAGCCGCCCGCTACTTACAGACATTAGCCCAACAAATAGAAAATCCCATAAGGTTATTGATATAAAATGCCATCTCCTGAATACGACCTGCGCTATTTGGAAGCTGGAATTGAACAGCTTGAATCTTATCTGTTATCATCAGATGTATACTGGTCTATTGGTACTAGAGCTCCGGCTGGTGAAACCCCCTACCCACAATTAACTTTAGGAGGATTATTATTAGCCCGTCTGAGAGCTCAATCCAGTGTAAAGACATCTACCCAAGATGTAGAGCTTGAGGAATTAACCAGACGATTGAACGATCTCCGTACACGCTGGCGAGTCGTCTGGGAGGGGAAAGCATCTAAAGAATTCAACGCCCGCCTGAATCTCTGGAAGAACTTCCTGGAAGAGTACCGCGCAAATCCCGAGACCCAATATGACCGTTATAAATACGAAGTAACCAGACGCGTATTGCTATATTTATTGGGTGCCGAGACGGATAATATCCCCCAAGCCCAGCGCGATCTTCTCGCAAGTCTGGACTTGCTCCTGCGCACTATTTTTATTTCAAGTGAATTTATTTGGGATGTTTCGCTTGCTGCCAGTTTCCCTCAGGAACAGTACTGGTACCTTTACGGACGGGTTCCAAAATCTCTTCAAAGAGAATGAACGCTTGTACAAAATCAGCATAAATATCGGGGGGTGCGATCAAATCAAACGCGCACCCCTTCATTCACAAAACGCTTTAATTCGCTTACGCTCAAGTGAGCAATCCCCAGCTTATCGAGAGTACGACCGCGCCGCCAATAATCCGTCCTATGAATAATGCAAGCCAGACGGATAATGCTGTCAATCCCCCTCACCGAAACCCCATAACGCTGAGCGAGCGAAGCAATCGGGACCAGACTCATAGGCACATCTTCGAAGATGTAGCGGTGATTAAGCGTTCTGGGAGCCATGATCCCAAGGTAACCGGGTTGGTTCTGAATCGCATCGTACAGATTCTCTCCAGAAGTGTTGTACGCCAGTTTCAACCACTCCATCGCGGTCCGTGCCTGGATACCTAGCGCAGAAGCTACTGTTACACGCTCACGATCAAGAACCTCCAATACGCGTGCTACACTAGGAGTCACTCCATCAATATAAAACTGAAAATCGCCGTGCGCGGATTCGATCCTGGCGGCATTTAATAACGACAGACCTGGATGGAAAATTGCGCCCATATTGTTTAACCCTGTGTTTAATACATTGACTCCATTAATGTACTGCGGGTAAGCCGGTTTGATCGCATCCAGAACTTGTTCAGTGCGGAGTGCAGGAAGCGCGGCTAATGGTACGGCTTCCTTTATACGAAAGATACGAGCCTGAGCTGGACCTTCCGCACGACTGGCGTAGATAAAGGTCTCCGCCTCAGCTATTGTCACATCAACATCTACACCACAATCTCTAAGCACTTTATCGAATTCAATAGCTCCGCCTGTACGACCGGGATGCAGGATAATTATCTGTCCAGCGCGCACATGCGGGGCAACAGTCCTGGCAATATCAGCATGAGCGGATGAAGGAACAACGACCATGATAACCTCAGCATCTCTTATCGCTTCACCAATATCAGGAGTAACCAGTTTCAATTCAGCAAACCCACGCGGTCCGCCTTCAAAACTTTCCAGCTCAATGCCACCGCGTGCTTGCTCTCCAGAGATGTGATCAGGCGTGCGGTTATAATGAGCGACCTCAAATCCCATTAAAGCCAGATGGGCAGTCATAGCTTTTCCACCATGTCCGGCACCGATTACAGCGTACTTTGTAGCCACGTTCATAATCACTCCACCTCCAATTGTTAAAAACAACCTGCCATACATTTTACATGAAAAAGTATGGCAGGCATAGTAGTAATTACGATCAGCCTAAAATGCTACTTCAGGCAGGTCTTTCATGGCTTCTTTAACAGCTTCTGCAGGATACTCATAATCTACCAGCTCCCCACCCAAATAAGCCTGGTAGGCTGACATGTCAAAGTTTCCATGTCCTGAAAAGTTGAAGAGGATCACTCTTTTCTCACCCTTTTCTTTGGCATCCAAGGCTTCATCAATTGCAACCCGGATTGCATGGGCTGTTTCTGGCGCCGGGATGATCCCTTCGCTGCGCGCAAATAGAATAGCGGCTTCAAATGTTGACAGCTGGTGTAAAGCAACAGCTTCGATGTAACCGGCTTCATAAAGTGCGCAAAGACTGGGAGCCATTCCATGGTACCTCAACCCTCCTGCATGGATCGGCGGCGGCACAAAACGGTGACCCAATGTAAACATCTTTACAATCGGAGCCATTTTGGCTGCATCCCCATAGTCAAAAGCGTATAACCCTTTTGTTAGAGTCGGCGTAGCGGTCGGTTCAACTGCCACAAAACGTGTACTTAGATCTTCTAACAGTTTCTGGCGCATAAATGGATATGCCAAGCCGGAGTAATTCGAACCACCACCAACACATCCTATGACCACATCCGGATATTCTCCTGCCAGATTCATTTGCTTTAGGGTCTCCTCACCGACCACAGTTTGGTGCATCAAGACATGGTTGAGCACTGAACCCAGACTGTATTTTTTCTTACCGTTAGACATTACAGCCGTTTCCACCGCTTCGGAAATAGCAATGCCCAAAGACCCAGGGCTGTCAGGGTCTTCTGCCAATATGCTGCGACCGAAGTTCGTACGGTCTGTTGGACTGGCGAAGACCTGGGCTCCATAAGCCTCCATCATCACCCGGCGGTATGGCTTCTGGTTGTAGGAAATTTTCACCATATAGACTTCCAGGTCTAAGTCGAAGAAATTACAAGCTAGTGAAAGAGCAGATCCCCATTGACCAGCACCAGTTTCGGTAGTCAAAGCCTTAACGCCCTCTTTCTTATTGTAATACGCCTGAGCTACAGCCGTATTCGGTTTGTGACTCCCTGCAGCAGATGTTCCTTCGTGTTTGAAGTAAATATGTGCGGGTGTATCTAATGCCTTTTCCAAGCGCCTGGCACGTATGAGGGGAGTCGGTCGCCATAATTTATAGATCTCGCGCACCTCTTCCGGTATTTCAATGTACCTCTCCGTGCTTACTTCCTGTTGGATGAGCTCCATTGGAAAGAGGACACTGAGAAATTCTGGGGTCACCGGTTCCTTCGTTTGCGGGTTCAGGACCGGCGTCGGTGGAACTGGCATGTCTGCATTGATGTTGTACCAAAACTTAGGTAGATCCGATTCGTCGAGCAAATAACGGGTTTTTGTATTCATTTTTTTTTACTCCTTTCTTAGTTCATTACTAATAGTTTTAAAAATCTTTTCCGAAAAAAACCTGTTCGCATTTTGTTTCCAAGTTCGAAAACGGGGTGATGCGCGTACAACCTTCCATAAGACCTCCATATACAGAATTAAAATGCGCCCATCCTTAAGAGGACGAACGCATTTTGTCCGTGGTGCCACCTCGGTTAGACCATCCTTAACCAAAAACCCTGTCGGTGCTGCGACAGGGGAAAGAGACCAGCCTCACTCGTTGCGAGTACGGTGATTCAGAAACAAGTCCATTGGTCTTATAGTCTTTTCATCCAATAGTCACTCAGTTATTGCTAACGACTAAAGACTTCCGACAAAACCACTTATACCCTTTGCCCTGATAACGGTGGCAACTCCGGCACAGGTTACTCGACAACAAACCATCTCTGTATTAGTCTTTCGCCCTGCAACTCCAAGGTCCATTCGCCGCTGTCGTACGGGCGGGATTCTCACCTGCCCCCGCTCTCTGTGCCATCGTTTCAGCGTCTACTAATCCTTATCAAAGTTTTTGTGTATATTTTATTGGGTTGGATTATATCTAAAAGACCAGCTTTGTCAAGGAACTGGCTTCCCTTGTTAGCGTTAAGTAGTAGAGTCCTATTTGCCACAAGTTAAAATGTCCCCTTTCGGTGAAAAAAGGAGCACAAAATCAAATCTCCCAGAGGGAAGGCAAAGTAAAGTGGCTTCAATGTAGAATAATTTTGAGTAAAAAATTATCGCGAAACGAAGAGGAACGAATAATTGGACGAAAGAAGAAGGACGACCAGATGCCAATCTGAGAAGAGCAAGAAGTTTGGAAGATGGCTGGGTTGGCTGCCAGGGCGGCGAGGGTTGAATCGGTCATGGGAGCTCCTTAGTAAAACCAGTTTACAGTATGGAGTTTAATTAATAGCACATATTTTCTAGGAATGCAAGGGTAAAATGGGGGGATAAGAAGAAAATACCACTTTGGGGGATAAGAGGAGAGAAAAATTAGGAATAGCAAGTCGCAAATAGCAAACCAGAAGAGGGGAGAGAAAAAGTTAGGAATAGCAAGTGGCAAATAGCAAGCCAGAAATGGGGAGTGCTTTTTAGAACTAAGACGAAGAATCCCGTTAGCGCTCATTGGCGTGGATTAGCCGACAAAAAATAGTTTTAGGAATATAATATTTAGTACCGGTGTGCGATATTAATATTTCCATTCTTCCTCAGAGATAACTGGAATAAAATGGCGCGGTTATAATATGTCTGGTAAATATGCGAAAGCTGCAGATATATATAAATTTAGTTTTTAAAAGACAAATACCTCCGTAGCAGACATCAGCCAGCATACGGATTAGCTAGAGGAGAGCAAATTATGTCGCAAGGCGAGGACGAGAAAAAAACAGTAAGGGTCAAACGACGCCGGCGTACCGAACAAACTGACGAACGGAAGAGGGCAGAAGCGCCAAGCCGAAAGAGAACCGACGAACGGGAGGCGTCCACGTCGTCCCCTCCACCAACGAGTTACGGGGGAGGAACTCCTAAACCTCCAAGACCTGCTGCTCGTCCAACTATGCCCCTACCTGGCGGCGGATGCAGTCCACGCATGATGATGATCGTCATTGGTATTGTGGTTATAGTGGTTATCTGCGGCTTGATCTTCAATGTGTTCTCCGATTCGAGTGAGCCAAGCGATGTCGGCTCCAATGTACCAGTGCAGCAGGTCGATACATTCGAAACATCTCCCCCAACTTTGCCCACGACTACCCCACAGCCCTTCACCCCCCCAGCGACTTCACCTGATGGTCAGACGTGGTTGGTGATGCTCTACCAGGACGCCGACGACAAGATATTAGAAGAAGACATTGTTGTGGACTTTAACGAAGCTGAACGAGTTGGCTCAAACGACCAAGTATATATTGTCGCCCAGGTAGACCGCTATAGCAAAGGCTTCCAGGGTGACGGGAATTGGGACTCCACTAAACGCTTTTATGTGACTTATGATCCGGACCTTAACAGAACATCTTCGCAAGAGATAGCTGACCTGGGTGAAGCCAACATGGCAGATGGCGAAACACTGGTTGACTTCGTTACCTGGGCAGTCGAAACCTTTCCCGCTGATAAACATGTGCTCATCCTTTCCGATCACGGCATGGGATGGCCGGGCGGCTGGTCGGATCATACACCAGGAGGTAGGGGTCCTAATGACATTCCACTAGCCTCAGTCACTGGCGATGAACTGTTCTTGATGGAATTGGACGAAGCCCTGGAAGATATCCGCGCCCAAACCGACCTGGAGAAGTTTGAGCTGGTCGGTCTGGATGCCTGCCTGATGGGTCACGTGGAAGTCTTTGACGCCCTGGCGCCGCATGCCCGTTATGCAGTAGCCTCACAGGAGACCGAACCGTCTCTCGGTTGGGCTTACACTGGTTTCTTGAAAGATCTAGTTAATAATCCAGACATGGATGGATCGGACCTGGGACGTTTAATTGTCGATAGCTACATCGAGGAAGACCAGCGTATTGTAGACCCTCAGGCACGCGCTGAATTCCTGGGACGGGGTTCTCCGATCAGCGGTATCTTCGGTATGCTCGGCGGGATGTCTGCCGAGCAATTAGTGCAGCAGATGGAGAATGACGTCACATTGGCTGCTGTTGACCTGGGTGCCATGCCAGAATTGATGGACAGCCTCAACAATCTTTCCTTCACACTGCAGAATACCAAACAACAAACTGTCGCTCAAGCTCGTACTTACGCCCAATCATTCACAAGCATCTTTGGCAAGAATGTGCCTGCCTCCTACATTGATTTGGGGAACTTCCTGCAACTACTTAAAAGGGAAAGCGGCAACCCGGATGTAGCACAGGCTGTCGACCAGGTCCTGTCTGCATTGGATAATGCCGTTATTGCTGAAAAACATGGTACGAACAAGCGCGGCGCTAACGGCGTCTCTATCTATTTCCCCAACTCCCAGCTTTACAGCAATCCCAATACCGGGCCCGAATCCTATACTGCCATCGCCAACCGTTTTGCTAGCGAGTCCCTATGGGATGATTTTCTGTCCTTTCACTATACCGGACACACCTTTGAACCAGCGCAAGGCACTCTCGCCGTCCCGAGTCAAGGAACAAAAATCATAGCCCCTGGAGCTGGGAAAATCGAGGTCTCGCCAATCACACAATCCGCAGACGTGGCCGCTCCAGGTCAGACGGTTATCCTGAGCACCGACATCAGCGGCGAGAACATCGGCTATATTTATTTCTTTACCGGCTTCCTTGACAGGGCTTCAAACTCCCTTTTTGTAGCTGACATGGACTACCTTGAGAACGACGACACGCGTGAAGTTGGTGGAGTGTACTACCCTGATTGGGGAGAAGATGAATTTACCTTGGAGTTTGAATGGGAACCGCTCATGTTCGCAATCAACGATGGTATGGACTCCGAACTGGCGCTGTTTTCACCCGAAGATTATGGCGCTTCACCTGAAGAAGCCGTCTACACAGTTGAGGGCATCTATACGTATGCCGACGGTGGGGAACAGCGCGACGCGCGTCTGTACTTCAATAACAATAATGGATTGCTGAAACAGGTGTACGGTTTTAGCGGTCAGGGAGGGACAGGCGCACCGCGCGAGATCATCCCACAGGTTGGCGACACGTTCACTGTTCTGGAA
>CBFDCK010000124.1:0-10071 GCA_965603285.1 uncultured bacterium
GATTAAAATATTTTGCATCGTCTCTCATGTCGCATACACCACACTTCCCTCTAGCTGCGGCGGCTCCCACGCCGCCGTACTCACCCTTCCCACAGTTAGTGCGCCAACCTACTGCGTAAATCCTCCCGCGGGTTCCGTGAGACGTTCGCCATAAATTACCTAACTTCAGCAAAACCAACTTTGTCGCTCCAGTTCTTTTTAACCCGCGGGAGGTTCTATGTGCGCCAACCTCCGTTAACCTCCCGTGGGAGGTTTCCTTGAAACGTTCCCCACAAATCAATTAACTTCACCAAAACCCACTTCGTCGCTCCAGTTATAATTAACCCGCGGGAGGTTTCCTTGAAACGTTCCCCATAAATCAATTAACTTCACCAAAACCCACTTCGCCGCCACAGTATTTCTTAACCCGCGACAGGTTTCTCTACTGGGACATAAACAGCCTTACCTCACCAAATCACGTATCGAGCATAAGCCCCCGATTCGTGCATCTATGTAGGACCAGGGCCGATAAGGATCGGCTATAATTGGGGCAATCTAACCCGGAAGAAAACATTATCTTATCCACAAAATCGTACTCTACACCATTAACCTATATCCAAGCTAATCTGCTTGCCTGCATCAAATATCCTTCTCGGGTTGGACGCAGGCGCGTCAAAAGCCGTGTCATGCACGCCTCGATATCATGGAGAGCTTGTGATGGATAACCGCCAGCAAATTTTCTGGCTTACAGCACTGGAGGGAATTCTCTGCCTGGTTTTCCTGCTTATCATCCCGTCTGATCCAAATAACGCCTGGATGTTTGGTCTATCGCCTTTCCGCCTGCTCATTGCGCTTGGATTGGTTCTCGCTGTATTGATCGCGCTGTGGATATGGATCAATCTGCGTCGGGGGACACACCTGGGACGTGAAGTCCGGGTTTTCATGGACGGATCTACGCCTCACCAAACCCTCGCTCGCAGCATTGCTTTTTTGCTCCTGGCAGGCATCCTGGGGGCTGTCTTTTTCCTGGTCGCCTGGGGTAGTCTTTATCCGCGCTACTCGGCTTATTTCCTGCGCCTATCACCGCTGATATTATTCATTTCGCTGGTCTGCCTGCAGGGTTTTTCTGCCTTGAAGGTCTACCACGCTGATCTCTGGAATGGGATCAGGCGTTTTTACTCCCAGATCAGACAGCTCGACCAGAAGTATAAGATCGCCCTGTTCCTGATCGTGGCGCTGTTCGTTTTAGTTGGTGTACAGTATTACCGGCAGGTGAATCAGCATAGCCAGGATGTGAACCGGGAGCCTCAATTCAGCGACCAGCGATCTTACCTGCGCATTGCCGAGACGGCATACCAGACAGATTTCCAATACAAAGGGGACCGCAATCGAACCCCACTTTTCCCCTATTTGCTGGCGGTTTTTTATCATCCAGAGATGACAGAGCTGGATTTTTTCAGGCGCAGCCAGCAGGTCAACATATACCTGTCGCTGATACTGCTGATTGGAGTGTATCTTATCACCAGGAAATTTATCCCAACCGAGCAGTCTGTATTGTTGACTCTCATTGCGGCAGTGAGCTTATTTGTGTACAAGGCTGGCTATGTCCAGCCGGAACTGCTCTTCTATTTCCTGAATTATGTTAGTTTCATCTTGATGGGTTGGATGTTGGTAAAGCCTTCCCTTTGGCTTGCTGCCGCCACCGGCTTGGTGTTAGCGCTGGCATATATGGCAAAAGCTTCGATTCTGCCTGCTTTGGCTTTGTTCCTGATTGTGTATATCGTCCAACAGTTTTCACTCTGGAATCAGGACCGGGTGATGAAGCATGATTCAAATACTAGCTCAAAAGCCAGCTCAATAGCCGGCCCGGGTTTACTACGCTATCGAGCCTCAAGCGGGGTCCTGATGGTGCTGGTCTTCCTGACGCTGCTTTCCCCCTACCTGCTCGAGAATAAACGCCTCTTCGGGAGTTACTTTTACAATGTCAATACCACTTTTTACGCCTGGTACGATTCATGGGAGCAGGTGGAAGAAGGGGCAAAGTCCCACGTTGATGACCGGGGTCGACTGGACATGCCGCCCGATCAAATCCCATCAATGGGAAAATACCTGCGCGACCACACGCCGCAGCAAATCTATAGGCGCTTAATTAGCGGGTTTCAGAGCGAGTTCGCTGTCTTGCGTAAACCGTACGGGCGCTTCAATTTTCCTGCCATTTATTCATTTGTCCTGCTCGTTTTCTGCTTGTATAATATTCGCCTGAGCCTGAAACTGAGCCGGCGGTATATATTCCTGCTCGTCTTTGCCCTGGCGTACTTTGGAGGCTACCTGATTTCGTTTGCCTGGTTTGCCCCCATCGCCAACTTCTATGTTGGACGTTTCACTTACGGGCTGTACCTGCCGTACCTGTTTTCCTTGTTTGTGGTTCTGAATAAGCTTGTGGAGGAAATCCAATACATTCATCTTGGCGGCAGGTCGATCCGGGCAGCCAATCTGGTTTGTATAATCCATGCGGGTGTATTTTTGATGGTACTGTACGAACTTTATTTCTTCACTCCGCGGCGCCTGGTTGACCGCTGGTATGGTAAATAAAATATGTCAGAAGATTTTTCCCCATTGAACCATGATTCCCCCAAAGATCGAACTCCTAACCGTCTGCCTTGGCGTCAATTTGTTCTTGTGCTGGTGGTGACATTGATCGTCTGGCTGCCACGCGGGTTTGAACTTGACCGTTATGTAGCGACTGATGAAGTCGCCTGGCTTGTGCGGTCGGCAAATTTTTACTACGCTCTTGGACAAAAGGATTTCGCTGCCACTTACACAAAAGAGCACCCGGGTGTTGTCACAATGTGGGCGGGGACAGCGGCATATATGCTCGATTTTCCCGAATACCGCGGTTTTGGGCAGGGCTATTTTGACAGCGATAAATATTGGATGTTCGAAGATTTTATTACTTCGCATGGGGTTGATCCTCATGATTTGCTGATTACGACCCGCCTCATCATGGTAATTCTCAACACTCTCCTGATAGCCGCAGCGTTTGTGTTTGCCCGCCTCCTGTTTGGTACCTTCCCAGCATTGATAGGATTTCTGCTCATCGCTTTTGACCCATTTCATGTCTCAGTTACACGTCTCGCCCATTTGGATGGTCCTGTGAGCGGCTTCCTTTTTCTGTCCGTACTCGCATTTCTGGCCTACCTGTACTGCGGAAGGCGTTTGCTTTACCTGCTGATCTCAGCCATAGCTGGGGGATTGGCAGTATTAGCGAAATTGCCCGGGTTGATAATTGCCCCGGCTGTAGTATTGATCGCTCTGACAGGTTATTTTTGTGAGCGCAAAGATGGGCTGCACAGCCTTAGCGAGAAGGCTGTAGGTATTGTGGATTCATTGGTCAAACCACTGTTGCTTTGGGGTACGGTATTCATTATTTCCATTGTTATATTTTTCCCGGCGATGTGGGTAAATCCAATCAATAATCTCAAGCAGTTGTTGCTCTCCCCGCTTACGGCTGGAAGGGTTATTCAAGTTGTCGAAGATGACCTGCCTTCAGAAAGTGGCGAGATAATGGAAGCCGCTGAAATCCGCTTCCCATTTTCTTCTAAGTCAATAGAGTATTATCTGCGGTATCCCAGGAGATATCTTTGGAATGCCACGCCGGTAATATTATTTGGGCTTGTGGTCGCCCTGGCTGCTTATGTTTTTAAATTCAGCTTGTTCAAGGAGAAGAAAGTTCGTAGAGCGGTGATAGGTTTGCTCCTATTTCTGGTTGTGTACACGCTCTTTCTAACCTTCGCGAGTAAAACATCAGACAAATACTATATCCCCGTTTATCCGGTGTTGGATTTGATCGCCGGCTTAGGTTGTTATGCCTGTGTGGATTGGATCGGACATTTAAAACCTTTTGCTGGAAAAAAGATATTCCCCTATTTGGCTTTATCTGCCATTATTCTCGTTCAAATAGTTGGCACCATGCAGACTTATCCTTATTATTCTGTGTACTTCAACCCATTATTGGGAGGCAGCCGCAGAGCCGGTGAAGTCCTGTCAGTCGGTTCCGGTGAGGGATTGGGATTGGCTGCCGAATATTTGAACAACAAACCGGATGCTGAAAACTTGAAAGCCATATCCTGGTATGGTAATGGACCATTTTCTTATTATTTTGTAGGTGAAACCAGAACGCTCTGGTCGTATATATGGGACGAGAGAAAGATTTCAGAGCTGAAAGAAATGGACTATCTGGTTGTTTATTCCACTCAATGGGCGCGCGGTATACCGGTGGGATTGTTCACTCACCTCGCTGGAGTCGAACCGGAACACTCTGTCTGGATCAACAACATAGAATATGCCCGTATATATGATGTGAACACCTTACCGCCTGAAATATACGAGCCCTACGAGCCCAAAAAATAACCTCCCGCGGGTTCCTTGCCAACCTCCCGCGTAAATCCTCCCGCGGGTTTCGTGTGACCTTCACCATAAACCATTTAAATTTAGAAAATGCCACTCCGGGGTTCCTGATCTAAAAACTCGCGGGAGGTTATCCGAGCCAACCTCCCGCTACCCTCCTCCCTGCCCAGTTAAACCACCCGCCTCCAATCCTCGGTCTCGATCACGATGCGGTAAAACGGCGCTCTGTCGGGATCGTCGCTGATGCGCTCCTCCGACACCACGATGGTGTAGTAGTTTTCAGCTGGCACGTCAAGCCGGAAGCCGTGGTCGCCGCGCACCTTGATCCAGCGCGCCAGGCGTTTGGATAGACTCGCATCCAGGTTGAACTGCCGTTCGGGGACATATTCACGGATCGACTCGTCGATCTGCACTACAACCTGCTCCGGCAGCGGGAGATCCTCCAGCCAGACGTCGCAGTTAACCCTCGGTGAGCTGACCGCGCTGCGGATGTGCTCATCCAGCACGGCCTCATCTTCGGGAGTCAGCAGGTCTTTGACTCGGTTTTGTGCCGCGACCACACCCCTGTAAAATCGCTCGCTGTATTTGCGTGGGTCGAAGGCTTCCTCTGCGTCCAGGAAGGATTCAGTAAAGAAGCGGGCGATGGAGCGCTCCTCCAGGCTGGTCTGGCGGTCGAGCAGCAGCATGTCATATTCGGGGTGACGTGGGTCGAGCGGCTGGACGATGGCGCATTTCTGCAAGCGTTCGTTGGTGAACGCCATCTTTTCAGGTTCAAAGCTGACATACACGTTCCCATGCCTGTCCTCGCGGATCACATGCTGGAAGATTTGCGCCGGGTCGATCTTTATGATTGCCAGAAAACGTGAATATGGATAGTTCTCCGCACCGAATAGTATCACAGCCAGGTCCCCAGCTGTGATGCGGCGGTCTCCATCCATGATGCCATACAACGCTTCTGCCAGCTTTTGTGCCCCCTCCGTTATGGGAGTCTCTTTGCTCAGGATCGCCTGGCAGAAACCGGACGGCTGCTGCGGATTGATGTTCCTAAAACTGGCGGCTTTGATGGATGAGTCGCGCAGGGTAGTCTCGATATGGCTGGTGAAGTAATCGACCAGCGCCTGGTCCCCCTCCAGCGGTAGGGGCACGTTGGAGAGAATCAAGCCCTGCCCCTGGGGATCGAGGATGTGGATGATTAATTCTTCGATTGTGATATTGACAGCGTCGCGCATTTTAACCTCCCGATATTATTGGTGGTTATATTATAGGTTAAAATTTCTGTTAGAAGGGAAGATTTCAGAAATAATCGGCAAATAGACCATTGCTTCAGCAGTAAAGGACTCCTTCTCGGGTTAAAACTCTCCCCCCTACCAGGGGGGAGCTGGAGGGGGGTGTGCACCCTCCATCTAACCTCAATTCTTGATATACTGGTATCACTATCATCACCTAAATTGATATTCGCTTTTTTTGCCGCAGTCGATTTCAGGAGATCTGCTATGAAAACGAATATGACACCAATCATATATTGGGCGCCCCGGATTTTAGGCATTCTGTTCGCCGTTTTTATCAGCATCTTCGCCTTGGACGTGTTTACGGAAGGCTACGGATTCTGGGAAACGGTCGTGGCTCTGGTTATGCACCTCGTTCCCACTGCGATCATAGTTATCGTGCTGCTTATTGCCTGGCGCTGGGAACGGGTCGGTGGTGTTTTATTTCTCTTGTTGGGGGCGCTGTATATCGTGATGTTCTGGGATAGAGGTCACTGGACAGCCTATTTACTGATCTCCGGACCGCTGTTTCTTATCGGGGCACTTTTCCTGGTCGATTGGCACTACCGGAGAGACACGCACGCGTAGTATTAGTCATTTATCGTCTCCCCGATCTCCCCACCGCCCTGGAACAAATGGGTGTCATTAGTATCCGCTTTTTAGATGCCAGCTCGTGTATTTCAACCCGGTCAGCTTGCGTATTGGACACCTTCACCGAAGGCTAACGATACTTTTCTAGTTGCGAAAGCGAAGCTTTCGCCAAGCATACGAAGTATGCCAAGCATCCGCTCTTTGGATGCCGGATCAGCCGCCCCCAAATGTAGGGGCAGGTTTCTAAACCTGCCCATTTGAAGGTCGTCGAATATACCTTTTTAGACAGCCCCCAGCCAAGCATTTTACCAAGCATACTTCGTATGCCCAAACGAAGTATGCCAACGAGTAAATATGCAAGCATCCGCTTTTAAGCATGCGTTCTTTGCATGCCGGATGCCAAGCATCGTTCTTTGATGCCCACCGAAGTTGAGCCAACTTTTGGCGTATATTCTCAGCGCGGTGCGGTCTACCGGCGCGCTCGAAGCGCTCAGCCAGGGCAATCCAATCTTTGTGGTTTAAAATGCCCTCCCTGAAAAACGATTTTTCCAGTTCAATTGCCAGTGCGGTTAAGTTATTACTGTGTTTTGGCTCCAGGTTTGTTAGATCTTCCCTGCCGCCGATACGCGCCGCAGCGCTGTGAAGCTCAGCTATCCTCGGGAACCAGTTTGAGGTGCGGATATGTTGATCGACTGCACCCTCAAGAATATGTCCAGGTATATCCGCTAAGAACTTAAATACAGCTCGAGGGATAGTTTATCAAGTTTCTTGGTTGGGTAAGCGAGTGTTAATGTCTCAAGGACTTTCTGTATTTGATCGGGTGTTGCCATGTTCGATCTCCTCCCGCAGCTCCTGCAGGACTGCGATTTGAGATTTTGATTGCTCCGGGCGGCAGAAGCGGCAGTGCTCGGCTCCGCCGCGCTGGTAAAGCTCCAGCATACCGGGGATGTTCTTGGGATTCCAGCGGTGCGCCAGCCAGTGCTCTATGGTGGTGTACCAGAGGTCGGGATCTTTTACCTTGGCTTTGATATGCTGGCGCTGCACCTGGTTGGGTTTGATCCTGGTTAGGGTGCGGTAAATAGCAAGCGGGCATTTTTCCTGGTCTTTAGAATCGATTCTCGATTTTGGGTTTTGTGCCTCTTTTAATCCTCTATGATCCTTATTAATAATTAAGCTCTTAAGAGAGGGTGATTCCCAATTTTTAGAATCTGGAAATCCATCCAGCTCTGAACCTTTGTTTTCAATGAGGAATTTACCCGGGTTTTCTTCAAAGATCACCATTATCCTCCCCTGCCCGCAAGTTTGCCAGCGCAGTAAGTTCCAGAACCTAAGCTGGGTGATTTGACGGTACAAAGTCGATGAGCTTTTTGCAGTGATCTCAGCGAGCTGCTTCATGCTGAGCGGTGGTGTCTCTTTGCCATCACCTGTCAACCCGCGTAGCTGCACCCAGGTATGGAAGACGGATGGCGGCAGATCTGGGTTATAGATAAGCGCGCAGGGCACAATGATTCCGCACGGGGTGGGTGGTTTGGTAAGCATTTTTGTATAGTCTGTAGTGAGAACACTGCTTGTACTCTGGTAGTCGGTTAATTATACAACAAAAAAGAACTGATGTTCTATAATTTAATAAACAATTATTGAAAATCCCCCTTTTGGTTAGGCATGCAACCTCGTAACCCGCGGGAGGTTAAGTTAAAACTTGTCCGCTACATTATAGACCTGGACGCTGTAACCTGACCCCTCTAAAACATCAGCGAGCATGAGCGCCTGTTTTTATGAAGCCTGGCGTTCACCGGCGAGTACCAACAGAAACGACGGGATGCCTTTCCCAGGCTGGACGTGTATGCTCGGAGAAGCGTCCTCCCAGACCTGCGGGTCTGCTCCGAATGCGAATTCATAACGTTTCCTGGCTCGCTTTCAACAGCTCCCCACTATAGTAGGGATGTCGTATCCGCCGCCATAAATTTTCATTTCCCCTTTTAAACCCCCACTTTCTTCATTTAATATGTGTGTCTGCGGTGTGTTTTCCACCTGGGGCTTTTCTTGCTCGAGAGAAAGCGTCGCTTCATCCGGGAGTTTGTTGGTTGTGAGCCGGCATGCTGTGATCGGGAGAATTTGAATCAGCATTGGTAACAATAATGGGTATACCTTATCCATACTAAGGCAACTTATTCACACTAAGGCGATCCCCATTCGTGTTGATATTCGTGGATGGTATGGTTTTAACATAAAACGAATCTTAAACTCGCATAACCAACCCGCAGTAATTTTGAAGTAAATTCGTTGTAAAAAGGAGAACGAATATTCGGATAGGTTCCTTATCCCCTCCCCACTGTTATTAACGCTGCCCTGGCATCCTTGATTTGCTCGGCGACTGCCTCTGGAGCGGTGCCGCCCGTAGTATTGCGCTTCGATACACTCTGAAACGGGTCGAATACGTTGTACACATCGGCGCTATACTGCGGGCTGATGGAAGTGTATACCTCCAGTGGCAGGTTGTCCAATTGCGTACCTGCCTCCGCTGCTCTGCGCACTACCTGCCCAACCGCTGCATGCGCCTCACGGAAGGGAACGCCTTTGGCAACCAAGTAGTCCGCCAGGTCGGTCGCCATTAAGCCTGCATCCACGCTGGCGGACATCTTATCGGGCTGCGCCTTAAGTGATTGAACCGCCAAAGCCAGGACGTTGAGCGATCCCACCAGGGTGTCGTATGACGAGAAGAGCGGCAGCTTGTCTTCCTGTAAGTCTTTGTCGTACGCGGAGGGCAGAGCTTTCAGCACAGCCATCAAGCCGGTAAGGTTCCCCAGCAAGGTGCCCGATTTAGCGCGCGCCAGCTCGAATAGGTCCGGGTTCTTCTTTTGGGGCATCAAGCTGGAACCAGTAGCAAAGGCATCCGGTAGTTCGAAGAACCCGAACTCTGCGCTTGAGAAGATGACGATTGCCTCCCCAAGTCTGCTCAAGTGAACGCCGGTCAGCGCGGCGCAGAACAGGAATTCAGCCGCGAAATCACGGTCGCTCACGGCGTCAATGCTGTTTTGGGATGCGTGTTGGAAGCCGAGATCTTTTGCCAGAGCAACCCGGTCGATGGGGAAGGGTGTCCCAGCCAGAGCCGCGGAACCCAGGGGCATGACCGCTGTGCGCCTCGTCATACCGGCAAGCCGCTGCCGGTCGCGCTGTAAGGGCCAGAAATAAGAAAGCCACCAGTGAGCCAGCAGGATGGGCTGGGCGCGCTGCAAATGCGTATAGCCGGGCATAATTGTTTGTAATCCGCTTTCTGCCTTTTCTACCAATACGTTTTGCAGCTTGTGTATGGATTCATCCAATAACGGCAGGTGCTCCATGAGCCATAAACGTAGGTCGGTAGCCACCTGGTCGTTGCGGCTGCGCCCGGTGTGCAGTTTACCTGCCAGCGTACCGATCAGCTCTCCCAACCGGCGCTCCACGGCTGTGTGGATATCCTCATCATTGGCGTTGAACTCGAATTCCCCGTTTTCCAGTTCACTACCCGCCTTTTTTAGTGCGTTGATGATTTTTTGGGCTTCCTCAGCGCTGATCACAGCGGCTTTTTCGAGTGCTCTAGCCCAGCCTATGCTGCCGCGCACGTCTTGAAGACCGAGACGTTTGTCGAAATCGATCGAGGCGTTGAATTCCCAGGCGCTGGGGTCCATCTCGCCAGAAAAACGCCCACCCCATAATTTCATGCTGTTCTCCTTAACCGGTGTATTTTACTCTCCGTCTTGCTTCTGGCTAATCCCGTTTGAAGCGTGAATAATCGGGTTGGGGCATATCCAGGCTCGATACCGGCAGATCGTTCAGGGCGCGCACCTTC
>CBFDCK010000125.1:0-9875 GCA_965603285.1 uncultured bacterium
TGGGCGCGGAGAGACTCGAACTCACGACCTCACGGATGTGAACCGTGCGCTCTAACCAGCTGAGCTACGCGCCCGGATGTTCTTATTATAATCCAAGCCTTTCACTCATGCAAGTGGAGGGGGTTTGGTCGGGCGTGGGACCAGCTCCCCCTGCCAGTGGGGAGAGTATCGACCGGTAATGGAGCACGGGAAACCGGCAGTACAGAACACTGCTTCGGCAATAAAAACCACTGCTTAAGGAGGAGATGCTTCGCTTCGCTAATGACACTCGTTTGTTCCCGGGCGTGGGGGTTCGACCAGCTTTTGGGGGAGGCCGTCCACGAATATTTCACGAATACACGAATTCCTGTGGTGTGAATCTATAGTTCCACCTTTATAAATGGGTGAAATAAAAACCCATTGGTCTGAACAAATGAGCGCGGCGATTCTATGAGCAAAGACTAGCGGTTAACCATTTGTGTGTTCTTTCGTGGATGGATTTTCACTGCCCGTATATACTTTTTCTATCTGTGAGGTACTTTTGAATCCCCTCATCCAACGGCATGGGATTCGATCCCAGTTCTGCAACTGCTTTATCCGCCTTTGGCTCCAGACCCTTGGTTAAGAAATCAATTTGAACGCTCGAGATTGCTGGTCTGGTGTTTGTCATTCTTGCGGTTGCTTCCATCAAGGGCACAACTGCCTTCACCATACCAAGCGGCACTGTTATCGGGATGTATGAAGGAGCGTGTTTTCGAAGGGTGATAGCGATTTCTTTCAAAGATGTCATCTGGTCGCTGATGATGAAAGCGCCAGGATGCCCGATCGATTTAATGATCCCGTCTGCCAGCGAATCGACGTGCACCAGCGGGAATTTTCCGTCGATGATCGTAGGATTGCGCCAAATTTTCCTGCTCAATAAATCCTCGATGAAGTTCGTAAAGCCAAACCCGGTGGCTAATCCTCCGTAAACTGCGGCCGGATGGATAGTCCCCAGGTTTATCCCGTATTGAGTGGAGAATTCGATCGCCATGTGGTATGCCCTGGTCATGGCTGCGAAGTAGGGGGTCATGTGCGCTTCATCAGCGATTGGATGCGATTCGCGGATCAGACCGTCGATGTCTCCAAACACTTCGTATGTGGATATGTACGTTAATTCTTTAGGTTCGCGATCTTTGAAGACATCCAGGAAAGTCTCCAGCATTCTGTAGTTTATGCACTCAAAAATCGTATCATCATGAAAGAACTGCTCGGGCAGTCCAACGCCATATATCACGTGATCCATACCTGAAAGGGCTTCTAAAAAAGCTGTGCGGTTGAATTCGCGCTGTTCGATCACCTTGACCGAGGAGGGAAAAGGTAATTTGTGCCTGTCTCTTACCAAAATTGAAATCTGGTGATCTGTACTGGACAGGGCGAGTGTAAGCGTATAACCAATCTGACCGGTTGCGCCGATGAGCAATATGTTCATTTCCTAATCCTCGAATGAAAATACGCTGCGTATGGAGTGATTCTTGGCGCGCTGGGTCTGGAACTGCAGAGCCTGGCGATAATCACCCAGGGCGAATTTGTGAGTCACCATCCAGCTCAGGTCGAGTTCACCTTTTGACATAAGATCAAGTGCCAGATCAAATGTCTTCCATGTCCTGCCGCTATAATTTTCAGCGTGGTTGTATATGTATGCGGCTTTGAGTTCTAATTCACTGGCGAAAATTGCAGACCAGTCGACGTCCTTGGAAATCCCAGGTACACCTACCAGGACCACCTTGCCGCCATTGCGAGTAAATCGGAAGGAATCGTCAAGAGAGCGGTCGCTACCGACACACTCGAAAACGCGGTCGAAGCCTCCTAAGACGAGGCGTTTTCCCAGGACCGGCTTCAGCAATTTCGCCCCGGTGATCTCAGCGATCTCGGCGTAATAATCTTCGCCGTGACCGGTAGGAATAACCCGGCTGGCGCCCAGCTTATGGGCTGCTTCTGCCTGGAATGGGTGGCGTGCGAGCACGGAGATTTCGCTCTTTGATCCGAGAACGCGCAGGGCAGCCAGCGTGCAAAGACCGATCGTGCCGGCGCCAATCAGCAGCACGGCTTCGTCATCGCCGGGGAAGTTGTTCAAGGCGGCATGTAAACCGACCGCGAACGGTTCGACCATTAGACCATTTTCGTCGCTCACCTGGTCCGGCACCTTGTAAAGCTGCGATTTGTGAGCCAGGAAATATTCGCTCCAACTGCCTCCCGTATCCCGGCAGTAGCCGGTAAATAACCCGGGTGATAGAGCCCCTTCGGTAATCCGCTCGCAGCGATTGATTTCGCCGCGTATGCAGTAGCGACACAGATCCTCGAAACCGCGCGGCGCACACCAGAGAGTCGGCTCCACAATCACGCGCCCTCCCAGGCGCCAATCACCGGCAGCGGAGCCTGCGACTGCAATTCGCCCGATATTCTCGTGACCGAATGTGTAGGGGAAGGATGTGAGGGGCGAAAAATAAGGGCTGGAATGTAAGCGGATGGCGCTCATGTCGCTGCCGCAGATACCGCCATAGCGAGTTTTGATGACTGCCCAGTCGTCGCCTGGCAGGGATAGCTCCGGCACATCATCAAAGGTCGTGCAGGAGAGACCGCTCCACAAGAAACGGGTGGAAAGCTTGCTCAATGCGAGACCTGCGGCGTAGCGGGGAATGGTGGGGTTATACCGAATTGCTTTCATGGTTGGGTCCGTGATGCTTTTAATAAAGATTTAGAGCGGTTGGGGCGCCGAGCATTCGTATTTTTGCATGGCAATATACTTCAATTTCAGGGTGGACAGATCCAGCAATCCGGTCTTTATACCGGAGGTGCCTTCGTCAATGCCGAGCGTGTATTTATTCATGGGTTTGATATACGGATGTAATCTTACCATTTTTGGTGAGAGCAGGTTATTAGAAATGCCAATACCAAATCAAGGGGCATACCTCTGCAGGACCTGATTAATGAACAGCGCATCTCCGGTAAATTGTTCCCGCAATATCATTTCGGTGTCTGATTTATTGAGGGCTTCTTTATATGAGCGTTGGGAGGTGAGTGCATCGAACATATCGGCTGCGGCAACGATTTGGGCTAATGCTGCTTCCTGAGACCGGTTGGACCTCCTTCCCGGAGTGCTGCGCTCTGCTTTTCGGCGGTCAATTCCGTTCCTTGGATATGGTTTGTTTTGGTACTCGTGATGCGCAACCACGATGTGCTTAACGATCTCAGGTTCGAAGCTTTCAAGAGCCAAGAAACCAAGACGAGTATGTTCGTTCAATGAGGCGCGATCGGTGGAGTTTAAAACTGTCCTTTTCGAGAGGATATCCGCAGGGAGGCTCACTTTTCCGATATCGTGCAGCAGACCGGCATAACCCAGATAATTAAGATCAGGTTTTTCGAGCTGGTTCTCGAAACCCAGGTCCAGCGATAATACAGCAACCCGCAGACTATGTTCGTAGTTTGAGGGCTGATTGCTTTTCAATTTACCGAGCAGCGTGCGAACTTTTTCTTCTTGAACTAGTTTAGAGACAAGAATAGTGCTCTCAGGATAAAAGATTTTTGGTTGCATATATTAAACCGGATTCAATAAAAACACATCGATCTCTGGCATGGGACTTCCAAATTGCCAAGATGCGGTTTGAGATCTTTTTCGATAGAACAAGGATATAACTCAAATCAACATCCGTCAAGCGATATTATGGATATTGGTTATAATCATACGATATTTATAGGAGAGCCCATATGACTGAAACAGCACACCCATCCCGCAGCGAGATTGAAGTCCATGACCGCGAGATACTTGAAAACGCGCGTACAATACTGAATAATGTTGATTCACCCGAGGAAATGGCGGAAGAGGTAATAGCGGCTGTGAAGCGCAACGAGGAGTGGCGCGGTAAACGATGCATCAACCTGCTGGCGCCAGAAGCCCCCACCAGTCCCACAGTACGTACGCTGTTATCATCGGAGATAGGCACGCGCGCTGCCGAAGGTCACATTGGTAGGCTCAACCGCTGGTTTGCGGGCACCCAGTACATCGATGAAGTGGAGTCGCTTTGTGTTGAGCTGCTGAAAAGGGTTTTCAAATGCCGCTACGCCGATCACCGTCTGATGGGCGGTATGATCGCAAATCTGGCTGTATATCATGCTTTGACCCAACCGGGAGATACTATCATGTCTGCCCCGCAGCCGGTTGGAGGGCATTCCAGCAACCGGCTGGATGGACCTGCCGGTTTGCGTGGGCTCAAGATCGTTGACATCCCCTTTGACCCCATTGCATTAGAGGTAGACCTGGATCGATTCCGGGCTGCAGCACAACGGGTCAAACCCAAACTGGTCGTTATGGGTATGACGATGACCCTCTTTCCACTACCGGTGCGTGAAATGAGTGCAATTATCGCCGAATGGGGCGGCAAGTTTGCCTTCGATGGCGCTCACCAGTTAGGCTTGATCGCCGGGGGACAGTTCCAGGATCCGCTCCAAGAAGGGGCGGCGGTGCTGTTCGGCTCAGCGGGAAAGACATTCAGCGGACCCCAGAGCGGCATCCTGGTATGGAACGATCCGCAGCTTACCGAACCGCTCAGCGAGTCAATTTTCCCGGTGCTGGTAGCCACTCACCAGGTCAACCGCGTGGCTGCGTTGGCGGTTGCGGCGGCTGAATTTCTGGAATATGGTCAGGCATACATGCGCCAGATTGTACTGAATTCCAAAGCTTTTGGGAAAGCTCTGCATGAACGCGGCATTCCTGTCCTTGGCGCTGATAGAGGCTACAGCGATACCCACCAGGTCATAGCGGACGTGGAAGAATTCGGGGGTGGAATGGATGTGGCTTACCGCCTGGCGGATGCGAACATTATCACCAACAAGAACCTGGTTCCGGGGGACAATCCCGAAGATTGGGATCGTCCGAGCGGACTGCGCATGGGCACGATCGAAGTCACGCGCTTGGGGATGAAGGAAGATGACATGAACATTATCGCAGATTTCATCGCTCGTGTTCTTGTCGAGGGCGAGGTAGCTCAATCCGTAAGAAAGGATGTGGAATATTTCCGCCTGCCGCGCCAGACGATCTACTACTGCTTTGATAATGGACTGCCGCCAAGGTAGGAATTTACAGATGGAGATAATAGGTAGTGTTATGGATAAAGAAAGCTAAAGGGCGATTTCCGAAACGAGAGCATTGCTGACGGAACAGGCGGCTCACATGAGGGTGCCGGTTTGATCGAATTCTTCAAAACGTATCTCAGAATGTTGGATCTGGTTTTGGAAGGTCGATTTTGGTGTCGTGGTCGGAATCGTAATACTCGGCGTAATCTACATATTCAGACATAGGCATTACACTTCAGGTGACATCAACAAGTCCGGACAGGCGTTTGACCGTCTTTTGGAATACTGTGGTTTCGTCAATTGTGAGACTGATAGCGCCGTCGGGACATATTTCTACACACCGCCCACAGCCGCGGCAAGTGTCCATGATCTCGGCTCGCCCGTTCGTGAATTCGATCGCACCTACAAAGCAAACGCCTTCGGTGCAAGTCCCACATCCACTACAAAGATCCGTCACCGTGACGGTCACGCCGGGCAATTTCTGTATCTTGCGGCTGATCTTGGGGGAGATATAGGGAAGCGTCCCCCATAAGCAGCAGCACGGACAGCAGTTGCAGATGGTCATGAGCTTTCCGCTTGGTTTCACGCCCAACCACATCGTGTCGAGCTTGTTGCGCCCAATCATGTGCACCAGTCCGGCCTCCCGGCAGCGACGGGCGTGATCCAGAGCTTCTTCTTTTGAAACCAGGCGACCGAGTTGCGGATTGATCCCCAGGACCGCTTCTCCCAGGAAGATACAGCCATAATCGCGCGGGTAATCTCGGCAGTGTGCGCCCTCACGGCACAGACAAAAATCCATGATCCAGTGATAATTAGCCGTTTCGATAAAATGTTCCACAATCTGGGAAGGGAGCACGATGTCCTCGGGTTCCGCGATCGCTTCGTTGATCTGGATGGTTGTGTCCTTCGGTAGATAGACGATATCATCCCCCATGAAGAACCCGGAATTGGTAATGTTTTCGATGATGGGCAAGTTTGTGAGCAGGGCAGCAATGTAACGGGTCGGATAGGCTTTTTTGAGCAGATCTACGAACCAGACTGGTCTTGGCATCGATGAATTAACTATCCCGATTTGCGTTTAATTTCCACAGCTGATCGAGCGTTGATGCCAGGCGGGCTTCTAAGAGGTCTGGTTTGCCGGTCGTGACATCATCTTCGTTCTCGAATACTGTGTAGGGTATTTGGATATCATCCATTTGCAGATAGCAAGGATCAGGAGCACTGAATTGCTCCCAATCGACGTACCGGTAAAGGCGCTCAAGTTTCTCGTCCGGCAGCGCATGCTCGAGGATGCTGTCAGGCTTGTCGGGATTGAAACGCTGACGGTTCTTGCGCAGCGATTCTTCAAATGAGACATTCACGTACATGACCGCACTTTGCTGGAGAAGGTCAAGCGGCAGGTGCTGGAACGCCTGGTTGTAGCCGCCGTGCTCGCTGCCGCGCGAGAACTCCACAAGTGTGGTGGTGCGATCATGGTAGTTGGGATCGTCGCGCAAGCGCTTATGGTATTCCACTCCAAAACGCCGGATAAGCAGGTGCCACAGATAAGGATACTTAAAATAGCCTCCGGGATCAGTGTGTAAGCGCGCGGCCCCAAAGTCCTCAGAAAGTATGTGATCTTCTTCGAACCAGGTCCACAGCATGGGGAAATCGTCTAATATATCGAGTTCGGTAATGTGAAAGCGCTGCAACCTCTCCTGAAGTGGAGTATGGGTGAGACAATCGATGATCTCGCTTTTACCGGAAGCCGGTCGACCGAGAAAGATGAGGACTGGGAAATGGTTTTGGTTCATAGAGGTTTCAGCTTGATGTTTATTGGTAGTTATTGCCGAGTGTTCCGTCAAACATGATTTTTTGGAAAGAATTGATCGTTGACGAAACACTTTAAGCTTTGTCAAGGAGGCCGTTGACGTTATCAAATATAATCTTCATCCTTGACAAAGCGCTAGAAGGCTTTTCGTATTATAAGGGATAGGGGGGAAATGGATAAGGGATATGTGAGGGAATTCTTAAAACAATTGAAATTCATTGCATTAATTTGAAAAATATAGTAAATTTGGTGAAACAGAAAATATAACTTAAAAGGAGAATTTATTATGACTTTCACATTACCCGATCTACCCTATGATTTTAGCGCCTTGGAACCCAACATCGATACCCGCACCATGGCGGTCCATCACGATAAGCATCATGCTGGATACGTAAACAACCTGAACAAAGCCCTCGAAGGCTATGATGAACTGCAGGACAAATCCGCCCTGGAATTGATCGCAAATCTGGATGATGTTCCCGAAAAAATTCGCACTGCAGTGCGCAACAACGGCGGAGGACATGTCAATCATTCCATGTTTTGGCCAAGCATGAGCCCGGATGGCGGAGGAGAGCCAAAGGGTAAGTTGGCTGAAGCTATCAACGCCGCTTTCGGATCGTTTGAAAGCTTCAAAGAGCAGTTTACTCAAGCCGCCATGACGCGTTTTGGCAGCGGATGGGCCTGGCTGTGTGTGGATGCTGACGGCGGATTGGTCATTACCAGCACGCCCAACCAGGATAATCCCATTAATGATGGATTGGTGCCTATATTGGGACTGGACGTATGGGAGCACGCCTATTACCTGAAATATGAGAACCGCCGGGCGGAATATATTGCTTCCTGGTGGAATGTGGTCAATTGGAGCGATGTCTCCAGTAATCTATCGCTTGTGCAGGTAGGCGCTGGAGTGGATCAGGCCACGAAATGGGTTGGCTCGAAATGGTCTCAATTGGAAGATGGTTGGAATAAGCTGACCAAGTAGGAAGTAGATAACTCAGAGCAAAATGGGCTGTCCAACAATCTTTTTTGGACAGCCCATTTGGTTTAAAGCCCAAGCTAGAGCCAACTCAGTCAGTAAATTGCAATGAACCGCTTTGGAAGGCTGAAGTAAGACCATCAAACTCGACCGTGATCACTTCGTGGCGATGATTTGCCTTGCCCAGGCTTCTGCTCGCTCAAGTTCACCTTCTACCAAAGGACCTTTCATACCCTGTACGTAGAATCCTTCCGGAGATGCAACCAGTTTTCCCCCTTTCTTCTTGAGCTTATTTGCGATGGGCTGGGCAGCATATCCAAAAATGCGGACGAAAAATGGTAGCATGCGTGTTTCTTCGATCTCCTCGATGGTCAAGCGGGTATCGAATGCAGCTACTTTCGTGCCTTGCAGCCATTTTGCCGGGATACGCTTTAGAAAATCACTGGTCGCTTCCGTGGGTTTAAATCGCTGAGTGGGAGAGCCGACGATTAAAAGTTCGAGTCCAGTAAGTCCTTCCATTTTTACTTCACCTACACGGAATACTTCAATCTCATCTGGGGAACCAAGCGTGCTCCCGATCGTGTTGGCAATCTGCTCTGTGTTGCCAAAAGCCGAATCGTATATGACTAATCTCTTCATTGAACTGTACCTCCAGCCTCAATTATGAGGTCATGAACTATACCATTATTAATCACAACATAAAAAAATGTAGTACCCAGATGATGTTTACTTGCTCAGGTATAATGGGAAAAATTCCGGTATGTGGTGTTTACCATCTTATTCCCATACCGGGTGTCAGGGAGACACAATATGAGCCTGAGCGTCGGAATAGTAGGTTTACCCAACGTTGGTAAAAGCACGGTCTTCAATGCTTTGACCGGCGCCCAAAATGCCGAGGTCGCCAACTATCCGTTCTGCACTATCAAGCCTAACCGGGCTGTTGTACCTCTGCCAGATCTCAGGGTGGAAAAGCTGGCGGAGCTCGTAGGTGTACCAAACACAATCCATGCGACAATAGAATTCGTCGATATCGCCGGTCTGGTGAAAGGCGCCAGCCAGGGTGAAGGGTTGGGCAACCAGTTCCTGGCTACCATCCGCGAAACGTCTGCCATCGTGCACGTCGTGCGCTGTTTTGATGATCCCAACGTGGTGCATATAAGCGAGGATCCTGACCCAATCACTGATATTGAAATCATCAATCTGGAGCTGGTCATGGCAGATCTGGAACAATTGGAGCGCAAAATTGAGCGCCTCTCCAGCCAGGTGAAGGGGGATAAAAAGTTGCAACCGGTCGTAGAGATGACGGCTTCGCTGCGTGAACATTTAGGGACCGGACAGCCAGTCTCGAGCTTCCCGCAAAGAGATTTGGATATTTTTAAATCACTGAACCATGAGCTGAATTTTCTGACTGCCAAGCCGTTGATATACGCTGCAAATGTTGATGAAGCGGGTCTGTCTGGAGAGAACGCTTACATCCGGGTGGTGGAGGAGATCGCCGCAGAGCAGGGCGCTGAGGTGGTGGTTTTGTACGCCAAGCTAGAAGAAGAGATGACCGGGATGAGCGATGATGAGCAGCGTGAGTTCCTGCTGCTTGCTGGAGCAGAGCAGAGCGGACTGGAGCAAGTTATTCACAAAGGCTTTGAAGCGTTGAGACTGATCAGCTTTTTCACCAAGAATGAAAAAGAGGTGCGTGCCTGGAATGTGGAAATAGGTACGACTGCTCCCAAAGCCGCCGGTGGGATTCATACTGATTTTGAGCGCGGTTTTATCCGGGCTGAAGTTGTACCTTACGAGACTTTCGTCCAGTACGGCAGTGATGCCGCGGTTAAAGCTGCCGGGTTTATGCGGCTGGAGGGCAAGGAATACCTCGTCCAGGACGGGGATGTGATCTACTTCCGCTTCAACGTATAGGAATAATGAGAGAAGAGAGTAGGTGTGAGGTGTATAAATGAAACTAGCAGCATTTGACCTGGAGATCGCCAAGGAAATACCGGCGGG
>CBFDCK010000126.1:0-9575 GCA_965603285.1 uncultured bacterium
ATGATCTGCTTGCCGGCGAACGCACATTTGCCCTGATAGCTCTGGTTGGCGCTCTAGCTGCCATGATTGCCGATGTATTTGAATCCTCGTTTGCATTCCTGGGGGTTCTCCTGCTGGTCGGAATTCTTTCTTCAATCGCTTATTTTATCGACGCCTGGCGTGGTCATGTCGGCTTGACCACCGAAATTGCTATTCTGATCACCGTTTTAATCGGTGCGCTGTGTTACTGGAATTACCTCGCTTTGGCAGCGGCTCTGGGAATCATAACCACCGTACTCCTATCAGTAAAAATTGAGACCGACCGGCTGGTGAGCGCTCTCACTCGCGAGGACATCTACGCCGCCCTTCAATTTGCAGTTATCAGCCTGGTGATTCTGCCTGTCTTGCCCAAGGAGAGTAACTTACCACCTCCATTCGATGTGTTAAGTCCATTCAGGATTTGGTTAATGGTGGTTTTTATATCCGGGATAAACTTCCTCGGCTACCTGGCGATCAAGCTTGTTGGAACTGAGCGGGGCATTGGTATTACAGGTCTGCTTGGAGGATTGGTCTCAAGCACTGGTGTGACTCTTGGTTTCAGCGAACGGAGCAACCGCGAGCACTCTTTAGCAAAACCGTTTGCTCTGGCGATTATGATAGCCTGGACAGTGATGTTCGCCAGGGTGCTTGTAGAGGTCGGTGTGCTGAACCTTCAACTTTTACGCTTGATCTGGATACCAATAGCCTCAGCAGGTATGGTAGGACTACTTTATTGTGTTTATCTGCACCTGAGTCAAAGAACTACTGAAAAAGACACCCAGGAATTCTCGAATCCCTTTGATCTTGTCTCAGCTATCAAATTCGGTCTGCTGTATGCCCTCATCCTTGTAGTCGCCCGGTCTGCCCAACTGTACTTCGGGGACACAGGCGTATATATCTCCAGTTTACTTTCGGGGTTGGCGGACGTTGATGCTATCACCATCTCTCTGGCACAACTTAGCGATGCTGGTACCGTGTCGATGACTGTGGCAGCCCAATCGATCATTATTGCTACGATTGCCAATACGATTGCCAAGGGTGCCATTGTGATTATTGGTGGGGCATCTCAGCTGAAACGGGCGCTGCTCCCCGGAATGCTGCTGGTGTTGGTGACGGCTGTCGTTGTGACATTTATAGTGGTATAAATCTTTCAACGAGCTGAAATACCTTGCGATTTTTTCAATCTCGAATTATATGTAGACAAGGTTAATAATTTGAATACCAGCAGGTTACTTATTACAGGATCAAATAGATTGATAGGAGGAATTCTGTGGTCTCATTTGTCAAAAAACTATGAAGCATTCGGAGTCGATAATTCAACCCCCAAAAGTCATGCCAGAATGTTTATTGCAGATCTATCACATTATGATCAAATCTTCGATGTTGTGAGAAAAATCAATCCTATCTCATGTATCATTCATCTTGCGGCTGATAGTAGAACAGATGCCAAATGGAAATCTGTATGGAAAAATAACATTATTGATACTAAGAATATCTATATGGTTGCAAAAAAAATTCGGGGTGAAAAGAATTTTATTTGCCAGTTCAAATCAGGTCACCTATGGATATGAAGCATTTTTCAATCGGCTCGGTTGGCAAAATAATAGGATCATGATCAATACTCGCTATCCAGTATGGCCTGTTTCGTTTTACGGGATAAGTAAAGAATTTGGTGAAATTATTGCTAGAATGTATTATGAAACAACTGGTTTGGAGTCAATTTGCCTCAGAATTGGGACTGTTATCAAAGACGATAATCCAAAAAAAAGATACTCCAGGATTCTATCCGCCTGGTTATGTCATAAAGACGTTGCTCAACTATTTAAGAAAAGTATCAAATCAAAGGTTAGATTTGGAATTTATTATGGGGTTTCAAATAATAAAGATAGGTTTTGGGATATTTCAAATACTATTCACGATCTCGGATATGAACCAAAATGCGACGCTTCTTTAATGTAACCAACCGATGGGGTGTCTACCGTTTCCACTTTCGTTCTGCGGTGAAGAGAGAAAATTTGGGGCAATTGTTGAAAATCCGAAATAGCGTAGCCGCCACTAAGACGGATTTCACCCGATTTAAAGTATTTAAATGGGGATGGTATTACCTCTCGACCGTCTTGATGTTTACTCCCGCTACATTCTGACCTGGAAGCTTTCTCCCACGATGAATGCCGACGATGTGGAAAAGACTTTGCTGATGGCGCCGAAGAAATCGGGGTAAGAGAAAACCAGAGTACAGCACCATCCCAGGTTGTTTACTGACAACGGACCAGCCTACCTTTCCAAAGACCTGGCCAGGTTTCTCAAGCGCAGGCGATTGGAGCATATCCGTGGCGCACCCAGCATTTTAATGCTATGAATATGTATTATGTGCAATTGCTTGTAGGCAACAGAGTCTCTTCTTGATAATCCTTTGATTTGTCCGAATAATTCCGAGGACGTACACTTTTCCTTTGTGGGCAAGAGTACGAGTTTATCGGATATCATTAGATGAATTTTTTTTCTTAGATGTAGCCCTTCGTCTATCAAGCGATGCTTTTAGAATTCTGACGTAATTTTTCCTTGATTCCGGACTATTGTCCGTGGTGTGCCAAGCATGCAATCTTCTTTTTGCTACAACTTCTGATAACATGTATATATTGAGATTGGCCTCGCTTGCTCGTAAATACCATTCAATGAAATCGCCAATCGACTGATCTTCCCTAAATAAACCTACTTTCTCAAAAGCTTTCCGTTGGGTCATCATGGTTATCTTAAGATATCCCGGTGTTGGAACTGTTGAACAATAGATTTTTTTTTGAGTAGATTCATCTAAATCTGAACTCAAGAATTGTTGCACGTGACCAAAGATGATTTCAATTTCTGGATTCTCTACTACCATTCTTATCTGTCGTGATAGTTTTTCCTCAAGCCACAGGTCATCTGCATCCAGAAACGCTATCCATTCCCCTCTTGATAATGAAATACCCAGGTTAAGCGAAGCAGGCAATCCAGCGTTCGGTTGGTAAATGCTGTGAAGCGAATCCTGATAACGAGCGATGATATTCGATGTATTATCAGTTGATCCGTCGTTGATTACAATCAGCTCAAAATTCTGATAAGTTTGCGCTAAGACACTTTTGATAGCTTCAGCCAGGTATCTCTCACCATTATAAACCGGTATAATTACACTTACGAATGGGTTTTGATTGATCATTATCAAGTATTTACAACCAATCTAATGTTTGTGAATTAACATCAGATTGAAATTGTTACAAGGAATACAGACATTCACATACTATTTTCGAAAATCTTAAGTGGTTTTTATTCCTTCAGGAGCTCTAATAAGGGGAATAGAACCTTCTGCCAGTGTAATTCCTGTGCTTGAGCATAAGCTAAATTACTGAATTTCTGCCAGATATCTTGCTTGTGATGCTTTTCAACAAGTTCGACAAAATTATCTGTCCTGTAGGGAATCACTCCAGAAACTTGGTGAGAAAAAATCTGCCAAGTAGGAGATAATGAAGGTAATCCCACATTTAAATATGTGAAAACCTTACTGGGAAAACCCACTTTTCGAAGTGGATCGGTGGATACAGTGTTCAAACCGAATTGGTATTTATTAAGGGTTTCCCACTCGTTTTTAACATAACCAAAGTGTTTAACGCCTGAAAAAGGTACAAGAGCTCGGCCATAACAATGTATAGGGAATTGGGTTCGTTCCGTCAAATCTGCCAACAATGTTGGGTTGGACCAATAGTCAATGTTTCCCAGGTAGATCAACTTAAGAGCTTCTTGATATTCTACCCTCTTTGTTCGTGGTTCACAGCCGTACCACCCTAATCCTGGATGAGAGAATATGTTGTTCCCGTTGTATACATTTTTGCGTACGAAAGTTTCATATGTATTCCATGCAAAGGTGATGATATCAGCCGACTCATATATACTCCGTTCTATATCTAATGCTTTTTGCAGTTTATTTTCTGCCTCAGGTTCACCATTATATAACCATCGATAATAGCGCTCATATGCTAAAGGTGCTGTACAGAAGTAAAAACGACGGGAGGAAGTCGGAAATTTTTCTAGAAAAATATCCTCTCGCTCGATTGCGATCACAATTGGATATTTGTGCTCTCTGAGTCGACGAGTAATTTCTTGAAGTACACACTTTAATACAGGTTCTTTCGCTGCTGAGGGATTGGCGCGCTGCCTATAGATTTCGCGTAAAGTATACAGGTTTCCATCAATAAAATCGACGCTTATTCCGTGGGATTCTAAAAATCGGCGCAAGTGTACACTAAGCACTGCCCCTCCACCAGGAATACTTGTTCCAATTATTGCCACGCGATCAGGAAGTCTACCCAAATTTGTTTCCTTTATATAAAAATCCTGATTGTGATGTTCATCGGAAATAGTCTAATTAATCTGATCGCTTATCTTTCATTTCACTGGATTTCTTCTCTTTTGACCTACAATTGATCATAGAAAGTGCAAACGATCTAATTAATTTAATATTGTCAGTCCAACTTTTTAAATAAAATGAGTAAATCTTGCTTTGGTAAAGACAAGAAAATGACAATTTTGCGCTGTTCAATTTTATACCTTAAAAACTCCAAGAGCAAATAGATCTTATCATATTTTGACTGTGTTCGCTAACTTGTTATATTACTAAATGTAATTAGGGCGATGTCACATCACTTTTATTAATAATTGGGATTATGAAAATTCGATCTCACGCATATACCAGCGATAATTCCAAAAACTACTAACGGTTTTGTAGAATCCTGGAAACATACGAACTTCGTCAGGTATAATAAAAGCTGTGATTGCAGCTCTGACAACCATTCAACTAGGAGAAGATGTCAACCATGAGTTATTCCCAGGTTTTTCGAATCAATAGTCCAACGATTATTCATGAAATTATTGAAGGAGAAGCAGTGATTATCAACATGGAAATGGGGCATTACTACAGCATCGACCAGACCGGGGCCAGGATCTGGGAACTGGTCGATAAGCGTGCTTCAGCAGATGAGATCATCCAGTCCTTTACCAAATACTATGCTGGTGACCCAAAAACCATCCAGAGAAGTGTATTAGATTTCCTTGCTGAGCTTCAGCGTGAAAACCTCATCGTCTCTGCTTCTAAGGAGACAGATGACCAGAACTTTTCTGGAAACGTGATCACACCCACCGAAAGACCCCCTTTCAATCAGCCTGAACTGCATAAATATACCGACATGCAGGATTTGCTATTATTAGATCCCATCCATGAAGTTGATGAGAGCGGTTGGCCGAATGTGGGCTCAGATATCAATTAACCGTGATAGCTCGACCAGGTATGCAATCTGGAGAATATCAGCTAGGCGCATATGATAGCCCTGCATCCTATTTTGATGCTGTTTATCAGATTTTCCAACACGGAGAGCAGGCTGATAGTGACTCCAACAGTCACTTCTTCAATGTCGGCGGTCAGACCATAAGGTTACGTTTTGCCGGATCGGCTCTAACACCCCGAATCGCTCCTGCTCTGGAGCATTTAGGACAGGCTCCTACTACTTCTCCACAGCTAACCATCTGCCTTTGGGATAGTGCATCCACCCACAATCCCTTCCCGCTTCACCCTAGGTCTGGTAGTGCTTCTTCAGCTTTCGGGGAGGAGTTACGCTCGGATGAAGAACGCGTTCATTATAATGACGGTCGCTTCCGCATGTATTTCTACACGGCTGATATGATTTTGATGCTGGATTCTCATAAAGGTAAGGCGATTTTCTGGGTGGAAGATGCTCAAAAACTACCTTACTATGAAAGCGGCGCCCCGTTGCGCTCACTTTTAGATTGGTGGTTCAGCAACAGCTACAGACAATTTGTGCATGCTGCTGCGCTCGGAATAGACAAAGGAGGTGTACTGCTCATCGGTAAAGGCGGTTCGGGAAAATCCACCACTACATTGGCTTGCCTGGATTCATCGCTCCAGATAGCTGGGGATGACTACTGCCTGCTTACCAGCAAGCCTTCCCCTTATGTTTATAGTCTTTACAGCACTGCCAAAATGGACCCACTAGATCTCAACAGATTACCACACTTGAGGACTGAAATCAGCAACGCAGACCGGTTGGACAGCGAGAAGGCGCTGTTTTTTCTGTACAAACGCCATCCCCAGAAAATTATTAAGGGATTCCCGCTGCGCGCTCTGCTGATTCCCCGCATCACTGGCGGAATGCATACGTCCATCAAACCCGCTTCACCTGCTGCAGGTCTTATGGCACTTGCGCCCAGCACCATTTTCCAATTGGTAAACGAGGGGAGTACATCCTTTGAATTCATGTCCAGGCTTGTACGTGAGGTACCCAGTTTTTACCTGGATCTGGGCACCGATCTGGCTCAGATCCCACCAACTATTATGGAATTATTATCGAATTATCAATAAGATGGCAGTAGATCCCTTTTTTGTCAGCGTTATCATCCCGGTTTACAACGCCAAGCGATTCTTGCTCGAAGCGGTCGAAAGCGTCCGGCAACAGGATTACCAACCGATGGAGATCATCATTGTGGATGATGGTTCCACAGATAGCAGCGCGGCGCTCATTAATAACCTTGGGGACGACATTCGCTTCTTCTCCCAGGAACATCAGGGGCCTTCAGCCGCTCGCAATCAGGGTTTGGCGATGGCGCGCGGCGACGTCATCGCCTTCCTCGACGCAGACGATCTTTGGCCGCTTGGTAGGTTACACTTGCAGCTAGAACGCCTGCTGCAGGATCCAAACCTGGAAGTAGTAATGGGACGCACGCAATATTTCGGCCTGTTATCAGTACTCAGGGGAAAGATACAATTTGAAGGTACGGACAACACTGCCATAGTCATGCATCTTGGTAGCGCGTTATTCAGGAAATCGACCTTCGAAAAGGTCGGGAACTTTGATGAGTCCTTACCAAACTATGAAGACCTTGATTGGTTCCTGCGTGCCAGGGAGAAAGGTGTATCGATGCTCATCTTGAAAATTATCACGCAGCGGTACCGCATGCATGAAGGTAATTACAGCCGGACCCAATCAAGTGTACAAGGGATGATGCGGGTATTGAAAAAAAGTGTAATTCGGCGTAAATCGAACCCCCAGCAGGCCCAACTGCCGAAATTCCATGATTTCGATGAGGCTAGAATGCCATTTCAACCTACAGGCAAAGGGTTAGGATAATGAGAATCTTGTACTGGGTTCAACTTTTCTTACCGGATATTGGCGGTATAGAGACTCTCTCAGCCAGCCTCTTGCCTGAACTCGTAAAACGAGGCCACCAGCTAGCTGTAGTTACTTCACATGGCCGTACTCCCCTGCCCAATGAAACGCACTATAAGGGTATTCCTATCTACCGTTTCCACTTTCGTTCTGCGGTGAGGAGAGAAAATTTGCAGCAATTGTTGAAAATCCGAATTAGAGTGGCTGCCCTCAAGAAAACTTTCCAACCCGATCTAGTACATATTCACCCCGTCGACCCAAGTGGATTTTTTCACTTGCAGACCATCCAAGCTCATCCTGCCCCAACACTGGTCAGTTTACATACCAACATAACTGATCTGAAGAACACCAATTCAGATACAATAATGGGACAACTATTAGAAAAAGCGTATTGGATTACAGCTGTATCCAAAGCTACCCTAGAAGATGCCATCAGAAGTAAACCAGAGATCGCCACCCGTTGTAGTGTGATTCACAACGGAATAAAACCACCAGGGATTACCCCGGACCTGCTGCCATTCGACCCGCCAATACTCTTGTGTTTGGGAAGGCTGATTCCAAGCAAGCATTTTGACCTGGTCATCGAAGCTATGACCTTACTGGTCAAGCGCTACCCCTACTTACGATTGACCATTGCTGGAGACGGACTGCAGCGGGAAGAGTTACGGAATCTAACTGTCTCGCTTAGACTTGAGAAGCAAGTTAAATTCATTGGTTGGGTTCCTCCAGAAGAGGTGCCGGAAGTGCTCAACGAAGCCACACTGCTTATCCTGCCTTCACGCAGAGAAGGTCTTCCCATGGCTGCTCTGGAAGCAGCCCATATGGCGCGACCCATTATCACTACCGACGTGGGTGGGAATCCTGAGATCGTCCTTCACCAGCAAACCGGGTTGATCGTACAGGCAGGGGATGTGCAGGGATTGGTTGAGGCGATTGCCTGCCTGCTTGATCACCCTCAGCTTGCTCAAGAAATGGGCGATGCGGCTCGTCGACATGCCCAGGAAATCTTTAGCCTGGAAAAAACAGCTGATGCTTACGATAAAATTTACCATAAGTTGTCCTTAAACCAAAATAGCCACTTAAATTCTTAGAGAGTAAGGATGGATTATATTAATCTTATCAGCGTTATAATCCCTGTTTACAATTGCGAGAGTTACCTATCGGAATCAATCGAGAGTGCGTTGGCGCAGACTTATCAACCATTTGAGGTGATTGTCATTGACGATGGCTCCACAGATAGCACGGCTGAGGTAGCGCTTCGCTATGAGCCTGAGATCACCTATTTTTACCAGCCCAACGCAGGCTCCAGCACAGCTCGCAATCAGGGCGTGCACCTGTCACGCGGTAGTTACCTGGCCTTCCACGACGCAGATGACATGTGGGCAAAAAATAAACTGTCTCTCCAGATGCAAGTTTTCCATGATGACCCGCAGGTAGATGCTGTTTTCGGGCACGTTAAGCAGTTTTACAGTCCTGACCTGGATAAAGATACAAGAAAAAGAATCATATGTCCAGAAAATCCTATGCCAGGATATCTCCCATATACAATGTTAGTTAAGCGGGAGGCATTTTTCCAGGTGGGTTTTTTGGGGTATCACTGGGAGATTGGGGAAGACATGAATTGGATCATCCACGCCAGGGAAGTTGGTTTGAAAATGGTTATGCTGCCAGATCTATTGTACTATCGCAGGTTGCACGCCGAAAACAAAGGCTTGCGCCTGAAAGATAAACAACAGCAGCGCCTGCACATCCTGAAAGCCGCCTTGGATCGACGCCGGAAAAACGAAATAGGGCAAGACCAGCTGGAGGCACGCCAACACGAAGATTCAGAAACACAATCTTCTATTGATCAAACATGACCGATCTACTGCAAGACCAACTACTTCAAGCAGCCTTTTTGCATAACGAAAAAGGGTTACAAGCCTGGCAAGCTTGGAAAGTCATGGTAGATCTAGACGGTCCACTTCACCCCGGGACGTTCCACCTGCTTCCATTGATCTACCGCAATCTGCATAGACAGGAAATAGATGATCCTCTGCTGATGAAAATCAAAGGAGTCACCCACAAGAACTGGACAAGGAACCAACTCGCATTGCAAGCATTAGTCCAACCATTGCGAGGTTTCGAAAGCGATGGAATCAAATTTATCGCCCTTGGAGGATTGGCATTCATCCTGCAGGGACACCTGGATTATTCCGCAAACCCTCCTGACCAATATTCAATTCTGGTTAAGCCGGAAAAAGCCAATTCCGCCATTCATCGACTGCGCAAACTTGGCTGGTTACCTTCTCCTGATCAAGCGTCGCCACTGGACGAGAGCCTTATTGCTGCAAAAAGGTGCCAAAT
>CBFDCK010000127.1:0-9539 GCA_965603285.1 uncultured bacterium
CATAGACCTACCGGTTTACTCCGAATTGCATTTAAAGGTTGCTTTCAAAGATCATCTCAACGTTTTAGATCGAGATGCCCCAATGCTGATCTGGAATGACTCACAATACCTCCCCTGGAAAAGTGATGAGCGCGAATTACTGATCGAGGACGGAGATTTCAAATGGATGCTTGGTGAAATGCCTCCCGGTGTACACACCCGCCCAGAAGGAGGTTCTGATAGTCAAATCATCCTACTGCTCTGGGAATACTGCTCTGAGGCCGTGGAACCAGCATTTCCAATCCCGATTAATCCACAATATCCTGAAATCGTCCTACGTGGCCTGGTAAAAATGCTTCCTGAACTGCAGTCCTATATCGGAAAAGCTCCTAAACCGGTGGTCGACGGCGGCTACTACACAAAAACACGCGAGAACCGCCCCCTGATAGGGAAGTTGCCTGTTGAAGGAGTTTATGTGCTCGGCGCATTATCAGGTTTCGGGATCATGGCATCTCCTGCAGCGGGGGAACTGTTAGCCGCTCATGTAACTGGAAGCTCGCTTCCCTCTTATGCCCCCAGCTTTTCTATTGACAGATATGATGATCCCCAATACCAGCGCCTTTTAGAGAGTTGGGATGCAGGAGGACAGTTGTAAAAGTGGGAATACTGATCACACGCTTAACATAACATATCTTGAAAAGCGTACAAAGCCAGCACATAAGACCACCAGCCAAACCCGCTGATCCCACCCTTGCATACGGGAGCGATTAGTGAGCCGCGGCGAAAATCCTCCCGGGCGTATACATTAGATAGGTGTACTTCGATCACTGCAATCCCAATTGCAGCCACAGCGTCACGTAAAGCAATTGAAGTATGCGTGTAACCTCCGGGATTAAAAACCACTCCTTTTGCCCACTTACGCGCTTCGTGTAATGCATTTATTAATTCGCCCTCAACGTTCGATTGAAAGGTCTGAATCTCAAACCCCATCTCATTACCTTGGTTAGTTATTCGATCATTGATCTCTGTCAAACTCAAACCGCCATATATATCAGGCTCTCTTTCCCCCAATAAGTTCAGATTTGGACCATGCAAAACTAAGATTGGAATCACTAATCACCTCCTTCTAACAATATTCCTGTATCTTCAATCTCAATTCCCCACTTGACCTCACCAATTCGCACAGGCATGATCATTTGAATTTTACCGCTGGTGCGCTTTTTGTCTAACATCATCACATCCCGGAGTCGTTCACGATCAATTCCTCCAGGGATTTCAGTTGGCAGCCCCAATCCCTGCAGGGTCTCGCGAATAATGGCTTCCACATCACGCTCGGCAATCCCTAACCGCACCGCCAGCCTGGCAGATGCTACCATCCCAATTGATACCGCCTCACCGTGCCTGATCTTATAATTCGACACCGCTTCGATGGCATGTCCGAGTGTATGCCCTAAATTCAAAACGGATCGATCACCTTTCTCATAAGGATCATTTTGAATTACTTGTACCTTCACCGCTATTGCTCTTCGAATGATATCATCCCAGTTATCCGTAAGAGCTTCCCATCCCAGGTTACAAACCTCAAACAAACCAGGATCGCCGATAATTCCATGTTTTACCACTTCTGCCATTCCGTTACGCATTTCTTCTTCTGGCAAAGTACCCAAAGTTGCGGGGTCGATGAAAACAAGACTTGGCGGGTGGAACGCGCCGATCAGATTCTTACCTTGTGGCAGGTCAGCGCCGGTCTTGCCGCCCAGGCTGGCATCACACATAGCCAATAACGAAGTCGGCACAACCAACCACGGGACGCCGCGCTTATAAGTCGCGGCGGCAAATCCCGCTAAATCCCCCATAACTCCACCACCTAGAGCGACAACCGTACTTCTGCGTTCGAGACCTGCATCCAAGAAAACATTCCACAACGTTTCTATCGTCCCGATAGTTTTATACTCTTCTCCCGCCGGACACACTGCAGTTTTGACCGCATAACCAGAGTTTTCTAATGTGTTTATAGCTTGATCTAAGTAATATTCGGCAACATTATTATCACTGACTATTACAACCGGTCCATATAATCCTCGTATAGTCAAAGCATCTCCCAGGTGATTGATGCCACCCACCTCGACACGCACATCATATCCCTCACCCATTCCAGTCACATGAAACATGCCCAACATTACCAATGCTCTCCATATCAATGATTCAAGCGGCAATTCCGTCGTATTTAATTTCAACTGGAAAGACGCGTAATGGTCACCACGATCTTCAAGTAGGTTTTTTAGCTTCATCGGTATATTTTTCGAGATCAGCGGACGTTCATTATCATCGACCAAAAGACGTTCGAGCAGTTTTTTTACAGACGCAGTCAGACACAACACAATCCCTTTAGATTCAACGAGAGTCCTGTTATACGTATCTAGTAAAGTACCACCCCCCAGAGCAACCACATCCACCCCCTCATTAACGACATCCTCAAGCAAAGCTCTCTCGCGTTCCCGAAAACTGGCTTCTCCCTCCTGATTAAAGATATCCACGATTGTCATCCCAGACTTTATCGTTATGGTTTCATCCAGATCAACAAAGGATAACCGCAATTCCTGCGCCAATCGTCGACCCAGAGAACTTTTCCCTGAACCTGGCGGACCATAAATAAAAATTTTTGAACGCAGAGCTGCCGACATACTGGTTAATTACTCCTGAGTTCCCCAATAAATATGTTCTTCACCATCAACGTACAGTTCTCTTAAACGCGGCCGGCGTAGTTTGTCGAACCTGGAGATCATTTCATCTATCGAGTCGCCGCCCAGCTTTTCTAATAAAGAATCCGACAGCACATATGCAACCACTGCTTCGAGAATAGGAACTGCGCGCGGCACAGGACAAAAATCTGAACGTTCGTATTGTGTAAGCACTTCTTCCCCAGTTTGCAAATCCACAGTTTCTTGGGGAGTCAAAGTAGTGGCAATCGGCTTCATCGCTGCTCTGAGGACTAAAGGTTGACCATTCGTAATGCCTCCTTCCAAACCCCCAGCCCGGTTGCTCGTGCGCACGAGTTCATCTCCATTCAAGCGGATTGAGTCATGGGCATTCGTCCCTGAAAGATGCGCATTCTCAAACGCAGGTCCTATCTCCACACCTTTGACAGCCTGTACACTGAGCAAAACAGCGCCCAGTCGAGCATCCAGGCGTCTATCCCAATGGACATAAGAACCCAGTCCAACCGGTAAACCCAGGGCAACTACTTCGATTATTCCGCCTAATGTATCGCCTTCTTTCATGATTTGTTCTATACGAGTCATCATCCTTTCAGATGCACGTTCGTCTGGACAGCGTACCGGGCTCATCTCTGCCATCTCAAACCGCTTTTCGAGCGAAATATCATCTAATTGAGCTTCGATCCCCCCAATTGAAATAACCCAGCCACCTACAACTATATCAAATTGGGACAATAAATGCTTGCAGACCGCCCCCACAGCCACCCGTGCAGCCGTCTCTCGTGCCGAAGCGCGCTCCAAGGTCGGTCTTATATCACAGTAACCATACTTGATAACACCTGTTAGGTCCGCATGCCCTGGGCGTGGGGTTGTGAATGCTGTAATTGGTTTATCTAGCCACTTTTCATGATCGCGGTTCTCTATCAGCAGAGCAAGGGGTGCCCCTGTCGTCTTGCCTTCCATTACTCCACCAAGAATTTTAACAGCATCTTTCTCAATTTTCATGCGCACACCACTTCCATAGCCTTTCTGTCGCCGTGCTAGTTCTTTGTTAATTACGTCTACGGGAAGCGGCAATCCTGCTGGAAGCCCTTCCAGGATTGCTGTCAGCGCGGGACCATGCGACTCACCTGCGGTGAGATATCGAAGCCTCATTTCTGGATCCATCCTTTCAGCCTTTCCATTGCTGTTCTCAATCGATCACTCGACACTGTCAGAGATATGCGAACATAACCCTCACCATTCAATCCAAAAACAGTGCCAGGTGTCATACTAACACCGGTCTCATCAAGAGCTGACCGGACAAAATCAGCACAATTCCATCCCTCAGGGATCGGACTCCAAACGTAAATCGTGGCGCGTGGTCTATCAGCCGCCCACCCCATCTCATGCAAAAAGCTGAGAACCACATCACCTCTTTGGCGATAGATCTCATTGCGCGCTCGAATCCAGCTCTGATCACCGGTCAAAGCTTCAATTGATGCGTCAATGACCGGCAGGAAATGACCGCTGTCCACATTCGTCTTCAATCTGTACAATTCACGCACGACTTCAGGATTTCCCACTAGTGCACCGCTGCGCCAACCCGCCATATTGTGTGATTTCGAAAGGGAATTGAATTCAATAGCAATCTCTTTCGCCCCCCTGATCTCTAGAATGCTGGGTGTATTTTCGACATCAAAAGTTACTTGTGTATACGCCGCATCGTGACAGAGTAGCAGGTTGTTTCGGTGGGCAAAAACTACCGCCTCTTCGAAAAATGCTCGGGGTGCAACGGCAGTGGTCGGATTGTTCGGATAATTCATCCACAGCACCTTCGCCCGTCGTAATATCTCCAGGGAAAGCGTTTCAAAAACAGGCAGATAATTAGATTCTTCAGTCAGTGGCAGCTTAACTACGTCTCCACCAGCAAAAATCGTTCCCCGATCGTATGTTATATAGCACGGATCAGGTACCAGAACTACATCTCCAGGTTGGACGTATGCCTGTATCAAGTGAAAAATACCCTCTTTTGAGCCCAATAATGGCAATATCTCAGTTTCAGGATTCAGATCAACTTGATAAACACGTTCGTACATCTCCCCCCAGGCTTCGCGTAACGTCAGGGGACCTTTGTGCGATTGGTAACCATGACTTTCCGGCATCCTGGCACTCTCGCTCAATACGTCAATTATGAACTCAGCGGGCGGTAAATCCGGAGATCCTACATCCAGCCTGATGACATCCCGACCTTCTGCTTTCATTTT
Source organism: uncultured bacterium (assembly GCA_965603285.1). Taxonomy (GTDB): domain Bacteria; phylum Chloroflexota; class Anaerolineae; order Anaerolineales; family UBA4823; genus JAUWPO01. Next base: position 4,943 of record CBFDCK010000127.1, read on the forward strand.
TGCTAATTTTGTTTCAAGTCCAGCAAAGAACAGCGGTTTGATTTTCGCCATTCTTGCAGATGTCTTCGCCATCTTTCTTCTCTCGCTTTACTTATATATAATCGATTACACCATTTCGCATCGCATCGCGGTTTGCCGGAATTCCAGTCCAACGCTCAAATGCAAGCGCAGCTTGTTCTATCAGCATACCCAATCCGGTCACTGCAATTAAACCAGCAGCACGAGCATCTTTCACCAACTTCGTCTCAGAAGGATTGTAGATCAAATCATAAACGATTGCATTATTTGGCAAATTCAGATTTTCAGGCCATGGACTATCATCAATGTTTGGCCACATTCCAATTGGTGTCGTATTAACTATTAACGATATTGGTAGTTCTACTTTATTTATTTCGAGTTTATGCAATTTAATGGCTGATATTAGGGTTTTTGAATCTCCATTACTGTATCTATACGCAATTTCTTGGGCTTGCTTTAGCTGTCTCGCAACAATTGTCACCCGCCACCCTTTCTTAGCTAACGCATACACCACCGCGCATGCAGAACCACCAGCCCCGATAACCAGGGCATGATGCTCGTTATTTGATGAATCTAGTTTCCATTGATAGTCATTTACCTTCATAACATTTTCTAAATCCAAACTAAACCCCGGGGCATCGGTGTTATCACCAACCAACTTGCCATCACTAAGGCAAATTGTGTTAACAGCGCCGATATCCCGAGCGGTTGAAGTCAAATTATCCAAAAACGGAATCACCGTCTTTTTATGCGGTATCGTTACGTTTAAACCTGCTATTTCTTCATTGCGCAAACGATTAAGTAAATCAACGATTCGCTCTTTGCCATTCGGCATGGCTGGAACCTCGTACAGCCTGTATTCACCCGCTAATCCTAAAACGTTTAAGTTAGCCTTGTGTAAGCAGGGAGACACGCTGTGTTCCAGGGGGAAGCCAATAAGTCCCAGACAATACAAATCAGGCTCCATTTATTGAATCCTTTTACTCAATCCTCAGATTTGCTCCTAATAATTCCATGATCTTGCAAAATTCCGGAAACGACTCTGAAATAATATCGGGGTCAACGACGCTTACCGGTCTCTGCGCGTTCAAACCCGCCACAGTTAACGCCATCGCCAGTCTGTGATCGCCATGTGGCTCAACATTCCCCCCCACTAATTTCTCCCTTCCATCGATAATGAAACCGTCCGGTTTCTCTGATACAGTAGCACCAATTATTCTAAGTTCACGGCACAAAGAAGAAATGCGATCACTTTCCTTATACCTCAATTCGCGTGCCTCAGAAACTATTGTCCTCCCCTTTGCTAAAGATGCAGCCACAGCAAAAATCGGGAATTCATCGATCATACGAACAACGAGCGTTCCATTGACTTCAATCCCCCGTAAATTTGATGATTGAATGTGAATATCACCTATTGGCTCATCGTTTAGCTCAACTATATTGTCTATGCGCAAATTGGCGCCCATTCTTTCGAGTGCATCCAGCAATCCTGTGCGGGTGGGATTGAGTCCCACCCCACGAATTGTAACTTCAGAGTCGGGGCATATTAACCCTGCAACAATTAAAAAGGCAGCCGCCGAGAAATCACCTGGGATTTTCATTTTAAGAGGATTAAGCGATACTGGTGGCTTCACCTCTACCTCTGTTATGTATTCCACACTTTGAGTTCCATTTCGAGAATCCGGCAAAAGATCCGTCTTGGTGACTACCGTGATTCCCATACTTCGTAGCATCCGCTCGGTATGGTCGCGTGATGGTCCAGGTTCACGCAGTGTGGTCTTCCCGTTAGCTGCCAGGGCGGCTAGAAGTATGCATGATTTAACCTGAGCGCTGGCTATTTGCGTCATATAATCGATCGGTTGCAGCGGCATGGTTGATTGCTTGAGATGAAGTGGAGAACATCCATTGGTCGCCTCAATCCCAACCCCCATTTGCTGTAAAGGTTTTACTATTCTCTCCATCGGTCGGCGTCTCAAACTCGCTTTACCGTCCAAAATCGCTGGGATTCCCATTGCTGCTAAGGCTCCAGCGAGTAAGCGCAGTGTAGTTGCAGAATTACCGCAATTTATTAACAAAGATTCCCTCAATTTTGAAGCTTCTCGGGTCGTATTTTCAAGCCCTTTACCATCTATGCGCAATAATTCTCCCGCAATTTCCCATTTTACGCCGATTTTCGTCAATGCATTCAGCATTGTACTCGTTACACCAGAGACCAGGAAATTATCTATCTCACTTTCCCCTTCCGCCAACGCAGCAAACAATGCCGCCCGATGGGAGATGGATTTATCGCCTGGTAGTGATAATCGACCTTGAGTGCCTACTTCACCATGCAGGGAACTCCACGGCATAACATTCAGGGTTTTCATTTACCTTCTCCTGCATCCCGAATTTCAGAATGATTCATGAACTGGTTATAAATCGATGTTCCTTGAGCTAGAAGACGCTCCAAAGCCTCATAATCCTCATCAACCAGGCACTTTTGAATCAAATCAAGGTGATTTCCAAAGCTCTGCAGATTATTGATAATATTTGATCGGTTCGTAATTAAGATATCCATCATCATTTGGGTAGAGCTGCCTGCCAGGCGTGATGTACTTCGAAAACCTGGTCCTATTAGTGCTGCAGCCTCATTCTGGGTCGTATATGCCAGCGAATTGGCAATTAAATAAGGCAGATGGCTGGTCGCTGCAGCCCAGAGATCATGTGTTTGATGTTCTGTCCAGAGTGGAATTCCGCCAACTGTTTTCACAATTTGTGCAGCTATCCTGCGTGCTCGTATAGAGGTCCTTTCCAAAGGTGTCAACACGAACGGTGCTCCCATGTACAATTCTCGTTGGGCATATTGAAGGGATGATTTCTCTTTTCCACACATCGGATGTCCACCAATTGGGTCGAATCGTTTTGGCAGCGTTTTCATGGCTTCCATAATCTTGGTCTTTGTTGATCCCAAGTCCATAACGACTGGAGAGCCAGAATGCAGCCGTGGGAGTTCATGAATAAGCGAAATTATCGCACGCACCGGAGCAGCCAATATTAGAACATCCGCTTTGGATAATTGCTCGCCTGGTTCTTCAAATACCTGAGGAACGATATTCAGCTCACGTGCTTTACTTACGGTGCTCGAATCTGGGTCAATTGCTATTAGATGTCTGCAGTGACCTCTCAGCGCCAATGCCAGAGATCCTCCCATTAAGCCCAATCCTAGTATAGCGACAATTGATGAAGAGAGCGTATCTTTTTTTGTTTCTACCATTTTAAAATATCACGAATTATCCTTCCATTCTCGTTTGCAACACCTCTTCATCTTTTGTGTCCGTTCCCGGAACAGGTGCTATAGAACGCCCTACAGCCTGGGCAATAGACCGAATTTGCTTCACCAAATCTACAAACCGCTCAGGTCTCAGCGATTGGCTCCCATCACTGAGCGCTTCACCAGGTCTGGGATGCACCTCAACAATTAATCCATCCGCACCCGCAGCAATTCCAGCCCGCGCGACGGCGGTTACATACTCCCAATGACCTGTTCCATGACTCGGGTCGAGGATCACGGGTAAGTGGGTAAGTGATTTTAACACTGGGATTGCATTGATATCAGTTGTATTCCGGGTAGCAGTCTCAAACGTTCTGATTCCTCTTTCGCAGACAATCACGCGTTGATTACCGTGAGAAAGAATGTATTCAGCAGCCATGAGCAGTTCCTCAACGGTTGCCGACATACCCCTTTTGAGAAGGACCGGATGATTGCTCTCACCAACGGCATGCAACAAACTGAAATTCTGCATGTTTCGTGCCCCAACTTGCAGCACGTCCACGTATTGTTTCAAAATGGGAATTTGACTTACACTCATAACTTCCGTTACTATCGGCATTCCTGTTTGTTCCCGAGCTTCCGCTAAATGCTCCAATCCCGCCTCTCCTAAACCTTGAAATGAATAAGGCGATGTACGCGGCTTAAATACCCCACCTCGCAGTGCATGCGCACCCGCCTCACGAACTGCTAGAGCCGTTTCCAGCAGTTGCTTGCGGTTCTCTACAGAACACGGTCCAGCGATAATCACCACCCCATCACCACCGATTTTCATACTATCCATTCTAAACACCGAATTCGTTGGCTTGAATTCACGCGAAGCCAGCTTATAGGGTCGTGAAATCGGTAAGACGCGATCAACTCCTGGCATATGCAGGAATTGATCTTTATACATCGGTCGTCCGTCCCCTATTGCGCCAATTATTGTCCGCTCTATGCCTGTGGAGATATGCGCGCTCAAGCCATAATCTTCCACACGAGCCACAATCTCTTTGATCTCTTCTTTTGTAGCGTCGGTGCGCATAATGATCATCATAATAATTCTCCTCTCCTCCAATTAATGACCTTTAGAGTAAATCCTCATGACCTTCCTGACAAATCTGGTCTTAAACTTGCGGCAGCTCCAAGATATACATGCCGGATTTCAGATTGAGGCGTATTCGTGTTCCAATGTACAAGGACGCGTATACAGCCCGTCAAACCACCAGGTACCGGAATCTCACGTGCACATATCAAGGGCACTTGATTCCATCCCATTTCTCTGGCTGCCTT
>CBFDCK010000128.1:0-9221 GCA_965603285.1 uncultured bacterium
GGTTTCTGAACCTGCCCCTACATTTGGGGGCGGTAGGCTCAACTTCGGTGGGCGGCTCAAAGGTCATGAACTGGCATCCGGCAAGCAAAGAACGCATGCTGGCATCCAAGGGATGGATGCTTGGCGAAAGCTTCGCTTTCGCCCCTACAAATGAATCGTTGGCATACTATGTATGCTTGGCCGGGCACTTGATTAGAGTTGGGGTGTATATCAGGCGGCCGCCCTACAACTTCCTTAAATTGTCGGTCCCCCGAATTTCGTTAATCCATCAGGTAACCAAAGCGGTCCTTGAATTCAGCCGGGGTCAGGTTGGTTTGTGATGCCAACAAAGCCAGATAATCTCCATCCCGACCGTGCTTAGGCTTTAAGCGGGTCATTAATTGGTAGGCGGTGCGGTATTCGAAAGACGCGGTATCGACCATACGCACTTCAGTGCGCCCAGTTTCAGGGTCCATCATCTCATCGTAAGGTATAGGGACGACCTGGTTGCCCTGGATGGTGATGATGGCGCTGTGACCGCCGGAGAGCAGAAATTCCACCGCGGCCAATCCTAATCCGCGGGTGTAATCGATGTCGAATGCGGAGGGCGGTGCGCAGCGCAGTTCGTAACCCAGAACGTGCTTCACGGTACGGACGTTGACCCCCAATTCTTTTAATGCTCTATCCAGCTCTATTTTCAGGATGTCCAGGAAGTTGACCTCCGCCATGCGGATATGCCCGTGCTCGTCTCTCTCGACGTTATCCAGGCTCTTCAAGTCGTGGCTGGACATTTTTTCCAGGATGCCCTCCGCCATCAGCGCCACCCCGTAATTTTTATCCTGCGCCAGTCGTTGGATTACCGCACTCGCCAGGATGTCCACCACCTCCTGAAGGCGGATTTCCCCATCGGGCCATTCTTCCGGGATGAGGGTGAGGCTGGCGACCGAACTCCTGCCGATCGCAAGCGCCAGGTGACCGGCTTTACGTCCCATGGTCATGACCAGGAACCAGTGCCGGCTGGTCACAGCATCCTGTTTCAGGTTCATCACCAGGCGCGACCCTAACTCGCGGGCGGTCTCGAAACCGAACGTGGGAACACCCTGCGGTAAAGGCAGATCATTGTCGATGGTCTTGGGCACATGGACGGAGCGGATCGTCAGCCCCATTTCGTCCTGTGCATGGCGGCATACGCTGGACATGGAGAAGGCGGTATCGTCTCCGCCGATGGAGATCATGTGTGTGATGCCGTTCTCCTGCAGGGCGGTGACACTGTTCTGGAGGTGTTCTGCTGAGCGGGTCGGGTTTGCGCGTGCGGTGCGCAGGATAGAACCACCGCGGTTGTGGATGTAAGCCACGCGCTCCAGCGTGAGCGGGGTACCGACCAGCCGACCTTCCAGCAGGTATTCGAAGCCGTTGAAGATGCCGAACACCTGGCAGCCGCGCTGGATGGCTTCCACGGTGGCGGAATTGATCACGCCATTGATACCCGGAGCTGGCCCGCCGCCCACAAGTATGCCAATTTTTGGCTGGTTTTTCGTGTCTGTCATTGGTATAACAACGCCTCCTTTACTGACTGCAAAGGGTGAGAATTATAAGGATGGTACCATTTCTAGGATTGCATAGGATCATGTAACGCCCGTCACTCCGGGTTGGATATCCTATGTTCCCGCATGCTGATTATACACCTGCGGTATGTGTTTCCAGCGATCAGGCGCCTAAAAGTCCCTCGCTTTTATGGTCGAATGAACGCCCTGCCATAAGCTTTTCTTCAACAGCGTTATCACCGCAACGTGTTTGGCTCAACGAAGTTGAGCTTGGCAGATTGCGAGTTGGCATACTTCGTATGCGGCATCCGGCATGCAAAAAACGCATGCTTGCATATTTGCTCGTTTCACTCGTAAAATGCTGGCAGGCTGGCTGGCATCAAAAAATAGATGCGGCATCTAAAAACAGATGCTTGCATGTCTGGGTGAACTTCGTTCACCTTGGCATATTTGGCTCATACTACATGAGCGGCTCACAAAATATGTGAGCTTAGCAAAATGCTGGCTGGCAGTAAAGAACACTGCTTAAAGCTGCATCGGAAAGACATTAAGTATTAAAACCGGAGATTACCACGGTCGGCAAGCAAAGAACGAATGCGGCTCACCTCCGGTGAGCTTGGCAGTTTGCGAAGCATACGGTATGCGGCAAGCACAATTCAATTGCTTCGCAAACTGCATGGTAATGACAATATACTGGAGAGCGGATGCGGCATCCAGAGAGCGGATGCGGCATCCAGAGAGCGGATGCTTAGCGCTCCTACTAAGAAACTGCTGAGTTTCTTTCTGTTTGACAGATCGGTTGTGGGTTTTGGTGAAGGTAGATGATTTATAGTGAACTTTTCAAAGAAACCTCCCGCGGGGAAAAAGATTATTGAACCAACGAAATGGCTTTGCTGAAGTAGGTAATAGATAGAATACGTATCACGCAACCCGCGGGAGGATTTGAGCGGGAAATTTACGCGGGATGATCGTCTATAGAACCTCCCGCGAGGTCTAATTAATTTGAGCAGCGGAGTGTGGCAATGACATGAAATAGAGTATCTTCCTGTTTGAGCCCCGTCTTTTCGGGGTGGGTTTACTCGTAATGACAGGCATACTCGGCTCACAAAGGTCATGAGCGGCTCAAAGGTCATGAGCTGGCATCTAAAGAACAGATGCTTTGCGAAAGCTTCGCTTTCGCAGCCAGAATAGGTCTAAGCTTACTGTTGGGGTAGAATGGTACTGTGTGAAAAGGATTATCCGAGTTATTGATTCGTCAAAGGGAGTATTTGAGTATTTTTGAAGTATGTGACAATACGGCTTAGGAGGGGTGTACGTGAAAAGTATGAATTTGGCGTTGATAATTTTGTTTCTAGCTGGTTGTTCGAAGGCGCCTTCAGAAGTTACAATTGAGACAGCGATCGTATATACGCAGGCGGCTCAACCCACTGTAAAACATACGGATATACCGCTTCCAGAAACACCTGCACCATCTCAAACACCCCGACCAGCTGCCACTACGGCGCCTGTGCTCACCGACCTCTCGTCTACCAGCCCCATAACCCCTACCCGCACCAGCGCCCCGTTTCTCCCGGCGAACCTGACCGTCATCAGCCCGCAGAACGCATCAAAGCTAAAACCGGTGGCAGTGCTTCCGGAGCAGGGCGCCAGCGTGGTGGCCTACTCGCCCGACAGCCGCCGGATAGCTGCCGGGATGTTCGGAACCAATCACATCAAAATCTGGGATCTTGCCAGCGGGCAAGAACTGTTCACCCTCAACGGGCACGCCGACCCGCGGATCATCTCGTACCTGACCTTCTCTCCCGACGGATCGAGTCTGGCCTCCGGCGCTCAGGGTTGGGACGTCCGGAACGACAGCCTGATCCTGTGGGATACAAGCACCGGTCGCGAGCTGCAGCGCTTCAGCGGCGTCCTGGGAGCTATCTCGCCCGAATGGCGTCTAGCGGCGCTCACCCGGCGTGAGCAGGACCAGGGAGTCACCCTGATCTTATCTGACCTGACCAGCGGCAAGGTGATTCATAACCTGAAAGCCCCAAGCGACATTTACGGGGTTTCCTTCTCACCTCAGGGTCAGCGCGTGGCCGCCAAAATGTACGACGTCTATCAAGACCTGTTCTCCTTCTGGTTGGTAGACAGCGGCCAGCTCGATCTCACTATGTACGATTGGGTCGGGTTTTCATTCTCGCCTGACGGACGGTTCATCGCCGCTCTGTTGGAAAACGGCTCTTCGGATAAAGGGGAGTTGAACATATTCGATGGGGATACTTTCAGATGGATCAAAGCCCTGGCTAAAGACGCCGACAGCTTCTGGTACGTGTACCCGGCTTTCTCACCTGATGGGCAGGTCCTGGCAGCGTCTTTCGGCGACCACGTTATCGTATGGGAAACGCAAGACTGGAAAGAGTTGGCCTCGCTGCCGGCCTCCAGTCATACCGGCCTCGCTTTCTCGCCCGATGGGCGCATCCTCACTACTTACACCCATTCGGGCTTGGTGCAGCTATGGGGGGTGGTGGGAGGACAGTAGCCCCTCACCGGCATCCAAGGGATGGATGCTTGCATGTTTGCCGACATACTCCGTATGCTCGGCAAAATGCTGGCTGGCTGGCATGCAAAGAATGCATGCTTAAAAGGCTGACATCAAAAAAAATTGATGCGGCATCTAGAAAACGATGCTTAAAGAACGCATGCTGGCATTTAAGGGTTGGATGCTTTGCAAAATGCGGGCGCACTCCAAAGGGGTGGAATGGAGAATCAAACGCGGATTTCAAGATAAAATATAGCCGCGAATATATTTATAAATCGAGGATCGTAATCTATTAAATCTACAGGTGACTCTATATGTACACTCATGCCATAACTAGAAAACCGGGCAAGAACTTCGGGGATGGAATCACGACCGCCAATCTTAGTTCTCCCAGCTATGAACTTATTAGCGACCAGCATAAAGAATATATCGCGGCGCTTAGATCTATAGGTCTGGAGGTAATCGTGCTGGATGCGCATCCAGATTACCCGGACGCTTACTTTGTGGAAGATACCGCGGTCGTGATTCCACAAGCTGCGGTGATCACAAATCCAGGCGCAGATACCAGGAAGGGTGAAGTGGATTCAATTGAACTCGTACTGTCCGGATACCGAAAAATCAGGCGCATTAGGGCTCCAGGAACACTTGATGGGGGCGATGTGCTTATCGCAGCGGATCACTGCTTTATCGGTATATCCGATCGTACAAACTCAGAAGGCGCCGAGCAGCTTGGTCTCATCTTGGAACAATCGGGTTATAAATGGACACCCATACCAGTAACAGGCGGCTTACATCTCAAGTCGGGTGTGAATTACATCGGGATGAACACCCTGCTTCTTACCCGCGAATTCGCGGCCCGTGGGGAATTTGATGAATTCACAAAAATCGTGATAGATGAAGAGGAAGAAATCGCCGCTAATACGCTTTGGGTTAACGATACTCTGCTCATCCCTGAGGGATTCCCGAAGACGAAGGAGAGGCTTGAAATCCTTGGAATACCAATAATCGAGCTTGATGTAAGCGAAGCGCAAAAGATGGATGGCGGATTGACTTGTATGTCTATTCGATTTTGAGACGCGGCTCACTTTCGGTGAGCCACTCACCGAAAGTGAGCTTGGCATATTTGCGAGAAAAACTCGCGAATATGCAGGCTGGCAACAAAGAGCATTGGGCTGTAAAGAGCAATGCTTAAAGCTGCATCGTAAAGGCATTAAGTATTAAGACCGGGAATTACCACGTCGCTGCGCTCCTCGTAATGACAGGCATACTTGGTTCAAGAACCGTGAGCTTGGCAACATGCTGGCGTACTCTAAAATGGAGTAGTGGACCCCTCACCGGCATCCAAAGGATGGATGCTTGCCCTCTCCCCGGCGGGGAGAGGATTTTAGTTAATGCGTTTCCGTGACTTTACGCAAAGCGCGCGGCTTATCAGGATCGTAATTCCTTATGGCTGCTAAATACTTAGCGAATATCGGTCCCGGCAGAACCGCCGTAAGAGGGGATAGCATTTAGTATCGCACCAAATCTATTCAGCTATGCTAAAGCAAAACCTCAATAGCGCATGTGACCAGAAGTGGAATTATCCTGGGGATCGTTTGAACACACAGAAGTATGAATTGCTGTATACGTATGCCGCCCCCGGAAAATGTATATCTCCTTTTTTCCCGACTCCTGGGATAGGTTCCATATGGACCAATTCCCAACCTTGTTCGCCTAAATAATTGAGCCTGGGGATCGTGGACTGAACTGCATACCTCGGAGGTTTTTTCATTCTGAGCTCAGCATTGTGTAAGGATTCAGTAAAGCCCTTATTTTCAATATCGGCATAAAGAATTTCGGTTAAGTATTCCCATCGTTGCATCTTGCACTCTCCTTTACCTGAATATCAGTATACGGCTTATCAAATTCGATCTTAATAGGATTATCTGGGGACATGAGTGTATGAGTATATGCGGATACGATAATCTTATGGGAGGATAAGTTGGAAAAGTTAATGCAGATGATGGACTAAGGGTTGATATGCATGTCGATTCGATTATGAGAGGAGTGACAGAGGCCCCCTCACCGGCATCCGGCATCCAAAATACGGATGCTTAAAACGGATGCTTGCCCTCTCCCCGGCGAGGAGAGGGTTTTAGTTAATGCGTTTCTGTGATTTTACGCAAAGCACGCGGTTTATCAGGATCGTAATTCCTTATTGCTGCTAAATGCATGGCAAATATCTGTCCCGGCAGAACCGCCGTGAGCGGGGACAGTATTTCGGGAACCGGGACCGGCAGTTGAAGCCTTATATGGGCTTGGTCGAGGATCTCCGCCGCGTCGCTAATCACCAGTATTTCAGCCTGCCGTCCTTTCAAAGTGCGCATAAAACGCCCCATTTCGGCGGACATATCGCCAGACGGGGCTATTACGATAGTAGGGAAGCCGTGCTCGATCACTGCCAGCGGTCCGTGCAGGAAATCCGCACTGCTGTAGGGCTCCACGATAGTATAGGTAAGCTCTTTGAGCTTCAAGGCGATTTCAAACGCCGTGGCGTAGTTGTATCCGCGACCGATCACAACGCAGTCACGCATGTAGCGGTAGCGCGGCACAATTTCGGCGATCGAAGCCTCCATAGAAAGCGTTTCTGAAACAATCTCGGGTATCTTTTGTAAATCCGCCATCATCTGGCGATCACTGGCATCCAAAGGACGGATGCTTAAAGGACGGATGCTTAAAAGGCTGGCACTCAGCATGGCAATCGCCATAAGTTCGCTGGTGTAAGTCTTCGTGGCTGCTACCGAACGTTCCAACCCTGCTTGCAGGTTGATCACGTGATCGGCATTAGATGTCAGATCGGATTGGGGCTCGTTAGTGAGCGCCGCGGTCAGGACTCCCTGCTGACGAGCTTCTGCAAGAACGGCTACAATATCGGGACTCTTGCCGCTCTGACTGATGCCGAGCACAAGACTGTTTCCAAAGTTTGGCGGTCGTTTATAAATAGTAAATAGACTGGGAGTCGCCAGGGCAACAACCAGGCCGTTGACGGCCCCGAAAAGATACTGGGCATAACGACCGGCGTTATCACTGGTGCCGCGGGCGGCGATCACCACGTGCTGGATTTGCCTAGCGCAGATATCTTCTGCCAGACGATGGATATTTTCAGCTTCCTTATCCAGCAAGCGGCGAAGCACCTGGGGTTGTTCATGGATCTCACGGAAAAGATGGGTGTCTTTTACCATATCCAAATTTCACCTCCACGGTCCGATATCTGGCATCATCCTTCTAATCGAACCGGTAGTCCAGATTCAGCCGACTCATAAGCAGCTATTGTCACCTCTACGGCACGGTAGCCATCCCAGCCTGTGACTGCAGGAGAGCGGTCTTCACGGATGGCGGTGACGAATTCATTTAACATGGCTTGATTGGAATCAGAGCCCCAATAAATGAAGTTCGCCCTTTGCCAGGCATGACTGTACACAGTTAGATTCTGCCGGAAGGCGTCCAGTACAACCGCACCTCGCTCGGTAACCATTTCAAAGGTCAGTCCACCCCAGGTGGGCCAATATGGGGGCCGGCTCCAACTTGCGTCAATGGTGGCGAAAGTCCCGTTCTGGAATGTAATCAACTCTAAACCACCAGTCTCAACGTCCACCTCGTCAGCGTGAAATATTTGATTTGTTTGGGCATAGACTTCGTGGACTTCGCTATTCAAGTACCAGCGCATGATGTCCACTAAATGTACGGTGTGATCCATCAAGGCTCCACCACCGGCCAATTCCTTATCCACAAACCATTCACGGTGTTTGCCTGGCAACTCACCCTGGTTCGTGGCTTTGAAACAGTAAACTTGTCCAAAATCTCCCTCATCGATACGGGCCTTAACTTCCAATAATGGAGCGCTGAAACGCATTGGGAAGGCGGTCATTAAAAGGACTCCGGCTCGCTCACAAGCAGTAACGACAGCACGTGCATCACTTACAGAAGTGGCAAGCGGCTTTTCGCAAAGAACATTTACCTTTGCGTCTGCTGCCATCTCAACCATGAGGCGGTGTTTACTGTTTTCGGAGCAAATGATTACACCATCCGGTTTTGAATATAACAGGTCCTCGTAAAAGAAGTACGGCACTACATTTTCTTGGGCAATACTCCGTCCGCGCTGGTGGTCGTCGTCAGAGACACCAATCAATTCTACGTCTGGAATGGTGGATAAAATCCGGATATATGCTTCGGCATGGTGATGAGCAAAACTCATAATCCCAATTCTCATGATCGCACCTCTGGTAAACTACCCAATTCGACAACCCCCCCGGTATTTGCGGACTCGATCGCAGCCTGGGCAATCTGCACCGCTGCCATTCCATCCAGCGCAGTTATTCGTGTTGGTCGACCTTCGAGTAAGGTCCAGTAGAACTCTTTAATCTGGGTCACATAGGGACTCTCACTCACCGGGCTGGAAGGCAAAGCTACATCAGGAGAATCTTCACCTGCTGTCTTGAGCAACAAGTACTGGATCGGGGCTGTAGTATCGGAGTCAAACTCTATCAACCCGGCGTCACCGGCAATTTCTATATGCGTACGGAAGGCAGGTGGAGGATAAGCCCAAGCACCGGCAATGTGAGAGAGTGTGCCTGATTTGTGTTTCAATATCGCCAACCCATAATCAACCGGAGCGTCCGGATTGGTGGCGCTGATCCTCTTGGCATAAACACTTTCCACGTCCCCAGCAATCCAGCGAGCATAATCGAAGTCGTGGATCATAAGGTCCATCAATATACCGCCGGATTTACCCTCATCCAGGAACCAATTTCCAACTGATTTCTTAGGACGGTAACTGCCGCGCGACAGACGTACTACACCAGGCTTGCCGATTTGCCCATCGGCAACCGCAGCCTGCGCTAATGCATATTCTGGGAAGAATCTCAGAACATGGGCAACCAACAATTTGACACCGGCTTCTTGGCAAGCAGTTACCATCTCTTGAGCCTGGTCAACGGTTCGGGCAAGGGGTTTTTCACATACAACATCTTTGCGCGCGGCTGCGGCTTCCATAACCATTTCGTAGTGTAAATGTGTGGGAGTGCAGATATCCACCACATCTACATCCGGAAGCATAGACGTAAAATCATTGTATATGCTGACTCCATATTTAGCTGCAAGCGGTTTGGCTTCCTCTTCTGTCTCAGCGACAATGG
>CBFDCK010000129.1:0-9183 GCA_965603285.1 uncultured bacterium
TATTCTCCTACCAGTGCAGCTTTCTTTTGCTCCGTGATCCGGACAGACCGCATTTCTTTGTCGGTGTAGTTGGCATACAGACCGGCACGCGGAGAACCTGCGCCGTTTGTGACCACAACCCCTGTAAACCATTTATCACCTTGTTGGAAGCATCGCAAGATGCCATCGATAGCCATAATTTCCAGGTCGTCCTGGTGGGCGCCGATGGCCATGTGGGTTGTGCGGGCAAGGGCCTCCTTTACCGGAGAACCGTCTGGGATGTATATTTGTGCGGCTTCTTTACGTAGTATCATAGATTTCTCCTACAATTAGATTTCTGGCAAACTGGCTGCGGCAATCGATTGCCCGACCCTGCGGCTCAACTCATCAGGTAAGTGCATTTTTATCTTGTGTTCCAATTCAGGAAACTCTTTACGAAAAACTTCTTGGGCGCCTTCCAGAATAATATTTCCACCTTTTCCTGAGGTGCAGCGCCCTAGGATCAGGATATGCTTCAGATCGTAAAAATCAGCGTAGTGAGCTATCGCATAACCTGTGTAATAACCTAAACTCTGCCAGATTTTATGCGCGCCTTCGTGGTCAGCCTCGAGCTTTTCCTGAACGAATTTAAGTTTACCCGCATTCGAGAGACCTGGAGGGATGATAATTCCGGCTTTGGGGACGAGTCTAAAAACGCATTGTTGGGATAAATAATTCGCACCACAACCCCGATCACCTGACCATTCATCAATAGGAGCGTCTGGTGAGTAATCAATGGGAGTAAAGGCAAGTTCATTCAACCAGTTGGTGATATTGCCTGCCATGGTTACGTATCCGGCGGCTTCGCTTGAACCCATTGCGATGCCAAGAACCCCATTTTCTCCCAGTGACATTGAACCCGCCAAGGCGGTTACTTCACCATCATTGACAACTACTAATGGAACATCCATCTCTGATTGAATTTCAAGGAACATATTACGGACTTCGTCGAACCTTTCCTTTGGAATACCGCGAAACAGAGAAGCAACCATGGGTCGATTGTCGATGTAAACACCGGCTGAGCTCCCCCCGATAGCATCAAGGCGAGGTAATTTCTCCACCGCCATTTCTAAAGCCGTCATGATGTTAGCTTTATGGTAGTTGGGATTGGTTTGGTCTTTTGGATTCCATTCTATTTCTTTTGAGAATATAGGTTCGCCGTCTATAAGCGCCGCCACTTTTAGATCCGATGCGCCTAAATCAAAGCCAACCCGGCAGCCATCAAGATGGCGACCGATCGAACGCTCACTTTCCCGAGCGGGAGGGACTTCGTTTGGTTCGCAAGGGATTACAGTAAATTCACGCAGATAAACGTCTTCCCCCATAAAATGGAAATCGAAAGCTCCTTCACCTTGCGGAGAGTAGATCCGTCTAATGGAATCCCCAATTGTTTTGGGACCACCGACAAAGATTTTCCAACCCCCTCGCTGCCATAAGATAAACTTCAGAATCCTTTCGCAATAAAAAAGGTTGTTGTCAGCAGCGGGGTGATCACCTGGAAGAACTTGGGTTTCAATTCTTGAAATGGTGCCATCGGATCGCTCCAGACCCAAAATGAGAGGCACTCCGCCCCCAGCCTTCGTTACAGCTCTTTGAAACGCCCTGGTAAACAGCACAGCGGGACGAAAACTGGGATCCAATGGCGGGATCAAGGCCGGCTTTTGCAGGAATTTTGAGTTAGGAATTTTCATGAATACTTTTCAAAGAGCATTATTAGTCGCCCTCAACGTAGAAGTGGTGATTGCAATAGTCGTCGCCTTCCTTGAAGGTTTACATCCGATTGAACTTAATATCTTCATTAAATTAGGAAGCTATTGGGCAATCAGCTTCGCAGAAGAATTTTCTGATACCCAGAAGTCAATGCCAATCACCTATGTATGGAGCATGAGCCTCAAGATATTCATCCACTAATATTTTTGCACGCGAGTATGAAAGCACGAGAGGATGAGACATCAGAGCCATAACGGCAATATCGCGGGAACGGTTGAGTACTGCCTTAACCGTTAACCGCTCATAATATTTGACCATGCGCATCAATAACTCGTGGTTTTCTGGAACATCACCGATTGGTAAAGCGTGAATACCGTCTTGTCCAACTGTACAGCTCAGCTCCACAACATCTTCAGGTCGCATACAATTAATTGCTCCATCGTTTGTTGTGTTGAGCGCAATGTGCAGCGACTGGTTGGACTCAAATGCCTCAATGAGGCTCAGCGCGACACCAGCGTAGCCATCACCATTGGCATCCGGTTTGCCAGTAATACTCTCTTCAGCCTTCCGACTTGGTTCCTTTTTTGTCCCTGCGTCGGTGTGGGCATAATGCATATAGGTTGAACGGCGACGGCGATTATAGGTAAAATATAGATCGAGAGCTTCATCTGGATTATTCTCGATATCAACCGTGCGAAGCTGATTAAGTAAGTGCTGGTTCAGCTGCATAATCTCTTCACCACGTGTCAGTTCGGCGCTTGAGATGCTTTCGACGGCACGCTCTGCATAGTAATAGTAATAGAGATATTCGTTCAGCCAGACCCCCATACGTTCAACCAACTCAGGCTCAAAGACGTTCAACTCATACTTCGAGAGGAATTCCGGGTTTAATAAAAGGGGCGGCAGCACATCCTTCCCATTTACCAGTACTCTACGTGTCCAGGAAAGGTGATTAAGACCATACACTTCTGCCCGTACCTGGTTTGCAGGCAGTCCCATCCAATCAGCAATAGCATTCTGGGCAAGATTTGCACTATCACAAATACCAACTACTCGTGAGAAACCCGAATCGCATAATGCTTGCATGACGAGACCTGCGGGGTTTGTGAAATTGAATATCCACGCGTCTGGGCTAATTTCCCCTATTAATTTGGCATATCCAAGGATAGCCGGAATGCTTCGGAGCGCCATTGCAAAACCACCGGGTCCAGTGGTTTCCTGTCCTAAAATCCCGTGTTTAAGAGCAATACGCTCATCCAATACTCGTCCACCCTCTGCCCCCACTCGAATCGTCATTACGATATACCCTGCATCTCGTATGGCGGCTCGAGCATCAGTAGTGGTCGTGATCTGAACGGAAGTGCCAGCTTTTTTTCCCAGTTCCTGGCAGAGCCCTCCGATAATATCGAGCTTATCAGCGTCGATATCCATTAGACAGATTTCTTCAAGGTTTATCCGTTCACTGCGCTTGAGCGTTGAGCTGACAAGTAAAGGTGATCGGATACCACCTCCACCAATCACTGTGAGTTTCATGTATGGGTTCGCTCCTGTGTCTTATTCTTTCTGCCTGTTCTTGGTCTTTTACATTCGCTCCGAAAAGGTGATCTTCGCTTTGACGGTCCGGTATGACAATAATTACGCTAACTACGGGTATTGCTTCAATTCAGACAACTCCTATCTCGTGGTTAAGGATGAGGCTTGCGGCGCCCAATACAACAATGTCTTCGCCCAATTGGGAAATTACCACCTCCGTACGGAGCCCAATCGCTGGTAATACGCATTGTTGAACCATTCGCTCAACAGGATCGCGAAGACCGTTTCCAAAACGGGACAAACTTCCAGCGATTACGACTGTATTTATATTCAGGGTGCAAACGGTATAAGCCAATGCTCGTCCGAGGATTTCGCCCGTTTCATTAATGATGGTCTGTACTTCTTCATCTCCCGCCTGATAAGCCCTCAGGATCACTCCTGTATCTATCTCGGCGATAGAAGAGATAAAGCGATTTAATTTAGATTCGGGGTTACCCCTGGCAATGGATTTTGCACGTTTGGCGATTGCTCGACTGCTAACTAAGGTTTCCAGACAACCGAAATTTCCACAGCGGCAGCGTTCTCCGTCTTGAATTACGACTACATGACCAATTTCGCCAGCCCCATAGTTGTCGCCATAATACAGTTGACCGTTGATGATAATTCCGGAACCAACACCCCTGCCAATTTTTACTAAGAGGAGATTTGAGCTACCTTCAACACTGCCAAAAGTAAATTCGGCCAGCGCAGCCACCTGGCCGTCGTTGGCAATGTAGACCGGCAGGTTATATCTTGCCTCCAGCAGTTCACCTAACGGCATGTTATCCCAATCCAGGTTTACTGATTTGAGCACTATCCCCTTGACCGGATCCATCAGACCCGGCGACCCGATACCAATACCCTGTATGGGCTTATCGGAGGCGGCCAACAGTTTTTCAACCAGCGTGTAAACCAACTCAAGAGCTGAATCACCGTCGCGCTCGTTTATTGGCATGCTCACGCGGCTCACGATCTCCCCGCGCAAGTTAACAATTGCGCCTCTAAACTCGCTGTTAGCGAGGTCTATGCCAATTAAATAGCGGGCATCATCTGCGACACTGAGCAGAATTGGTGGTTTGCCCCCACTGGAGTTCGCAAACCCCGTTTCGGCGACCAGCCCGTCGTTTATTAATTTAGAAACTATATCTGAAACAGTCGAGCGAGTAAGACCAGTAATGCGCGCAACGTCGGCACGGCTGATTTCCCCTCTGTCGTAAATAATTCTCAGGATTAACTGGGTGTTGTGATGTTTAGTCGCTTCCTGTGTGGCTTTTTTCACGCTGCTTTTCCAAGGGAGGCTCACTATGTTTGTTCGCTGTACTTACAAAGTTAATTATAGCAAATTTTTCCAACCGTGTCAATGAGCGCTTTAGGCGTTTTGCTACGCAAAAATTAAAAATGCGGCCTCCCCCAGAGGGTTAGCGCCTCTTTCACCCCTACCCTCACGCCATAGGGAATTGTTTTTAGCGCCCAATTGCGCTATCCTGATGGCATGAAAGCTCTGCTTGAGCCCTCTTCCAGGGTTATCCTCGACCAGGAAAGTTCCCTTTACCGTCACGGTCTCCTCGACCGCCGCCTGCTGGTGATTGCCGGACCGCACGCTGTGAGCGAGTACATGCTGACCCTTAGCGCTCGCCTGGCGCGCCGCGGCCCGCTGCGGGTCCTGGACGGCGGCAACCGTTTCAATGCTTACATTGTGGCGCGCGCCCTGCGCCGGCTGAGCAGTGAAAACCAGACCCAGGCGCTGAGCCGCATCCGGGTAGCGCGCGCCTTCACATGCCACCAGGTACTGTCCCTGCTCGAGAACACGTCGCCAGGGGCTATTCCCACTCTCGGCATCGACCTCCTGGACACGTTCTACGACGAAAGCGTGAACCTGGCGGAGCGGAGCCGCCTGGCGGTGAAATGCGCAGGGCACCTGCGCCGCTTGAGCCAGCAAGCCATCGTGGTGGTCAGCCTGCGCCCGCCGCGCCCACCCCGCGCAGACCCCACCGGTATCCTGCAGATCATCCAGGAGTCCGCCGACCAGTTCCTGTTCCACGAATCGTCGGACGACGAACCAACCCCCAGGCTGCTTTAGGACACGAAAATGGGACGCACTTTACCTTCTATCACCATGGCATTCCTGCAGGAGCAGGCATCTTTCAACCGCTTCCGGCGCGCCCTGCGGCGCAGCGACCAGTTGGCTCTGGACGACCTGTTCGCCGCCGCCCGCCAGCACCTGGCGGCTGCTTCCTATGCCGCCCATTCGCTTCCGTTTGAGACCTTCCTGCTGGCAATGCTGCTCGAAGAGCATAAACGGGTCCTGCAGCTCAGCAGCATGGTGGAAGACCTGCTGGCAGACCAGGAAAAGGAGTGATGGTCGAACGCAGCGGCTGGCTCCTGGACGTATACGCCGACCAGCGGGACGGTGTGACGCTCTGGCTGCTGGGAGATGACGGGCGGCGCCACCGCCTGCGCCAGCATTTTCCGGTGACGTTCTACGCCGCCGGACCCACTGCGCGCCTGCGTGCCCTGTGGCGCTACCTGCAATCCCAGCCCGTCCCGGTGATGCTGAGGCGCACCGAACGCCGCGACCTGTTTCAGGAGAAACCCCTCTTGGTACTCTCAATCCAGGTTCCCCGGCCCAGCGCCCAGCCGCGCCTGTTCCACCAGGTCGCGGCGGCTTTCCCTGACCTGACTTACTACGATGCCGATCTCCAGTTAGCGCTGCGTCACGCCGCCGTACACAACACCTTTCCCCTGGCGCGCTGCAAAGTGGTCCTGGACGCGGACGACCTGATCCACGAGATAGAAGTCCTGGACACCCCCTGGGTCCTGGATGCCCCCATGCCGCCCCTGCGGATCCTGCGCATGAAGCCGGATACAGACCCATCCCGGTCAGCGCCCCACCAGCTTTTGGTTCACTTCGAGCGATTCAATTACCGGCTGGCGCTGCAGCCGGAGCGCCCCCTGCTGGTCAACCTGGGCGCCATCCTGAAGCGCCACGACCCGGACCTGGTGCTGACCTCCTGGGGAGATACCTGGCTCCTACCGCACCTACTCGAGCGTTCGCGCCAGCTCGGCATCCCCCTGCCGCTAAACCGCGACCCCAGTTTGGGGGTCGCTCACCGCCCGGAACGAACGTATTTCTCTTACGGGCAGGTAATTTACCGCGGCCGGCAGGTGCACCTGTTTGGACGCTGGCACCTTGACTGCCGCAACCTCATGCTGTGGGACGATTACGAGCTGGAGGGCGCCCTGGAGATAGCGCGTGTCACCGCCCTGCCGCTGCAGACCGCGGCGCGCGTCTCTCCCGGCACAGGTATCTCTTCCATGCAGATGCTCACCGCCCTGCGCACGGGTGTCCTGGTGCCCTGGCACAAACAGCAATCCGAACGTCCCAAGACCGCCCTGGAGATGTTCGCCGCCGACCAGGGTGGGCTGGTCTACCAACCCCTGCAGGGGCTGCACCGCGACGTTGCCGGGATCGATTTCATCTCCATGTATCCGGGCATTATGGTGCATTTCAACATCTCGCCCGAAACGACCGGCGACCAGCGCCCGATGGCTGGTGAACTGGCTGAGATTGAGACGCCGCACGATGGCAAGCACCCCGGTCTGGTACCACAGACTCTTGCTCCCCTGCTAGGTAAACGCCTGGCCTTTAAAAACCGTATGGCGATCGTACCGCGCTGGGACCCGCACAGAAAAGCTTACGAGGCGCGCGCCTCGGCTCAAAAATGGCTCCTGGTGACCTGTTTTGGATACCTGGGCTACAAGAACGCCCGCTTTGGGCGCATTGAGGCCCACGAGGCGGTCACAGCTTACGGGCGGGAGGCGCTGATGCGGGCTAAGGAGGCAGCCGAAGACCTGGGTTTCACCGTGCTGCACATGTATGTTGACGGCATGTGGGTCAAGAAACCCGGCGCCACCACCAGGGCTGATCTGCAGCCCCTCCTGGATGCGATCTCTGAACGCACCGGTCTGCCGATCGCGCTGGATGGAATCTACCGCTGGGTGGCTTTTCTTGCCTCCCGCCTGGACAAGCGCGTGCCGGTAGCGAACCGCTATTTCGGTGTCTTCCAGGATGGGACGCTCAAGGTGCGCGGGATTGAAGCCCGCCGGGGCGATTCTGCACCCTTCATCGTCGAGACGCAGATGCAGATCTTGAAGCTGCTGGCTGGAAACAAGCCCGTTGGTCTGGAATCCTGCCTCGCAGATATCCTAACACTGCTGCGCTGCAAACTGAGCGACCTGCGCAGCGGGCGCGTTCCCCTGAGAGACCTGCTGGTCAGTCAAAAGCTGAGCCGTGAACTTGACGAGTACCGCGTCCCATCGCCACCCGCCCGCGCCGCAGCCCAACTGCAGGCTACCGGCAGGACGCTACGAGCCGGTCAGCGGGTGCACTTCCTTTACACGCGCGGCAAGCCTGGCGTGTATGCCTGGGATCTGCCCGAGCCGCTGAATCCAGCTGCAATAGACACAGCACGCTACAAAGAACTGCTCCTACGCGCGGCCAGTTCGGTGCTGGAGCCTTTCGGAATGAACGAGGACGAACTGGGCAAGAGGATTTACGGCTATACGCAGCGCATGGAGCCCAGATTGCTGCGCGGCGGCGGGGCAGGCAATTATGCGCTGACAGGTGTTGCGAGTCGTTAAGTATCCGCTTTTTGGATGCCGGGCTCAGCAATCTACTTAATTCAAGGCTTTTCAACACTTAACGGGAGATTGCCACGGTCGCTACGCTCCCTACTAAGAAACTGCACCTAGTGTCATCGCGAGGAGCGTTCTGTGCGACGAAGCGATCTCCTTTAGTGATGAGATTGCCGCACTCCGCTACGCTACGTTCGCAATGACAAGAAATAGAGTTTCTTTCTGTTTGAGCCCCGTTTTTTCGGGGTGGGTTTACTCGCAATGACACTTTCTTGGAGAGCGCTACCTGGCTGTGACACCCCTAGTAAGTGTTTGTATTATGGAAACCGGTCCTACGAAGTTTGTAGGGCGGATATCCTTATCCGCCGAGTCGTTGGGTAAACATTCCACCATCGGCAGGTAAGGATACCTGCCCTACGTAGGTGTTTGTAGTGTGTCAGGCAGCTAAATTAATACTCGACTTCTACAGAAAGCTGGCGCCGAAGTTCGATAATCTCCCCCAGTAACTGCTGTTCGCGCCGACCGAAATTGTACTCTATCTCTTCGATTTGACCCAATAAATCGATGACCTGCTGGCGCATGTGAATCACAACGTCAACTGTCGACAAATCCAATTCCAGGTCATCACACAGTCGTCGAATTACGGCCATCTGTCGAATATCCGCCTCGCTGTATCCCCTGCCGCCACCCGTCATCACACGGGTTTGCAGCAGACCCTCTTGTTCGCATTGGAGCAAAAGCTCGGTGGATATTCGTGCTATCCGGGCTGCTGCCGAACGAGTGTACATCATTCCATCATCCGTCGATCGAAGGGCGAGAATATATTTCATTTTCTCATATCCTTCAATTGCTCGAATAGTTCCAATTCTTCCTGGTTCAGGTCCTTAGGAAGTCGTATTTGGAGCGTGGCATACAAATCGCCGCGCTCATCCTTGGCTTTGAGTTTCGGCATACCCAGACCTTTTAACCGGAAAACCTTACCGTTATCCGTATCTGGTGGGATGTTCAATTTTACCGTTTTATCCAGGGAGCGGACTTCGGTTTCGCCGCCCAATAATGCGACATACAGATCGATTGGCACGCCAATTTTTAAGTTATCTCCTTCCCGCTGGAAAACGTTGTGGGGTTGAACCTCAACCTTCAGGTACAGGTCGCCCGATTCGCCCCCCCCAACTCCACTTTGACCCTGGCCGCGCAGCCGAATTCGAGACCCCGATTTTACACCAGGAGGTATTTTGGCTTCAATTT
>CBFDCK010000130.1:0-9166 GCA_965603285.1 uncultured bacterium
ATAGCCGACCAGCGAGATCAGCAGCATACCAGCAGAGACAGTGGGCGAGACAGAGGCATCCAGCTTGATCAGACCGTACACGCTCCACGGGAAGCGCCCAACTTCGGTCAGCAGCCACCCCGAGGTGTTGGCAATGTAAGGCAGGCCAATCGCCAAAGTGAAGGCTTTCAGAATAATGGCGTGTTGGTCGTATCTCTTTCTTATCACCATGAAGATCAGGGCGTACAAAGTGATGAATATAATCAAAAACCCTATCCCCACCATGGCGCGCAGGGCTATGAAGAGGATGGCGACGGGCGGGATGTAATTTCCAGGTCCATGTGTGCTCTCGTACTTGGCTTGCATTTCATTGATGCCCGTGACCTCACCCGTAAACTTGTTGAACATAATGAAGCTCAACAAGTTCGGAATGCGGATGTCCACAGTATTGCGACGATTTTTCATATCGGGGATTATCAAAACGGAGAAAGCGGCTGGGTCTTCGCTCTCCCACACCCCTTCGGAGGCGGCTATTTTCATCGGCTGTATTTCAACTAGATACTGTCCCTGGGTGTGCCCCACCAAACCTACCCCCATGGCAGCAATGACGCCCACTATGGCAGCCATCTTGAAGGAGCGCTGGAAGACATCCGGCTCGTTTTTATGCAGCAGGTGGTAGGCGCTGATGCCCATCATAAAGAACGCCGCAGTGGTGAAACCAGCCAGCAGGACGTGCGGGAATTGGAACCAAATGTGCGGGTTAGTCAACAGGGTGAAGAAATTCGTCATGGCGAGACCCCCATCGGGCAGCACAATGTATCCCACTGGTTCCTGCATGAAGGAGTTAGCGACCAATATCCAATACGCCGATAGAGTCGAGGCGATGGCAACCAGCCAGATGGCTGCAGCGTGCAAGCCCTTGGACAACTTATCCCACCCGAAGATCCACACCCCCAGGAAGATAGATTCCAGGAAGAAAGCCAGAAGGACTTCGATGGCAAGCGGCGCCCCGATAACGTCTCCCACGAAACGGGAGTACTCCGACCAGTTCATTCCAAACTGGAATTCCTGGACGATGCCTGTCACCACACCCATAGCAAAATTGATCAAAAACAATTTTCCCCAGAACTTGGTCATCCGCTTGTAGGTCTCTTGTCCGCTGATGACATAGAGCGTCTCCATCACGGCGACCAGCACTGATAATCCTATCGTTAGTGGGACGAAGAAAAAGTGATAGACAGTCGTGCTGGCAAATTGAATCCTTGCTAAGATGAGTGGGTCCATAATTTTCACTCCTTTTCTCTTGACTTACTTCTAATTTCTTACGGTATCCTCACCCCATAAATTAAAGCGCTTGCACCGATGGTTGTGAAAACCAACCAGAAAATGAACGTCGTCCAATTGATGGTCCTTGCCGCGCTTCCAGACTTTGAATAATCCAACAAGACCTGGCGCAGTCCATTGACGCCGTGCGAGAAGGCGAAAGCGAGCAGGAAGATATCATAGACGCGCCATCCGAGGATTGCCCAGCGCATATGTACGTATTCCAGGCTCAGGTTATGACCGCCGACAATGAGATCCTGGATAATGGCATGAATCCAGACCAGCGGGATAAGTAAAAATGCGCTGTAGCGCATCCATTTCCAGGCGAACGCTTCGTATCTGGGTTGTTTGATTGCTGAGTGATCAGATGTGGTCAATGCTGACTCCAATTAACCGCCGAACATGTTAAAACCATGTTTGAGCAGATTGTAGCCCAATATCCCTACCGCAGGCAGCCACAGGAGGAACGTGACAACGAAGACGGCAGTCATCAACTTGCTTGTCTGTACCTTTTTCCACAGATCGGGGCGGATCAGATCAACGTAGGCGATACGCAGCCCGTTGACGCCGTGGTAGATAACAAAAAACGCCAGGATGATTTCCGCGGTCATGATGATCGGGTTGCGGAATATCTCTACCAGCGTGTCGTACCACTGAGGAGCGTAAAAGACAGTGGCTGTTGTGGCTATGTGCAGTGTCAGGAACAGGATTGTCCCCAGCCCTGAAATGCGATGCAGGATAAAAGCGTGGAACCCTTTACCTTTGTATTTTACGTGCCCGGGCAGGGTTATCTTGACATTCTCGCCCAACATATACCTCTTTTCCACGTTATATTGCAAGCGTCGTAATTATGCCGGCCAGAAGCCGCTCAGGAAGATGCGCAGGAGCGTATCTACCACCAGTCCCAGGATGAACAGACCGCCGAACATGCGGTTGTGATAGAAATTGAAAGCTGAGAACCAGGTCGGCCAAAACGTGTAATCTTCTGGGGGTTCCGCAGGGCGCGACTTGCTCAGCACCTTGAGGGCTATCAGGAGGCGTTTCCCTGCCAGGAAGACGATCAGCATAACCGGGGTTAAATAATGCGGACCGAAAATCAGGTAAACGATTACTACATAGATAAGCACCAGGGCTGCCATATTGATATACCGGGCAGCTTTCTCACCGACTATGACCGGCATGGTGTTCACCCCCAAACGTTTATCGGCATCAAGTTTGTCAATGTGCTTGCCGATATTGATGCTGACCACGCTCAAACCGAATGGGACACCCACCAAAGCAACATTCCACACATTCTCGGTCCAGCCCATGGCGAGAACGACGTAAACACTGGTGACCATTATCGGACCCCAGATCAGGAAGATAGACAATTCGCCCAGCCCAATGTACTTCAGCGGCCAGGTATATAATAGTAGCACCAGCGCGCCAAAGGCAAACATGCCGATGACGAAGGGAGAAAAATCAGAATAAATCAGTGCATAGATCCCTGAGAGGACAGCCAGAAGACCGCTGACCGCGAACCATGTGAGTTGCTGGCGCTTGGTCCAGAATCCCTGGACCAATGGGTGGACGCCGTACTGGGTGCGGAAGTAATTGTCCTCATCCACACCGCGCACGTAATCGGTGTAATCGTTGAGCAGGTTGTTGGCACCGTGGGCGATGAATAGACCAAGCGTGACGATCAGCCAGGGCAGGAAGGTGAAATAACCGTCGCGCCATGACAGTAGTCCAGCGATGATGCATGCATAGATTGTCACAGTGGTAACCGCTGAGCGTGTGGCGATTAACCACTTTGAGATGACATCAAGCTGGTCCCATTCTTCCTTGTCCTCAATTTTGACGAGTGTCCATGAGGCTTTCTTCCACATAGAAAAGTTGATTTTCATTAGGCAATTCCCCTTTCCCCAAATAAGTTGATAATTTTATTCTGCGATCCGGAAATCTCTTACCCGGCGGTTTGTTTTTAATTACATACGGCTCGGTGATGATATTGTAATCCATTTTGATTCACTGATGGTTATCTTCCTTATTGATGGGGAAATTGGATGATTTGATCAGTAGCCCATTTGATTATAATTTCAAAAATTGGTGTAGAATTGAGAGAATCGTTGTTGTTTTTGCCAGAAGGAGTCTCCAGTTATAATTGCTGGCAAGATCCAGGGATATGTTAAAAGACTTCAAACATCTTCTCAAACAGCGGTTTTTGACTTTGCCCAGTTTCATTTTAAAAAAGCGGAAAGCGAACATAGCCGGGATGAAGAGTTAGCTTGATCAGACTTATCGCTCGCTGGTGGGATGAGAGGGATGGAAAATGAAGACACGCCCAAATACACTACTTTTAACGTGAATATCTTGTTCTAAGGATATCATGATGACAAAAAAAGACAAAAAACCAAAGAAGATGAAACGAAAAGCCTACGAGCAAGAACTTGCCAAACTTGAGATCGAGCTGGTCAAGCTCCAGGGATGGATCAAACAAAAGGGGTTAAAGGTAGCGGTCATTTTTGAGGGGCGCGATTCGGCCGGCAAAGGTGGGGTCATCAAACGCATCACCTACCGGCTCAGCCCCCGAGTTGCCCGGGTCGTGGCCTTACCAACCCCGACTGAGAAGGAAAAGACGCAATGGTACTTCCAGCGCTACATCCCGCATTTACCATCGGCAGGTGAGATGGTGCTCTTCGACCGCAGCTGGTACAACCGGGCTGGGGTAGAACGGGTAATGGGGTTCTGCACTGATGAGCAATATACCGAGTTCATGAGCACGGTCAACGGATTTGAGCTGGCATTGGTCCGCTCAGGAATGACGTTGATCAAGTATTGGATGCACATTCGAGATGAAACGTAGGAGGTCCGCTTCGAGCAGCGCCTGCACGACCCCCGTCGCCGATGGAAGCTGAGCCCGATGGACCTGGAGGCACAATCCAGGTGGGTGGATTACTCAAAGGCGCGCGATGTCATGTTGCTGCACACCAGCACTGAGTACGCGCCCTGGTATATCGTCGATGCGAATATCAAACGGCATGCGCGTCTGAACGTCATATCACACCTGCTCAGCCAGATCCCCTACGAAGACCTGACTCCTGAGACCCTGGAACTGCCTCCCCGCCAGGACGCCGGAGATTACCAGCAACCTGATTTCTCCGAGTTCAATTTTGTCCCCGCGGTATATCCATAACTTGTAAGATTCTAAGAGAGGGTCGAAAAAAAAGGGGGGGTGCACACCCCCGCGCACAATCTATCGTTGACTTATGGGTAGTGCTCTGTCAAACATCATAGGTTAATCTGTCATTGCGAGCGCAGTGAAGCAATCTCCGGTCTTAGCTGCCCGGGCTCCACGCCCGGGAAAAAACGAGCGTCATTGCGAGTAAACCCACCCCGAAAAAACGGGGCTCAAATGGAAAATGACAAATCATGTCATTAGTAGGGAGCGTAGCGACAAGCATCCGTTTTAAGCATTCGTTCTTTGCATGCCGCATCCGTTCTCCCAAGAAGTGTCATTAGGAGCGCAGAAACGTGGCAATCTCCCGTTAAGTGTTGAAAAGCCTTGAACCAGTTGGACTTCTTAGTTGGGTAGAACCCTCCTAATGACATTCTCAAACTGTTAAGTAGCTAATGCTACTGAGCGACAAACATAACATTCACATTTGACATAATACTAAGTCGCCATTCTGAGCATGTTCCCAGGTTGAGTTTGGGAATATATAGACGAAAAAACTATATTCGTGACCCAATCCCCTCACTGATGGTTGTCTTCCCTATTAATGGGAAAATTAGATGATTTGGTCAATAGCCCATTTGAATAATTTAATAAAAAACTGGTGTAGAATAGAGAGTAACGCTGTTATTTTGGCCAGAAGGAGTCTCTAATGACAATTGCTGACAAGATCCAGGGATATGTTAAACGACTTCCTACATCTTCTCAAACGGCGGTTTTGGACTTCGCACAGTTTCTTTTCAAAAAAGAGGAAAGCGAACAAAGCCGGGTAGAAGAGTTAGCTTGGTCAGATTTATCGCTCGCTGGTGCAATGAGAGGAATGGAAAATGAAGTCACTCCCAAATACACTACTTCTGACGTGAAGGTGTTGTTCTAATGAAAGAGGCCGGACAGATTGTCTTGTATCGGTTTCCTCAAACTGATCTGGTGGAAGGCAAACTACGCCCCGCTCTGCTACTTGGGAAAATGCCTGGAGAGTATGATGACTGGCTAATTTGCATGATTTCTTCACAAACGCCATTATTTATCAGATTTCGATGAAGTCATACGAGAAAATGATCCCGATTTTGCCGAATGTGGTTTTAAAAGTGGCTAGTGTTATTCGAATTGGCCGACTTGCGGTCGTTGAAGGAGATATCCTTCTTGGTGCATTAGGTAAGATAAATCCAGGGAGAACTAAGCGAATAAAGAATCGTTTGGCAGAGTGGTTGACCCGTTAGGAAAAATTTTTTAGGAGTGAATGGGATTTTATCCCCTCTATGTCCCTTCAATCAAAAGAACCGTTTTAAAATTGGAACTGCACCCAAAAAGAAAGACATATAATAAGAAAGCCCCCCTAGATCATCCGGATAGACACCTTACTTTATTGGGTGTCTGTTTCGTTTTCAATAGTATCCTTTTATGGTTTTAATAGTAAACATAATAGGTGATGATAATAATCGTCGATGATTAGTTGAGCCTGTTTGAAAGTTGGGTTGTTGGTCCTGCGAAAGGCTTCTTCTTTGAGATGCCCAAAGAAGTTTTCCATAGGGCATTATCCCATAATGGTCGCATTTTAACTGCAATTTTGCAGTGTATAATTAGAGTTTATTCAGTAAAAAACCGATTTAAACTCTCTTAGCAAGACCAATTAATAGGAGGCACTTAAAATAATGCTCAAATCATTAAGCCGTACATTTGGCTTGTACAAGAAATATCGAGCCAGGTTGGTGATCTCGCAGGTGCTGGTGTTGATATCTGCAACTGCGATCATCGGCGTGGCTTCGCTCAACCAGCAGTTGATCAATGAAGGCATCGAAGCCGGTAATGTTGAAGCGATTCTAAGGACCGGTTTTCGGATGTTCGTTCTGGCGCTGGTCTCAGGTTTATGCCTGAGCGGAACAGCTTACCTGGCGGTCTTCTTCTCCCAGGGGACGGGTTACTATGTCCGCTCCTATCTATACCGCAAGATACAGACGTTCTCGTTTGGCAACTTCGACCGCTTCAGGACTGGCGATATGCTGGTGCGCCTGAACGCCGACGTGGTCAACATCCAGAATGCGCTGCTGTACATGACCTTGCTCCTGCTATACGCGCCATTTATGCTGCTGATTACCTACATACTGACCATTATCAACACACCCTCAATGATCTGGGTGCTGATATTGGTGACCGTCATCGTGCTGGGTGTGATGGCGTTATTGATCCCCCAGGTCTTCAAAGCATATGACGAGCGCCAGCAGCGGCTCGACGATATGAACAACACCATGCAGGAAAACCTGGCCGGTGTACGGGTGGTGAAGGCCTTTGTGCGTGAAGATTACGAGGTCGAACGCTTCGACCAACGCGCTGACGCCCTGCGACATCCCGCATATACCGCAGCTGTCAGGGTCGCCTTTCTGGCGCCCATGCTGACCGGGATCACTCAACTGGGCATCGTCCTCTCACTGTGGGTGGGCGGGCAGCAGGTATTGAGCGGTACCGGCTTAAATGTCGGCGAACTGGTCACCTTTACACAGTATCTTTCCCTGATAGTGGCGCCGTTAGCCATGCTTGCCATCGTGTTCCCATTCATGCTGCGCGGCGACGCATCCGCTAAGCGCATCTTTGAGGTGTACGATGAGGAACCGGTTGTACAGGACAAAGAAGATGCGATGCCACCTGATACAGAAACCATAGGGGGGCAGGTCGTCTTTGATAATGTTTCCTTTGCATTCCGGCGGCCGGACGGCGAACTTGACCCCCCAGTTTTGAAGAACATCAACCTGACCATCGAACCAGGCGAGCAGATCGGCTTTTTGGGAGCCACGGGCGCCGGCAAGTCCGCCCTGGTGAACCTGATACCCCGTTTTTATGACGTCACTGAGGGGCGCATCACCATCGACGGTGTTGATGTGCGCGATGTCCCCCAGGATAACCTGCGCCAGGTAGTGGGGATCGCCCTGCAAGAAGCCGTGCTCTTCCAGGGGGACCTGCGTTTCAACTTAAAGTTTGGAGCACCCCAGGCGGAAGACGATGTGATGATCGATGCAGCCAAAGCTGCCGACTCGTACGGCTTTGTCACCAACATTCCCCAAAAGTGGGAAGCGTCAGTGGCTCAGCGTGGGGCAAACTTCTCCGGCGGGCAGCGCCAACGCCTGTCCATAACAAGAGCCCTAACTACCAAACCCAAGGTGCTTATCCTGGACGACAGCACCAGCGCTCTGGATGCCTCAACTGAAGGGCGCGTTCAAGGGGCTATCCCAGAATTCACAGACAATATCACCACCTTGTACGTAGCCCAGCGCATCAGCGCCGTGATCGACCTGGATAAGATCGTACTGTTAGAGAACGGTGAAATCGTTGCCATGGGCAACCATGAGGAACTACTCGAAAGCAGTCCTCTATATCAGGAGATTTATGAATCACAGCTCGGCAGTGGCATCACCGCTGGTTTGGACGTGGAGGTGGAGAAATGACCACAGCAACTTTAGAAAAGAAATCGACAGATTCTATAAACGAGCAATCCGTAAAAGCCATCGATAAACCAGACGATACTGGTAAAATTATCGCCCGTTTATTTGATTACATGGCTGGTGAGGATAAGCGCTCCAAATTCATTCTGGCTCTTATCGTCAGGGTGATTGCCCTGATCGGTTTGGTTGCGATACCTTTCCTGACTGGTCAGGCGATCAATGTGATCAGCGACCCGAATGGCACAACCGCAGCGCTGCAAAGCTGGGTTACCTTTGCAGCTATCGCTGGGGTAATTTACCTGGTAATGAGCTTTTTCGCCGAGCGCCTATTCGCAGACCTGGCGACCAGAGGACTGCAAAAACTGCAAACGCGTCTTTTTTCACATATGCAGACCCTATCCCTGACCTTCTTCGACCGCCAACCAATCGGTGAGTTGATGAGTCGCATAACCAACGACACCGAGGTGGTCTCCCTGTTCTACGAGCAGGCTGTTTCCCCGATCATCCGGGCTTCCATTCAGATCCTGCTGACTTTTCTGGCGATGCTGCTCATCGACTGGCGACTGACAATCGTGGCGCTGTTGATCGTTCCAGTGATATTGATCTTAACCAATGTGATCGAACGTATCTCAACACCCGCCTTCGCCAAGCTGCAGGAAGAATTGGGTTCACTGAGCGGCTTTCAGGAAGAGTCCCTGTCGGGGCACAAGGTCATCATCAGTAAACGTCAGCAGGACTGGGCTGACGGAAAAAATGATGCCCTGGCCGATAGTCTGTACGAGGTGGGCAGCAAAGCTTTCTTCACCTCGCTTTTACAGTATCCTCTGACGCAGGCTTTATCCCTCATTCAAATAGTACTTGTCATGGTGGTTGGCGCGCTTATGGTTGTGGGGGGTGAAACGGACCTGGGCACAGTGATCGCTTTTGCTGGATACGCGGCGCTGCTGACCAAACCGCTATCCGAGATCGCCAACCTGACCAGCACCACCTTGAACGCAGCCGCCGGGGGACGGCGGGTCTTCGCCATCATAGATGAACATCCCACCGTCAAAGATGCACCAGACGCCAGTGAATTCGAGTTTAAAGGTGGTCACATACAGTTTGAGGATGTCGACTTCAGTTACGTGCCCGGGCGCAAGATCCTGCGTGGCAACACCTTCGTCGCCGAACCTGGTCAGGCGATCGGTATCTGCGGTCCAACTGGTGCAGGCAAGAG
>CBFDCK010000131.1:0-8963 GCA_965603285.1 uncultured bacterium
TCTCGTCAATCCGGGAATTGGGGAAGAGCCACTACTCGGAAGCAGAAGTTGATGCCTGGTCAGGAGGAAGAACCCAAGCGCGCTACGAAGGACACATATCTGAAAGACACGTCATCGTAGCCCAGAACAGATCTATGCCAGTGGGATTTGGTACACTGGACATTACGACTGGAGAGATCCTCCAGCTGTATGTCAGGCCAGAATACGCTCGCAAACGTATAGGAACCCTGATCCTCGATGAAATGCTGCGCGTAGCCAGGGCGGCAGGTCTTCATGAAGTACATTGCATATCTTCTCTCAATGCCAGGGACTTCTATATTGATGCCGGATTTCAGCCTGGACAGAAGTGCAAGCATAGATTTAGAAATGGGGGCGAGGTTGACTGCGTCCCTATGAAGGTACTACTTGAACGGAATAATGCAGATCAAGTAGATGTACTTGACGGCCATTCCGCTGGCGCTTCTTAGCCGCAAGTGATCCTGTCGCAGTTAGGCGACGATAAATGCTTATAATATAATCACAATGAATTTGGAAGATTTCAACATGTTAGAAAAGACGAATCTACTTGGCGCTATTGTAACTGTTGCAATCTATATCTTGTATATACTTTTGTTCATTTTTAGGCTTCTTGGAATGCCTCAGTATGGGCACTTGCTAGCTTCCGCCCAATTTTTCTCCGTTATACCTTTTGTCTATTTATTATTGAAAGCTCCACAGCTTGAACGGTCAGTACTTTACTATGTCCAAATAATTCTTATGCTTATATTTTTAATGGTAGAGTTGTTTTTAGATTACTTATTGAATATCGAATTCCGCCAAGTAAGTTGGATGGTTATCAGTTATGTAACATTGTTTTTCGCTGCTACAGGTGGATTGCTTGGGGTGGTGGCATATGCGGCAAATCGTGCATGGATAGTTTCGGCGGTTATCCTGTTTTTAATAATGGCTGCATTGGCCTTTATTCAACGCGCGGTTACTGGTATGTAGTAATTATGCGTATTCTTGGGTATATTTCGTCGCCCAATCCTGGTTGCAGGCGACCGGGCTTCTTATGTGGGTAAGCGGCGCGATTTTTGGCGGTATGTTATGAGCAAAGCAACTCCAGTGTCAAAAACGACCGGCGCGTGATACCTACGTTAGGTGGTTAAAAAATAGCAAAAGCAAGTTCTAGAGAGTGCAATTAAATGGAAATTGATTGGGACCAGGTCAAGAAAAAGACATTGTGGCAATATGAAAAACTAATCGCGAAAATACTAGATGTTCTCGAATTTAATTTCGTTCAAGAGTACTATGCTCACGATATGACAGAGGCCGGAATTTATTCAGAGAAAATTCGACAAGGCTATCTGCAAAATGATAGAGAAGCTGATTTTATTGGTGAAATCAAGAAACACTTCAAGGATCTGAGTTTACTGGGCATACGCAACTATCAAGATTTAGTGGGAAGAGTTAATACAAAATCAAATTGTGAGAAATTCCTTCAAGAGACAGGCTTTTGTTTTGAAGCATTGATACTGGTATTGGATTTTCTTTTCCGTTGGGTATTACCCTTTAAAATTCCAATAAAAGAACTGGTAGATACAATGCCTCATACCAATACGACGTATCTGGAAATCTTTAAAAATCGAGGGGTCAGGTCGAACCTTGATGTGCTAGAAACCTTTCGGTCTAAAACGGGCAGGAAGATGTTTTCCACTGAAACAGGAATAGATGAAACTTATCTTCTTGAGCTTGCTCATCGAGCTGACATTTCACGTCTGGCATATGTGCGTGGAAAGACGATTATGCATCTCAGTGGCGGTGGATACAATACGCTAAATAAGTTGGAAAATGCCGAAATAATGGAGATGGAAGCCGATATGATAGCATACTATGAATCGATTGGTAAAAGCTTTGCTGATTTTAAAGCAGTGATTCCTCTTGACTGGATGATTGGAGGAGCTAAAGTTTTGCCAAGAATAATTGAGGATGAATAATAACGACCCTAACCTCAGTTTGAGCTGACCTAACTTCGATCGGGGGTTGTGCAGCGCGAAAAATGCAAAGAATTGACTATAATGGAATAGTCAAGTCTTGCCGGATCGCGTGCGGCTTATTATCTCGTTAGTTGCCACATTATGAGAATCATGCGTAGCGAACAAGAAATGTACGAACTGATTGTAAATACCGCTCGGAATGATGATCGAATACGAGCGGTAATCATGAGCGGTTCACGCGCTAACCCCAATGCTGCTCGTGACATCTTCCAGGATTTTGATATTGTCTATATTGTTACTGATGTTTCGTCTTTTAAACACGATCCAAATTGGATCAAACGGTTCGGCGAGCTCATGATCATGCAAATGCCCGATGAGATGCTGGATCCACCACCGAGCGATGACGATGGTTTTGCATATCTCATGCAGTTTACAGATGGCAATCGAATCGATCTAACTTTTTTCCCCATAGCAAAGCTCAATGAGCTTGGAAAAGACAGTCTGAGCCTTTTACTCCTTGACAAAGATGGGATCATAGAGCCGTTTGAACCTTCAAACGAGGACGACTATCTTCCTGAACCTCCAACATCCAAAGAATATGCTGATTGCTGTAACGAATTCTGGTGGGTTTGCACCTACGTTGCCAAGGGGTTGTGGAGAGAAGAAGTCACATATGCCAAATACATGTTTGACCAGATCTTGAGAGAACAACTCATGAAAATGTTGATATGGCATATTGGAGTGAAGACCCAGTTTTTACGAAACCCGGGTATATATGGTAAATACTTCAAACAACACCTTGAGCCAGAGTTATGGAATATGCTTCAAAAAACATACTCCGATGCCAGTTACGATAATACCTGGGAAGCTCTTTTCAAAATGTGCAATCTTTTCAGGATAACATCACTTAATGTTGCAGAGTATTTTGGTTTTGATTATCCTCATAATGATGATGAAAGGGTTTATGCTCACCTGAAACATGTAAGATTACTGCCCAGGAATTCGAAAGGTATGTATTGACTTATTTAGAATTAGATTATTGGAGCGAGGCAGCTGAACCTGTTTGCAGGCTACTCGGCTGTGCCGAGATGTAAGCGGCGCGATTTTTGGCGGTCGGGCATGAGCAAAGGATGTCGCGGGTTGAAAACGCCGAGCGGTTGAAACACTCACTAGTACGCTTAAAGAAGGCGTGATGTGTAGAAAAAGATCGGAATTGGATGAAGAGAATGGAATCTTATCGAAAACTCTTGAATAAACAGCAAACCGAATTGCGTCAAGTAATGATGAGCTTTGAACAACACGATAGAGCCATCCAACTGTTTTTGACCCAACACGCCATGCTCCACTCAGTCAATATGGCTCAGGGCAAGATCTGGTCATTTGAAGATGATGTGTTGAACGATATGACTGAGGAGCAGATACGACGCATCCCACAGAATTGTGAACATTCGATCGCCTGGTGTATCTGGCACATAGCCCGAATCGAAGACGTAACGATGAATCTGCTGGTAGCCGGCAGCTCACAAATCCTGCATCGGGGTAACTGGCTCGAGCTGATGAAGATAACAGTCCGTGATACGGGCAATGAAATGGATGAGGAAGATATGGCCACGCTCGGCGCTACGATTGAAATTGGGGCGTTGAGAGCCTATCGTATGACTGTTGGTCGCAGGACCCGTGAGATAGTCCAGCAGCTTGAACCGCAGGAGTTGAAACAGCAGGTTGACTCCATCCGTGTGCAACAAGTGATGGATGAAGAGGTAGTGGTTGAAGAGGCGAGAGCCATTGCCAATTATTGGAGCAGGCGTAACATAGCAGGTTTACTGCTAATGCCAGCCACGCGGCATAATCTAGTCCATTTGAATGAAGCGTTGCGGTTGAAGCGCAGGCGCCAATGAAACTTTGGGCATTTGAATCATGATTGCCGTCCTGGCAAATAGGACTTTGTGGGAGATGAGGGTGCCCAAACAAGCGCATGAAGCCGACCAGCCTTCGGGCTCGCAAACGGTCTCCGACTGGCGGCGGATAAGCCGCCCAATTATCCGTTTCGAGAGGTAATATGCTAATTCGAGCTGAGCAAGAAAATGACCGGGATGCCGTGTATGCCGTCAATGCATCAGCCTTTGAAACGCCATCTGAGGCCAATCTTGTTGGCGCTCTACTAGAACAAGCTCAGCCGGTTGTTTCGCTCGTCGCTGAGGACAAAGGTGAGGTTGTCGGTCACATCATGTTTTCGACGGTTACTCTGTTGGGGTATCCTGACCTCAAGGTGATGGGGCTCGCTCCCATGGCGGTAGCGCCGGAGCACCAGCGGAAAGGTATCGGCTCGGCGCTTGTTCGAGCGGGAATTAAGCAGTGCAAGCAACTGGGCTTTGCTGCAGTTGTTGTACTGGGACACCCAGAGTATTACCCTCGCTTTGGCTTCTCGCCTTCTTCCCGATTCGGTATTGACTCTGAATACGAGGTGCCAGAGGAGGTGTTTATGGCAATGGAGCTGCAACTGGGGGCTCTGAGTGGAAAAACTGGCAGGGTGAAATACCATTCTGCATTCAGCAACGTATAACAATCGCATGCAACGGACGCGGACAAGCCCCGCCGCTGATGCGTAACGACAGCCCGTTTATTTGATGACTGCGAAATGAAACCAATAAGGTAAATGGATAAATGCACAAATTTCTGTCAGAAGATCAGGTCCAAATAGATAAGCTCCTGAATAAGGTAGTCGTTGAAGCGAATCGTTTCTTGTCAGAGTTAGATACGCTGCCGGTTGGCGCGGTATTGCCAACAACTATTGATCCACTTAGTATTTCCGGTGAAGGTATTGGCGCACTTGAAACTTTGGGGTTTTTCAAAGAGCGATATACTTCATGGATAAGCGGCAGTGCCGGCCCACGGTATTTTGGTTTTGTAACGGGTGGCGTTACACCAGCAGCATTGGCAGGTGATTGGCTGGTAAGTGTATATGATCAAAATAATTTGGGATCGGATGAGTCAATCGCACCCCAGATAGAGTTAGATACTATATCGTTGCTGCGCCAGTTGTTTGGGCTACCTGATATTTATACCGGCTCATTTGTTACGGGGGCGACAATGTCGAACTTTGTCGGGTTGGCTTTAGCCCGTCAATGGATTGGTCATCAAACTGGAATTGATTTTGCTCAAAAGGGCTTATGGGGTGCAGAGCCAATAAACGTGTTCAGCGGAACGCCTCATTCCAGCATATACAAAGCGTTGTCCATGCTTAGCATGGGTCGCGAGGCGTTAACAAAAGTGCCATGTTTGCGTGATCGCGAAGCGATAGATTTGGCGATTTTGGAAAACCTTCTTCAAGATCAAAATGGTCAACCTTGTATTGTGGTAGCCAATGCTGGAACAGTAAATACAGTAGATTTTGACGATCTTGTCTTACTAGCAGAGCTAAAGACACGATATAAATTCTGGTTGCACGTTGATGCTGCTTTTGGTGGATTTGCAGCCTGCTCGCCGAAATATCGCTCATTAGTAGATGGTATGGGAGTGGCCGATTCCATCACAATTGATGCCCATAAATGGCTGAATGTGCCCTATGATTCAGCAATGCAGTTCACCCGCCACCATGAATTACAGGCTGAAGTCTTTCAAAATACGGCCGTTTATCTGGGACAGGAAATTAGCAGCAGCAATTTTGTACACTTGACACCTGAAAACTCTCGCCGTTTACGAGCTATACCGAGTTGGTTTTCAATCATAGCGTATGGAAAACAAGGTTATGCCGAAATTGTAGAACGAAATTGTCAATTGGCGCAATGGCTGGGGGCACAGATAGATGCCTCAGATGCCTTAAAATTATTAGCCCCTGTACGCTTAAACGGAATTTGTTTCACCTTTGCAACGGAGGCGGATCCAGTATCACTTGAAGTAGTCAAAGAATATTTGAACAGCCTAAAAGAGAAAGGGGATGTGTTTTTAACCCCAACAGTATATAATGACGTTCCGGCAATTCGAGTGTCTATTACCAATTGGAGAACAACCCAAGAAGATGTGAAAATTGCCTGGCAGGCAATGCGTCGAGAAATGAAGGAGTATATCTAATGCCCACCATCGTTATGCTTCCGAATTTATACTCGACCGACTCCCTTTTCAGCAGAATGGCATTAGGAACGAAGATAACGCTTTTGCAGGTCTTCACGATGAGTGGCTCACCCGCGATTACTATACCTTGGGCTATAGCATTTTAAGGGTGCCAGTATTGTCGCCTCAAGAGCGGCTCGCGTTTGTTCTTGAGAGGCTTTCTGAGCAAGGACTGATATAACAACTTGATGGAGCGGATTGGCCGCCCGTGAGTGATTCTGATAAGTTGAGCTTCGAGATGGGTAGCCAGCCGCTCATCTAGATCGATAAATGCAGACAGATATGAAAAAGACTTTGCATGCTGTGACGGGTGCTTTCGGATACTCAGGAAAGTACATCACCAAGCGTCTGCTTGATCGTGGTCACGAAGTCATCACCCTGACCAATTCTCCTGATCGGGCGAATCCCTTCGCAGGTCGGGTCAAACCATACCCTTTCAACTTTGACAAGCCAGAAAAACTTACACAATCACTTCAAGGTGTATCCGTGCTTTACAATACATATTGGGTTCGATTCAATCACAAGATGTTCCAACATGCTGACGCGGTCAGAAACACTGAGTGGTTGTTTGAGGCGGCCAAAAAGGCCAATGTCGAGAGAATCGTCCACGTAAGTATTACAAATCCATCATAGGATTCGCCGTTGGAGTATTTCAACGGAAAGGCGAGACTCGAACGAGCGCTTGCAGACTCCGGTATATCACACGCGATTCTTCGCCCATCGGTCTTGTTTGGCAAAGAAGATATACTGATCAACAATATTGCCTGGGCGTTGCGGCGCCTTTCTGTATTTGGTGTGTTCGGAAGCGGCGAGTACCGTTTGCAACCAATCTATGTTGACGACATGGCTGCCATTGCCGTAGAGCAAAGTGCCAAGCGAGACAATATTACTATTGATGCCATCGGTCTAGAAACATTTACGTACAGAGAATTGGTCAAAGTTATTGGTGAGATTATCGGAAAGAAAAGACCCATCATATCAGTTTCACCGCCAATTGGATTTCTTGTCGGCTGGGTTCTCGGTAAGTTTGTTGGTGACGTCATGATTACCCGTGAAGAAATCATAGGATTGATGGCAGACCTTCTTTACGTAAATTCTCCTCCTGCAGGCACCATAAGGTTGACGGACTGGATTCGAGAGCACGCTGATTCACTCGGTAGGAAATACACAAGCGAGCTTGCTCGCAGAACAGATATAACTATGGAATACCAGAGCAACTAACCAGCGGTTGCACACGGACGTCCCTCCGGGGCGTTGGTGGACCGCGGAGTTGGGTGGCAGCAGAACATGGCAATTGACTGCGGTTTGATGAAAGGGTGATGAAGGGAACGGAGATGCTCAAGGAAAGTACATTCAATGCGGACGGGGTGATGATCAACTTCGCTGAGGGGCCGCCATCTGGGCCTCCACTCGTGCTGCTCCACGGAGGAGGTGACCGTTGGCAGCATTTCCTGCCCATTATCCCGAGCCTCGAGATGAGGTGGCATATTTATGCGTTAGATTTGCGGGGGCATGGCAAGTCTGGGCGTGTGCCGGGTCAGTACCGCCCTGAACACTATGTTGCTGACATCATGGCGTTTCTTGAGAGTCAGCTTGCAGAAGGTGTGATTCTATTTGGTCACTCATTGGGTGGGTGGATTACACTCATGGTTGCCGCGGAACTTATGGATAAGGTGCAGGCGCTCATTCTGGGTGACCCACCTTTGTGTATGGAGCGTTTCTTAGCGATTGAAGGCAGTGAGGAGAGGATAGCGCTGTGGTATACCATGCGAGGTTTAGCTGGTTCAGGGCTTTCGGTGCCAGAGTTGGCTTCTAAGCTGGCGGATTTGCCAGTATCGGCGCCCGGTCAAGACGCGCCGATGCGGTATGGCGACCTGCCAGGCACAGATGCGGCTCACCTTCGAGGCTGGGCAAAGACTCTGAGCCAGGTTGATCCGGATGTAGCGCAATATCACGCCGAAGGGCGTCTGGATGAGTACGTGCGGAATGTAGACCTCGACTCAGCCTTGCAGCGTGTGACCTGTCCGGTGCTTCTGTTGCAGGGAGACCCATCGCAGGGAGGGGTTGTTTCAGACAGTGATGCTGAATATGCTTTGTCCCTGCTATCCGATGGGCTGCATGTGCAGTTGGAGGGGGCATGTCACGATTTGGGGTTGGGCGCCTGGCAGGTGGCTCCGCTTCTGCGAGCGGTGATGGATTTCCTCGAATCGCTGTGAGAGATAGGCTGCAATGGAAGCAGCGTGTCAAGTTCCGAGAGTACTGCCGCCCAACAAAGCAAATGCAGGCGAATTGCCAATCATGGCTTTTATTGAAAGTTGGTTCGGCATTAAAAATTCTGTCAATTATTAGGCGCATCGCAAGCCCGCAATCGCCTGATTTGCGGGCGTTAGGCGGCTCACTCGATACTAGTTCAGGAGGAGGAAACTGGTGAACACTATTGCACCTGAAGAATTGGGAGTTTCATCCACACGGTTGAATCGTCTTCGTGAAGCCATGCAGTCATACGTCGACGAGGGAAAGCTCGCTGGCTTGATTACCATGATAGCTCGTCGTGGCAAAGTCTTTAATAATGAATGTTTCGGAATGATGGACATCCAAGCAAACAAACCTATGCAACATGACACCATATTCCGAATCTACTCCATGACGAAACCCATCACCAGCGCAGCTGTGATGATGCTGTACGAGGGTGGGGATTTTCAACTGAAAGATCCTGTTTCAAGGTTTATCCCGGGGTTCAAAGATGTTCAAGTCTTTGTGAGCGCGACTGAATCGGGTCTCGAGCTGGCCGAACTGGAGCGAGAGGTAACGATACAGGATTTGTTGACCCATACCTCAGGTTTGGTTTATGGCGATTCTGAAGGCTCACCCGTGGAA
>CBFDCK010000132.1:0-8868 GCA_965603285.1 uncultured bacterium
TGCACACGGGGGCTGATGCCGCATACTACTTCATAATTGATGGTGCCCCATCGCAGTGCTAATTCTTCAGCCGAAATGCTTTCATCGCCTTGTGAACCAATAATTACCACTTCATCGCCCGCCCTGGCGGTAGGTACTTCATCCAGTTGCACCATAATCTGGTCCATGCAAACCCTGCCGATAACTGGCACCCGGTGGTCTCCAATGAGTACCCAATTGTCTTTCGTCCGTCGAAATCCATCAGCGTATCCAAGTGGTATTGTCCCGATACGTTCACTGGTTTCCGTTGTGTATTCATGGCCATAACTGATGCCCCGACCTGCCGGTAGTGTTTTTGCCTGGCTCAAGACGGATTTCCATGTCAGCGCTGGGCGAAT
This sequence comes from uncultured bacterium, assembly GCA_965603285.1. Taxonomy (GTDB): domain Bacteria; phylum Chloroflexota; class Anaerolineae; order Anaerolineales; family UBA4823; genus JAUWPO01. The sequence continues at coordinate 378 of CBFDCK010000132.1, forward strand.
ACTACCTGGCGTGGGGCAATCCATAGAAGGATGCAAGCCGTACATCGCGATTCCCAATCGCACCATGTCAAAATAAGCGCTGGGGTGAGTGAAACTAGCAGCCGAGTTGGAGGCGTGCAGCCATGGTGGACGGAGTTTGAGCCCCTTTAAATTATCCAAAACACTTCGAAACTGTGCTTCTTGATCTTCTGTAGGCGTCTTATCCAATTCATCTGCGCAAGCATAGTGGGTGAATAAACCCTCAAAAGCGACCCAAGGTTTTTCTTCAATTTCTAGCGCCAGCCCCCCAGCCTTTTCGGGTTGGACTCCTAAACGGCTCATACCTGTATCCACTTTTAGGTGCAGTAAGGCTTCCGTTCCAACCCTTTTTGCCGCCTGTGAAGCTAATTCGACCTGCTCAGAATTCCAGACTGTAATCGAAATCCCGTTTGAGATTGCGTCACCCATTCGCTCTGGTGGAGTATATCCAAGCAGTAATATCTTGTTGTCCAGTCCGGCGTTTCTCAGCTCAAGGGCTTCGCCAATCCTGGCAACGCCGAACCAGGAGGCTCCTCCCCGGAGGGCTGCCTGTGCGGAAGGTACCGCTCCGTGCCCGTAGCCGTTCGCTTTAACGACAGCCATTACACTAACCCCCGTTAACTGGCGAACCTGGCGAACATTCTCCTCAATGGCGATTAAGTCTATCTCAACCCAGGTTGAATATTCTTTCTTGTAATTCATGGAAGCGCCGAATTTTTATCTTCGGCTTTTTGGCGGCGAAAATCGACAAAGCGATAGCCGACCCCTCGTTCAGTCTGTATATATTCCGGATTGGCAGGATCTTGCTCTAATTTTTTGCGCAAGTAATTGATATAAAGACGCACGTAATGTGGCTCATCGCGATATTCATAACCCCAAACTCTCGACAGCAGTTGATCGTGTGTGATCACCCAACCGGCATTTTGTACCAGGTGATACAACAGTCGATACTCAGTCGGTCGCAGTTTTACCAGCTCCCCGTCTACCCATATCTCGCGTCGATCGAAATCCAGCTTCAGGCGATCATCCACTTCAATCAGCCCGTGGGTGCTGGTTCCGCTGGACTCAGTCCTCCTCAATACTGCACGTACCCTGCTGACAAGCTCGCGCGGGCTGAAAGGTTTCGTTACGTAATCATCTGCGCCCAGTTCGAGACCACGAACCCGATCGTCTTCTTCCCCCTTGGCAGTCAACATAATGACCGGTACAGAGCTGACCTCGCGGATAATCCTCAGCACTTCATAGCCATCGATGTCGGGCAGCATGATGTCAAGTAGTACCAGATCTGGCAGGTTGCTGCGCACTTGATTGATCGCTTCTGTGCCGTTGTAGGCTTCGTTGACTCGGAAGCCATCATGTTCCAGGTTAAGGCGGATGAATCGCACCATACGTTCCTCATCATCCACAACTAATATCGTCCGATTTTTAAAACTGTCATCAACCATAATAAATCTCCAGATGTTTCGTGTAGTAATCTGTGTCCAGAATTTAAGACAGTCTTTATTTCTGAAGTCAATAATTGAAATAAATTAAGGCTTATTACCTGTATCTTTCAAATTATCTGCAGCGGAAAAGGAGGGCTGTACTATCCTTTTGTTTGTCCCATTAATGGTGGTGTTTTCAATTATATGCGATATCTCTTTTTGATTTTCTTGGTCGAATACAACTTTTGTTGCCGGTACGTTATCAGGCATCTGAATTAGTAAGGCTGTAATATTATCAGGTCCACCGGCGGTGTTTGCTGCTTCAATCATACGCTGGCATGCAAAGGTTGGGCTGGGTGAGGTTGTAATGATTTCGGAAATTTCATCATCGCTAACCACTCCCCAAAGTCCGTCCGAGCATATAAGCAAATAGCTGGAAACCGGCAAAGTATAGGTGATGATATCGAGCTCTATGGAATCCGCCTGACCCAGGGCGCGATATAACACATTCCTTTGTGGATGGACTGCAGCTTCTTCAGGGGTAATTCTTCCTAATTCGATCAATCTCATCACAAGGCTGTGATCGTGCGTCAGCATCTTCATCTTACCCTCAGATGTGATGGCATAAGCCCGGCTGTCACCTATATGTGAGATCGTTATTTGATCGCCCAGCACTAGGACGGCAGTAAGTGTTGTGCCTCCTCCAGGAACATTTTTCAAAACCTCATTATGGGCGTCCAATGTGCTTTCTTTCATCATCTCTTGGATTGAATCAAGTGAGATTGCCAGGTCATTATTAGAAATGAACGCAGGCAGCTTTTGGATGATTTTACTAGCCATAACCCGCACCGCATTTTCACTGGCGAGTTCACCGTGTTCATGCCCGCCCATCCCGTCGGCAACGATATAAAGACCCATGTTGATCTGGGTATTCCCGCTTTCTAGATTTGCTGAAAAGGTAAAAAGAGCGTCTTCGTTATGTTCTCGCTTTTTCCCAATGGAGAAGCCGATACCAGGGATTAATTGCGGTACTCCGGCTCGGTCGGATTCCGGTGTTGGGGTCTTTTTATTACCTTCACGGTTGTCCGGGTTCATGGGTGTTTCTTTGTCCTCTGGGTTATGACGGTGGAACAATCGCTGGATGATGTCAGTCAAATATACCTCCCAGTTTCGTTAACATGACCAATATAAAACGGAATCAAGGGGAACGCCAATCGGCCTCTTTCTCTGGCTTATTTTCTAAGATCTCATCAATCTTTTCCATAACATCATCGGTTATTTTCTCCACAAGATCCAGAGCTTTCATGTTTTCGATAACCTGCTTTTGATTTGACGCGCCAGTGATTACTGTACTGACATTCGGATTTTTCAAACACCATCCAATCGCAAGTTGAGCCATAGTACAATCTAATTCCTCAGCAATAGGCATCATTAGCCGTACTTTTTCGATCCTGCGCTGTGCTTCTTCGTCTTCAAAGCGCTTACGCAACCATTCATATCCTTCGAGCGTAGCGCGTGTTCCCTCTGGTAACCCAGCGTTGTATTTGCCGGTCAGTAAGCCGCTGGCCAATGGACTCCATATTGTTGTTCCTAGACCAATCTCTTCATAAAGGTGGGCGTATTCTTTCTCGACCCGTTCGCGGTGGAACATGTTGTACTCCGGTTGTTCCATTAATGGGGGGATATGGTTTTCACGCCGGGCTATTCCATATGCTCTCATAATCTGTTGGGCCGACCATTCACTTGTGCCCCAGTAGAAAGCTTTGCCTTGCTGGATGACTTGATTCATCGCCCAAACGGTTTCTTCAATTGGAGTATATAAATCAGGTCTGTGGCAAAAAACCAGATCAACATAATCCATTTGAAGGCGTTTTAGAGCTGCGTTCACGCCCTCTATGATATGCTTTCTTGATAGACCGCTGTCGTTTGGTCCATCGCCGCCCCAAAAAATCTTGGTCGAAATTACCAGGTCAGAGCGTTTCCAGCCGGTTTTCTTGATCACATTTCCCATAACGATTTCAGCATTTCCGTTGGCGTATACTTCGGCGTTATCGAAGAAATTGACACCAGCATCGTATGCAGCGGTCATACATTCGTATGCCACTTCTTCTCCCACCTGGTCTCCATAAGTAACCCATGCCCCAAGGGAGAGGGCTGACACTTGTAATCCTGATTTTCCAAGAAAACGATACTTCATTTTTGACTCCTTTATTGGGATGATTTTTTAAGAAATTTAAAAATCAATTAAAAGGTATACAAGTATAGATATTACCCAAGGTTGGGGTGTATGTCTAGTACTCAGTTACATTGAATCAGATGGTATGTCATTAGGCTTGGCTTGAGCCTGCGGAGGACTTCTGGGGTGAATTTGTTCTCTGGCTTTGGCTGCTAATTGGGGCGTAGCGGCTGCCACGGTTGGGAAATCCATCCCGGCATAGTCCATGGTTGTTTCTAATGGGAATGGCTCGCTGCCGTGCAAGGTTTCGATGGTACCACCGGCTTCTTCAACAAGCAGCCAGGCACCAGCGATGTCCCAGATTTTAGGAGTGGCCTCGAAACCTAAGACCGCAATGCCGCGCGCCACTGCACAGAATGTATAGGATGCGGAACCCAAAATCCGGACCTTGTATGGAACTTCGACATTGTACTGCCGGAATGTACGCGAGCAGCATGCGAAAAAGGGCAGCGGGTATTCTACCCTGGGAGGCTGGATATGGATTGGTTCGTTATTTAGAGACGCGCCGCAGCCGCGTTCTGCAGTGTAGAGTTCTTCGAGTATTGGAAAATAGAGGACGGCAGTCTCTGGACGACCTTCTACCAGCCTGGCGATCGAAATTCCCCAAAAATGCAGACCCAGGCTGAAATTTGTGGTGCCATCAAGTGGATCGATGATCCATATCGGGGAGTGGCGTAGATTTATTCCATTTGGATACCGGGTTCGTGTTTCTTCACTCAAAAGCATATCTCCCGGGTATTGCTCTTGTATAGCTTTGGAGATCAATTCATCAGCCGCCAGGTCTGCCTCCGTGACTATGGAATGATCTGGTTTAAGGTTGGTTTTTAGATCTGAATGCCGGAAGAAATCGAGTAAAAGATCTCCTGCTTGCTGGGCGAGTGAAACGGCGAATTGTAGGGGCGCAGTCATAGAGGGCAGTATAACATGAGCGATGTTTTGCTAATCTAATGAAACCGAAGGCTTGCAGAAGTGGGATTCACCTAAAAGGTACGGCGCACATTTTAATGGACAACAGAAATATTAAATATAAATGAATGAAGATAGATGTCATATCCTTTTGTGGTAATATTCCGCTTCCATGTTAGGTGAGTTAGCTGGTTTCACCTTTGTGGCTCAAATGTGGTCGGCGAAATTCCTTGCCACAATACACTTATTTGGTGGGGCTTGATGCTGATTTGTTTTTTTTGTCGCCCAAGCCCAATTATAGTAAAAGGAGATAAATCTGATGAATAAATCATATACCAAGACCGGTCGTTCTTGCAGGGTGACATTTGAACTGCCTGCTGAAGTGAATGCCAAGACTGCAGCACTGTGCGGTGAATTTAATGATTGGGATACCAATACGCAAAGGATGAAGCGCAGGAAGAACGGCAGTTACTCTACCACAATTTCACTAAAACCTGGCAGTTCATATCGTTTCCGTTATTTACTGGACGGGGAACGCTGGGAAAATGATTGGTCTGCTGATCAATACACACCCAATGAGTTCGGCGCAGACGATTCGGTTGTGATTGTATAGCGTTTTTATGAAATAAGCGAAACCTGGTCTAGCGCTCTCGTTAGGTCAGGTTTTTCCATTGTTCAACTCCCCTAAACCAACCAACTCGATATAATCCTTTGTTACCCGCTCTTCTGGGGAGGCGCCCAGGAACTCGACTAATCTCGTCGCCGTCTGTGCTTTGTGTTCGGCGTCACGCCGGCTCCAGGTGCGGCTTTTTACTTCCAGGAAGTATCCTAGTTCGGGTTGGTCCAGTCTATCCAGATTTACATAAAACTCAGTACCTTGGAATAACACTCGCCAGCGGCAGCGATCCTTCTCGATAAAGACTTCCCCGCTAGGATTAAAATACTCGCGATAAAAACGCAGACTATGATGGGCAGGTGCCAGGAATCGGCTGCGGGAGAGCAGTACATCGCTCGGGAACTGGTGCTCACGCACTGGACCAATTAGGGTCAACCGGTAGCGAATGTTGCTCACCTGTCCATCCTTATCGATAAACTCATCTTCCCGGTAGCGTAGAGTGCCCTGCTGCGGATCCTCAAAGAGGAAATAAGTGTCATACTCGTGATAGTGCCGGGGATATAAGATTTCAATCTCTGGTGATTGGATCGCCTCGATCACCTTTGTGTCATCCGATATGCGGGCTTTTGCCTGCACTTCGAAGCTTTCTTCCTGCAGAGCGCCGCCAATTGCGACCAGCTTAGAGAGAATGGATTGCTCGCGTTGTACCAGGAAGGAGTCAATACGGTGGGCATAATCTTCGGCTTGAGTGAGTAAATCCTTCTCATCCCATGTACCCAAATCACGCTCACGCATCAGCCATTTGCCGTTCACCATGACGTCGCTCACATCGCTTGATTTCGTCGCATATACTAATTGGGCGTAAATCGATCCCGGATCGCGGTGAAATCGGGGTGAGTTGTGTAAACGTGATATATCTATCAGGATTATATCTGCCCGTTTCCCGGGTTCCAATGATCCGGTTATGTCACCTATATGCAGGGCTTTGGCGCCGGTACGAGTTGCCATCTCCAGCGCAGTGTGCGCGGGCAGCGAGGTCGGGTCACCGCTGACGCTCTTTGCCAGGAAAGCTGCCAGGCGAATTTCTTCAAACATATCTAAGTCGTTATTGGACGCGGTTCCATCTGTTCCAATGCCGACATTCAGACCAGCTTCAATCATTTTGCTGACTGGTGCATACCCTGAAGCAAGTTTGAGGTTTGAAGTCGGATTATGTGCTACCCCAACGTTGTGATGGACTAGGGTGTGTATTTCCCCTTCGTCGATATGCACGCAGTGAGCTGCTAGGACTTTTGCGTCGAAAAGATTCTGCTTTTTCGCATAGGGGATCACTGGCATACCGTGCTCATCCCGGCTTTTCTCTACCTCCAGAGCGGTTTCAGCAAAGTGGGTAAGAAGCGGTACGTCGAACTCGACTGCTAGCTCGGCTGCGGCGTGTAGAATTTCTTCGGTGCAGGTGTAGGGTGCATGCGGTGCAACGGATGGTACGATCAGTTCGTGGTCTTTCCAGCGCTCGATGAAATCGCGTCCAAGCGCCAGGGACTCTTCATAGAAATCAGCATCAGGGGCAGGAAATTTAAGGACCGTTTGAGAACAAACTGCTCTCAGACCGATTTCAGCGGTCGCTTGGGCGACGTGCTCCTCAAAGTAATACATATCGGCAAAGCATGTCACTCCGGATCGAATTAATTCAAGACAGGCGATCTGGGTGCCCAGACGTACGAAGTCCGGAGATACATACTCGCGCTCGACCGGCATCATATAACCCAGCAGCCACACGTCCAGGCGTAAGTCATCAGCCAGCCCGCGTAGTAGCGTCATCGGCACATGCGTGTGAGCGTTGATCAGACCCGGCATGAGAACCTTTCCACAGCAGTCAATGGTCTCTGTGCCCGAGTATTTGTTTTTTATTTGAGATTCGGGTCCGGCTTCAAGGATACTATCCGCTTTTACTGCAACCGCACCGGGTTCATATTGGTTCAGTTCCTCGTCCATCGTTAAAACGATTGCGTTTGTGAAAAGATAGTCTACTTTTGTGGTCATGTGAATCCCCTTGTTATAAATTAGATAACGAATGGATTACAAATTCCGGATTACATCGAGGCTGTGGTGGAGTGCCCATCTTGGTGTGTCTCTTGGTGGACCGCCATATGGGCGCGAAAACTTTTGTGCTCCTTCAGGTGTTATGAGTACCATGTGGACGTTTTGTTTTTCGCGCCCATGTTGAATTGCTACGCCCAGACATACTTCGGCTTTGTGTGTCTGGTGATAAGCAGACACAAAAGACATCAAATCGTCGCTGTCAGGAGCGTCCGCAAGAACTTCGCCTCCTAAAAAAATGTTGTTAAAGATGGGGGCAGAGTCTTCCGATCCAGACGCCAAACGGCGGATCAATTCACCTCCAAGACCAGCTTCGACGACAGTTAACCGCCATCCCTTCTTTTGAAGTTTTTGAAGAGCGGCTTTTTCAAGTGTTTCTTCGTCTGCACCGTATATCCAATCACCCAGCCGGCGGCGCAATTGTATTTCGATCTCTTTGATCAAAACATCGGCTTCAGGTTCTGTGTCAGCTTTTGCAGTAATTCTTACATCGACTTGTCCCGAGTGAGCTGCCAGGCCTACCGTCGGATTGTGGAGCGTCTCTAAATCAGTGATCATTTCATCAATTTGCGATTCGCCGATGCCAGCAGTGTGGATGATGCGGGCTTTTATAATCCCTGTGAAGGAGTAACGCTCTTTGAGATACGGCAATACTGTGTTCATTAACAGATATTCCATTTCGCGCGGCACACCTGGCAAAGCGATGATTGAACACATATCCCGTTCGGAAATAAATGCTGGTGCGGTACCTACTGGATTCTCGACAGCAATTGCTCCAATAGGAACGTAAGCCTGGCGCTTATTGTTTCCTGTAGGTATCCTTCCAAAGCGTTCAAAACGGGCTTTTATCTGTTCCCACAGCTCTGGTCGGTATTCCGTTTCTGTTTCGAGAGCCAGCGCGACCGCTTCTCGGGTTGGATCGTCAATAGTTGGTCCAAGCCCCCCGGTTGTGATAATAATGTCCGAGCTTTCCATTGCTTGCTGGATTGCGGTGGCTATGCGGTTAGCGTTATCTCCGACTGTTGTCTTGCGGTATAGATCGATACCTGCATCGCGTAGTTGGCGGGCGATAAATCGTGCGTTAGTGTCGACGATTTCGCCGAGCAGGATCTCAGTTCCAATTGTGATGATTTCAGCGGTTGGCATTGTTTATATTATTTAATTCCTTTTCTAGAATTATCCTATTTTTTT
>CBFDCK010000133.1:0-8517 GCA_965603285.1 uncultured bacterium
ATCAATATTTTTTGATGCCAAAGCATCCGTTTTAAGTATGCGTTCTTTGCATGCCGAAGTATGCGTTCTTTGCATGCCCAATCCCTAATTTCGTCATTGCGAGTAAACCCACCCCTCAAAAACGGGGCTCAAACAGAAAGAAACTCTATTTCTTGTTGCTGCGAACGTAGCGTAGCGACAAGCATGCGTCCTTTGCATGCCCAATCTCATCACTAAGGGAGATCGCTTCGTCGCACAGAACGCTCCTCGCGATGACACTAGGTGAAGTTTCTTAGTAGGAGCGCAGCGACGTGGCAATCCCTATGCTCACGTTTTTTGTGAGCCGCTCACGGTTTTTGAGCAGATCTTATCCCGAATGCGAAGGAGCAAATTTACACACAAATCTTGCCACAACTGCCGACTAAATTTACAGAATAGATGTTGCACAATCTGATATACTTTTGAAGTTCGAGCGGTAAAAGGAGGTGTTCCGTGAAAGTTAACCACCAAAGACGATTGATAGTGTATGCCTTTATGCTTGTTTTTGGTTTTTTAACGGCGTGTGACAACACGACACCAGTCGTCGAAACCGTTGAAATAACGACCGTCGTTAAAGTAACCCAAACCGTTAAAGTGACACGGGACGATGAAAAAATAGCGACAGTTACGGCGACGCCCGAACCCCCAACGCCAACACCTTTGCCAACAGTTACGGCAACGTCCGAACCCCCAACGCTAATACCTTTGCCAACAGTTACACCCACCACGACACCACCAACCGTCGAATACAGCACTGAGATTGTAAGCCTTACCACAGAGGATGATATCAAACTGGCTGGCACTCTATTCCTTAGCGAAGGAGATACCGCAGTTGTGCTGACTCATATGGCGGGGGAAAACGATCAACAAAACTGGATACCATTCGCCAAACAGATTGCTAGCAGAGGATTTACAGCACTTACCTTAGATTTTCGCTGCTATGGTCAATCAGACTGTGGCGGTTCGGGAGATGTTCTCAGCAGGGATATTGGGGCCGCAATTGGCTTCTTACGTGAACAGGGATTCCAGCGCATTGTCTGTATGGGTGCCAGTATGGGTGGACGTGGCTGCGTCAGCATAGCATTTGACGAAGAACTGGCTGGCCTTGTCATCATTTCCGGCACAGGATCCGGCAATCCAGACAAGCAAAACCTGGCTGATTTCGTAAGCCCCGATATGCCCAAACTCTTCATCGTTTCGGAGAACGACAAAACCGCTGATAGAACTCCCGTCATGACCCGCCTGTACGAGAGCGCTCCAGAACCCAAGATATTCAAAACCTTTTCAGGCTCGGGTCACGGCACAGAGTTATTCCGTACAAAACACGGGAAGGAATTTCGTGAAACCCTTTTGAATTTCTTGGAAGGAATTCGCTCACTAAGTGAGGCTTCCACTTGAGTGGTATGTTTCCACATTCAATGGTGTAAAAGTTCAGTAAACAATTGCTGCACCTGACCTCGCTTCGTTCGGATTGTTAGGGTGCGCTTTGACAGCCATCTTTCTATTCATGAGTAAACCTTTCCGGTATCGCTAAGCAGGTGAGGCTCCCATTGGGAGGCGATTGTGCAAAACGTTAGGGTTTCTCCTTGAAAGTTTTGGTTTGATATAGCACGAGTTCATTGATATTATGTATGCATGGTCCGGTCATTCAAAAATCCGGCGACGGAGGATATTTTCAACGGTGTCAACTCGAAGACAGCTCGAAACCTATGCCTACAAATATTATGGAAAGAAGTTTTGACGGAAACAGGGCCAAGAGATGTAGAGATTGTAGATTATCACTGAGCGCAAAGGTATAGAAAAAATGGTTAGAGTTCCTATAAATCGCGTGCCAACTCATCCCGGTGAAATACTGCGAGAAGAGTTCCTTGTGCCAATGGGGATTACTCAGCGCGAACTAGCAAATTGTATCCGAGTGCCATATCAGCGCATTAATGAACTTGTGAATGGGAAAAGGGGAGTTACCCCAAGTACAGCATTGCGTTTGGCAAGGTACTTTGGCACTTCGCCGGGATATTGGATGAATTTACAGTTGCGTTGGGATCTGTATCGCGCCCAACAGTCGGAAGCTCGACAATTAGAGAAGATAGAGCCCCACGTGATTTCTACTCTATGAGGATTGTTGCTGGACAGCGCGCTGTCCAATCTCGCATTAATCGGACTCGTCTTCGGCTCTGGTAAACGGCGCGAAAATTGCAGAGTTTGGCTATTATAAAAACGCATCGGATTGCATAGTCGGCAAGCCGGTTATGCCCCAGTTAAGCCGAGTACGAAGCTGTTGGCTTATCCGCCGTCGCGTTATGCCATGATCGGTCACCAGTTCCGGCGAAATTAACCTCGCTTTATAACCACGGTTGTGAAATCATCCTGGTGGGGAATTGCACCACTATGGTTTTCAACAGCAAGCCAAAGTTTTTTGCAGATCGTTTCTGCGTTTTCATGACGGTGGGCTAGCAGTTCACTCTTAATGCGATCCAATCCAAACATAACGCCTTGTGAGTTGAAAACTTCGTGCAGTCCATCACTGAACAGCAGCGCCAAACCACCTTCGGGTATGGTTAACTGCTGCTGGTCGATACGCAAATCATCAATCACCCCAAGTGGTTGTCCTTCTTCTACTGGAATATCCATGAATACTCCATCTTGATCGATCACAATCGGCGGCATGTGACCAGCTCTTGAATATTTCAATCTGCCTGTTTTGAAATCCAGGATGCAGTACAAAAGCGTAACAAACATCTTTGCGCTCATCCTCAAAAGGAACTTGTTGATGTTTTCTAATATCTGACGCTGGTCGACAGTCCGTCCAATTTCCGCACGTACCAGACTTAAGGTCACCGCCATAAATAGGGCAGCCGGCAGGGCTTTATCTGAAACATCTCCTATCACAATACAAAGACGCTGATCATCCAAAGGGATGAAATCATAGAAGTCTCCCCCAACAGCCCGGGCGGGCATGATAAATGACCCAATATCATAGCCGGGTTGTATTGGCGAATCCATGGGGAGAATGCTCTTTTGAGCCTGACGGGCTAACCCCATTTCTCTTTCCATCTGATTGAGCAATCGTTGGGTTTCATCGAACAAACGAGCGTTTTCCAGCGATTGGCTCATGCTGTTGGTTAATGTTGTCAAAAGGTTGATATCTGAGGTGGAAAAAGCGTTCTCTATATCCAGGTTTTGTAAGCTTACAATCCCCCGGGCTTCATCCCCTACCAGCAAGGGAACTCCCAGCCAGGTTTTCGGCAGTACTGTTCCCGGCACAACCTTCATCTTTTTGGTATCAACGAGAGCATTAATTTCATCCTGGTTTATCATCACAGGTTTTTTCGTGCGAACAACCTTGGACCTTGAAGCGTCGATCGGAAGCCAGTCTGAGAGATAGAGGTGTTGTCCGCTTTCTATCGCATAATGATGGTAAATCTTATTGGTTTGGGGATCGTATTGAGAAATCATCACCACCTGGGCGTTGAAGGTATCCCGGAGTTTATCGCCAACAAGATCGTAAATGGCTTGCATTTCATAATTGGAGGATAAGCCTTCTTGCACTCTGTTGATCAAAGCTAATTCGACCGCCCGCTGCTCCAAACCATCTGAATAGTATTTTGCAGCAGTCTGCCAATCTCCCTGGGCTTCGGCTATGGCAGCCTGGGCTTTAAAATCCTGGATTTGTTGATCCGCTTTCCGGATTTCATTGGGGTTTTCAGTTTTCCCGGGATTTGCTTTCTTTTGATGCATACAATCCTGCCTCTCTATCGTTTTTCGGTCATCATGAAATTGATGTGTAGGATTTACTTTTTTTAATTTTGGTTTAAACTATCGTGTTCCAGTTTGATGTATTCACTAAAAAGTGGACTAATAGGCGGCCTATTAGTCGGCTTATTATGCGGCTTGTTAAGCGGCTTGTTAAGCGGCTTGTTAAGCTTGGATTACGACTTATAGAAATTGTACTCCAATCTCCGCATCTGCCCCCTTGAAACCAACCTCAATGCGCCTACAAGCTGCGCCGATCGTCATCCACACCATCATGGTTGGTATTATCCAATCCTGGTCCTTAAACTCCTTTACATGCATCATACTTTTCCTCATGAAGTGTTTGTATCCAATTAAGAGGGATAAAAAACCAATGATATCACAACGAGAGTCCTTTCATTATTACCTTAAAAGCAGAAGGAATCCATTCCTGGAAGATAAATCATATCGTGGTTGAAATGTTCTGGTAACTTCAGCCATTTTGTGATGCGGGTGGTGATGAACAAGGCCGCGATGATGCAAATTAGCACAATCGGGATTCCATATGCTCCTAGTCTGAAAACATCAAAAATGGTTAAGCGTATACCCAATAAAATAATACCCAATCGTAAAATCTTTGTAACCGCAAATGATAATCCGGGTTTCAGCGACTTCGGCATTGGTACCAGGGCGCTGATAATTAAGCCCAGCAGGATTGCCAGCATCACCGGTGAGACAGGGGTTTTGTCAAATCCCAGCAGTTTAACGCCAATATATTTGCTAAGCCAGATGCTGAACCAGGCTAGTAGAGAGACTACGATCACACCGGGGATCAGTTTGGGAATTTCGTTTACGGTTACTCCAAACAGGTTTTTTTCTATCGGGCTTATCTCCCGGGCGATTTTTTCTGGTTTTTGATTGCTCATAATGGCTCTTCTAAATATCTTTTCCTTCTTATCGAATAAATTCCCCCGGGTATATTATTCCCATAGAAAGTTCTGAGTTCATTTTGGTAAACAATAAAAAACCTCTGTGAACTTCACGGATTCGGAGGTAAATCTTCCTTTATGAAGGATCATTAAATTCAATTCTAATATCTTCGGTTCATTGTGAAATGTAGACCATCGGGTTAGCTTATTAAACAGGTTTTCCGCTGAATTATATACATTTTAGGATTGGAACTCATAATCCGGAGGTTCTTTGACTGAATCCAAGACCCTCTGCCTGACTGGAACCGTAGAACGTGGGGGCTGCGGTTTTTCCTATTAATTCCAAGATCTATAAAGCACAAAGGACGATAATGTAGATTAAGTGTGTAACCCTGGGAAAATGGGTATATTGAATCCTTCAACGGAAAGATGCGCGATGAACTGTTAGCAAGAGAGCTCTTCTATTCTCTAAAGGAGACTCAGGTGCTGATTGAGATGTGGAGAAAGCATTACAACACAGTGAGACCACATAGTTCTCTTGGGTATAGCCACCCAGTTCCGCAGACTTATATCCCCAGACCTTCACAAATTTCTCGACTTGGTCTAACATAGTGGTTGGTACTAATATTGGGGGCAGGTCAGTATTCTGGTATGACAAAGTAAATACTTAATGGATAGAGTTAAAGCAATCCTTTATTCAACAGATAGACTGCGTAGAACAATTCATTTCATTGTTGCAGCAGTTCTCTTCAATTTGCCAGTTACTTTCCGAGCACGCTTGTTTCAAGGAAAACAATACTATTGTCCATTATGTGAAAACCGATTGAATTTGTTTTTAAAGCTTCGTCGAGATTATCATCTATTTTGCCCAATATGTCTTTCTCTTAAACGCCATAGATTTGTTTGGCTGTTCATGAAACATTATACAGACCTTGATAATGGATTACCAAAAAAACTTCTTCATATCGCTCCCCAGCTTTCAGTTAGTCAGTCTTTAAAGAATATACAGAATCTTGAGTATATCAGCGGCGATCTTTACGATAAAAATGCAATGGTTAAGTTAGATATCTGCAACATAAAGTATCCTTCCAATACCTTTGATGTGATTCTTTGTTGTCATGTCTTGGAACATGTTGAAGACGACCAGAAAGCCATTAGAGAGATGTCACGTGTATTGAAACCAGATGGTTGGGCTGTCGTGATGGTACCAATTACCAGCAGCATCACATATGAAAATCCTTCAATAAAAAGCCCAGTGGAACGAGAAAGAGAATTTGGACAATTTGACCATCTCCGACGATATGGACCCGATTTTGTTGACAGATTAAAAGAAAATGGTTTTTCTGTACAGGAATTTAAGGCCAATGAATTAGTAGATGAAGTTCAAATTACTAGGATGGGTCTTTTTGCTAATGAAATACTATACTTTTGCCATAAAAGATGAAGACAAAAACATATCTAAATGTTAGAGCGGGTGATGTGACCTGCCCCCAATATTTGTGCCACTCACAGAATTGAATATCTCTCTTACCAGAAACTCATCCCTCATCTTGCCATTGAACGATTCCATAAAGCCATTCTCCCAGGGGCTGCTAGAAACATGCTGTCGTTATTTGATAAAAAAGTACGTAGATTTTTAGCTGGAATATTCCAAGGTCGGTTTCCTGGTCTTTATAGTACCCTTGATGATCCTCAAGAAGTTCCCGTACAGGTAGCAGCCTACCGGTTGGCGATAGATAAATACATACAGCCGGATAACCGTGTTCTGGATGTTGGGTTTGGTCTTGGGTATGGAATGGTGAAGATGGCTGAGAGAGCGGAACAATTAATTGGAATAGATATTGACCGGCGAGCGGTATCTCGTGCAGAGAAATTGGTCGAAGATGTTCCACAGATCGTGGCGGTCAAACATTATGATGGACGGCTTATTCCCTACGAAGACAACAGCTTCGATGTAGTGACTTGTGTTGATGTGTTGGAGCACGTACCGGATTACGGGGCATTTCTAAAGGAGATGATTCGTGTCTCAAGTCGTGTCGTTTTTGTATCCACGCCCAACCGCCGTCCGGAGCATACAAGACCTGATGGCAGGCCAAAGAACAGGTGGCATCTGCGTGAATGGTCATTTCAGGAGTTAGACGCTATTCTGCATGATGTACATAATGATCGCGTGGATTGGAATTTCCTGGATGGACATTGGGATGAACCATTTGAATGCGGCTCTGCTGTGTCTGAAGATACTATGGCGTTGGCTCCGGCCTTGATGCTTGATCCATCTCCTGCCCTTAATTAATGACAATCACAGCAGGCTATCAGAATTAGGAATTGAACATTGACCTCAGATAGCGTTTATCAGAAATTCGATGCCTTTAGTACTAAAATACAATGTCACAATCTAATAAATTAAAGATTGATAACTGATCACATTCCTTTTAAAACAGAAGTGGGTGGGAGTGCTTTGATATTCCTCCCTGGTATCTTGCCTCCTGCAGGTGGATATTGGTAATACCTTGCTTGTACCGTTTCAGGCTTGTGAGACAAAATAGGGTGGAAATCGAGCGGAAGACAATGCAGCAAAGGCGCTGTCAAAACTTGCAGCCGGTCCGTTATAATCATATTATGAAAAGGCTGGGAAGACGCTCTTAGTAAAATGTAAGTATTGTCTGAAAAATTCTGAGGACGTACACAGCCCAATGGTTTCGAGGAGGAAATATGTCCACACAAAATGAACACATATCACCATCAACTCGATGGCAGGCTTTGATCGGGGTGTTACCCTTCCTGGCTTTTGGGATTGTCAGCATGTTTGGCAAGGTTGATCCCATCTATGGTTTCCGATGGACTTATGCCGACCTGGCATTTTTCATTCTGGCATTATCAGGATTTTTGATCGGCTGGATACGAGGGTTCCCTTTGTGGAGTTACAGCTATCTTGGTTGGTCGCTGGTATTTGCCTGGTGGTGGACAAATATGAGAGCCTATGGATTCGACTGGGGATATCGCATCTGGATTCTATTTGGTATCACGGTCTTGATCGCCTTACTGTGGACGCGTTCGCTCACTCCCATCAAAAATTTCTTCCATGATATCTGGAACGACTGGACGCGTTTGACATTAGTGATGTATACCTTTGGGGCTTTCGTATCACTGATTTACGATGAAAACCATCATCCATACTTGCTATTGTTGATGGCAGTCACAACCATCATAGTCACCGCAGGCGTCTGGTTTTTCTTACGAAGTTCAAACTTGATCGGTCGTGTATTATCAATTTTGGTTAGCTTCATCGCCAGCATAGTGCCCATGGCGATCAGCTACTTGACCTGGGATTGGCGTATGTACTACAGAATGCCACAATCTGATTACTGGTACGATAATTTTGGTGTGGATCCCATCCGTGTGATATTCTGGCTACTGATCCTCTTCTGGCCAGCGCTCATCCTTCTGATTCAACGTATCGTCACCCGCAGAACTGTTTAACCCATCTGTACCGTTTCAGGTCTGTGAGAAAAAAGGGTGGAAATCGAGCGGAAGACAATGCGGCACAGGCGCTGTCAAAACTTGCAGCCGGTCCGTTATAATCATATTATGTAAAGGCTGGAGAGATTCTCTTAGCTAGATGCATGTTTTGTCCCAAAGACTTTGAGGACGCACATTCCACCGCAAAAGTTGTATCCAAACGCTTGCAGCTGGCACGGAATTTGCACCAACACTCTATGTAGACTAGCCGCTGCCGCGGCGTACATTCTCCTCCGCGATACTGCTCATTCATGACGCGCCGTTGATATTCTATTGGAGGCTTTCCAGGCAGCGGCTTTTTACATTGTTCAGGCGTTGG
>CBFDCK010000134.1:0-8336 GCA_965603285.1 uncultured bacterium
AGTGGTCAGGTTCTCTCCCAGGAACAACCAGGCGAGAAGCGCGATTTGAATCAGCATTGTGCCGTTAATAATGCTGGATTCCATCGCTGGTAGAGTACGCAGGGTGTGGTTCCAGAGAGTGAACGCGAAGGCGGTGTTGACCACTGCCAGCCAAAGTATAATCCCCCAGTGCATTAAGCCGAGTTCCGGAATTCCCTGGATAACGCCCCCCGCCAACAGTAGGATGCTTCCACCCATCCCCATACTGATGGTTGTCACCAGCAGAGGCGGAATGTTCTCGTAGCGGTTGATATAGCGTCCCAGCACTCCTGAGCCAGCATTGGCGATCATGCCAATCACGACGACCAAAATAGCTGCTGCTTGTGCGCCTGGGAAATCGACGGGATAGAAAAACACGATCCCGCCGAGAACTGAAAGCATGATGCCCATCCAACCTATCCGTCCGGGTCGTTCTGACAGCCAGGCCATGCCCATCAGGGCGACCACCAGGGAAGTGAAGTTCAATATCAGGCTGACAGTGGCGGCGGGCAGGTATGTCAGACCAATAAACTGCGCTCCCTGCACGATAGAATAGAATAATATTCCCAGGGCTGCAAGCAGTCCCCATTGCCTGGCGGAAAGATTTGCAATTATGGTTCGTTGAGCTGAACGAAGTGTCAGGGGCAGCAGGAAGAGGAAAGCCAACACGTATCTCAGACCAGCAAAAGTCAGGGCGGGGATATCAATCAGCCCAATTTTTATCAATATCCAGGAGGTTGACCACAGGAAGGTGACAAACAGCGCTTGAAAAACAGCGCGACGATGGAGTGGGACGGATCTCTTCAAGTATGCTATCTCCGATACGGACCTGATAACTTACTATAAAAGTGACAGGAATTGTTGCCCTGATGGGTAGATTATACTCTTGACAGAAGGTGTTCTGGTAACTAGAATCTTTGACTATCGTAGTCAATATTGACTGATCAGAAATGAATTAGGCTGTGGAAAGAGAATTGCTGTTATTAGGTCTGCTGTTCAGCATAAAATGCACGGTTACAAACTTTTTTAGTTCATTGACCGTGACCTGTCCACCCAATCTTCGTCATTGTATTAGTAGGACTATTGATAATGACAGTCATCAATAGTCCTACGGCGCTTTTTTCGCTCGCGGGGTTGACAATGAGTGTACTACTGCTGCTGGCAGTGCGCAAGATTCGACCACAAGAAGAGACAGTTCCCCAGGCTGGTCTGGCGCGCTCTATGGGCGGAAACTGGTAAGGTCATCGCATGGCAAGTTTGTCAGCTCTGACAAATATATGGGATAACGTCAAGGAAATCGATCTGCAGCCTCTGCGGCATGAGGCCTTGAGCGGGGTGCGGCTGACGATTATTGGCATACCGGGCACCGGTCGCCATACGTTAGCCGGCATGATGCGCCAGGACCCCGTGCACGCGGATATGGCGACGGAGGCTCCTGTCCAGATTCTTGACCTTAGAGAGGCCGATCAGGCATCCAGAACCGACCTGGTCGTGCTGTTGGTGGATTCCCGCAAGACGGATTTTACGCGCGAAGCGGAGCTGTCCCGCGTATGGGCGGGTGCTAACAAGCCTCTCCTGGTTTGCATCAACAGGTTTGAAGATGATGACACTGCTCTGGTGATCAAAACCTGGGTTAATTGGAAGAGCCGGCGCGTGGTGGACGGTTCGATCCTTGACATCAAGTTTCTGACGGGTCAGTTCGCCTCAGCCATGATCGACCTGTTGCCCGGTAAACATCTGGCATTGGGACGTTATTTCCCGCTCTTTCGAGTTCCGGTCGCGCATCATTTGATCAACGACACCTGCTTAACTAACACCGCATACTCGTTCAGCACCGGAATAGCTGAGATCATCCCGATACTGAATATTCCGCTTACCGTGACGGATATGTTCGTGTTGAGCAAGAACCAGGCGTTTCTGGTTTATAAGCTCGGCTTGGCGTTGGGTTTTTCAACCCGCTGGCAGGACTATATGGCCGAATTTGGCGGAGTCCTCGGTAGCGGCTTCATGTGGAGGCAGTTAGCGCGCAGCCTGGTGAGTCTGGTGCCGCTGTGGGGCATCCTGCCCAAGATCAGCATCACTTATGCCGGCACATATGTGGTCGGGCAGGTCGTCCTGCAGTGGTACCTGACCGGACGCCACTTATCGAGAAAGCAGATCCGAGCTCTGTATTCTAGAGCGCTAACTCGTGGCAAGGAGTTAGGCAGAAATCTAATGCAGAGGATGCCTCGTCTGCCACGGCTGGGCCTACCGCGATTAAGATTACTCCGTTTGCCTCGTCTGCGCCTGCCTCGGCCGGGTCTCCCGCGGCTTGGTCTGCCGCGACCCCGCCTGGTTCGCACAAAGCAACGCCAACTGCAACCTCCCGCCGATATGCTCGCCTGCCCGCAGTGTGGACGCTCCAGCGCCACAGATGCCAGCTACTGCCAATATTGTGGGGAGCAAATCCTCACGGGCTGACGTACCATTCTGTATCCCCCTCAATTATTATCTCGCGGGTTGTAAAACAATATTTCATTTTCTTATCATGGCAGTGGACGAAGGTGTACTTGCCTGACAGTAAACCTCTGAACGTGAGATACCTCTTGGCCGGTATGGAAAGGAATAGCTCATCATCCAGAAAGATATAAATTCGCCACGGGTAGAGGTTATTTACTTTGATCGTATTAGTGGTTTGAAAGACAAAACCAAGTGTTGGAACACTGGGTGATGGAACAACAACCGTTGCTATGTTTGTGGGGGTTGGCTGGCTAGCAGCGAGCTCCCCCATTTCCAGTTCAGTATCCGCGTTGATGTTGATCGATACCGGAGGCGTGCAGATCAGCATTTGCTTAGCCTGGCAGTAATGGAAGGTGTGGCTGCCAGCTTGAAAGCCTTCGTAGGAATCGGATTCGTCCGGTCTGATTGTCATTAAATACAGGTTATCGACAAATATGTGTGCATCCCATTGGTAAGGGTTGTGGACGGTGATCGTGTACTGCCCCGCGGGAAGAGGAGTCTCAGTAGCAGTACTGATTTCTGTCGGGGTGCTTGAAGGGATGGGTGTAGAAATAGGAGAGGGGGAGGAAGATGGAGTTTGGGTATAGGTTGGAGTCAATTCGGTAGGGGTCACGGAAGCCGGGTATGTCCCCGTTGGTGAAACTGCAGCAAGAGGTGACGTCGAGGGATTACCCCCCACTTTCGCCGCGCAGCTGCCGATAAATAGGCTCGTGACGAATAATAAACCGAACAACCTGCCGCTTCTAGGTAAAATCATCACCTAACCCAACCCCACTTCATCCGCCGTGAAGACCACCTCATCTTTTCCCATTAGTTTATCAAGGACTTTACGTTCGATCAATTTGATGTGGCTGGGATTTGAAACGTAATTCAAGTCATCAGCAGGTACCGTTAAAACGGGGCACAGGTTGAAATTGGCAATCCAGTTCTCGTATAATTCGTTAAGCTGTTCCAGATATTCGAGCGCGATCTGAAGTTCATAGCCGCGCCGGCGCGATTTAATGCGCTCGTATAGGGTCGCCACCGAGGCGCGCAGGTAAATTACAAGGTCTGGAGGAGGTAGGAACTCGCTCAAAACCGTGTACAGCTCTCGATATGCCTCATAATCACGTTCTCCGATATGACCTTGACGGTATAGGTTGCATGCAAATATTTCGGCATCCTCGTAAACTGTTCTGTCCTGGATTGCCGAGGTCGGGAAATCGAGCAGGTTGCGGTGGGCGCGCAGACGACGAGTCAGGAAGTAAATCTGTGAATGGAACGCCCAGGTGTGCATATCTTTATAGAAATCTTCCAAGTAGGGGTTTTCAGCTTCTGGTTCATAAAAAGGCTGCCATTCCAGCCGCTCTGAGAGCACCGTCACCAGTGTGGATTTGCCCACCCCAATATTGCCGGCTACGGCAACGAATTTTTTGGTCATTTGTACCTCCATTAATCATGCTCCAGGAAAGCTGTAGCGCGCCCCTGATCGTTATCCATAACCAGCTCCAAATGGTGGTCTAAGCGGAAAGCGGATACTTCTATCAGGCGCAAACATTTTTCCAGCCCTCCATCGTCTGGAAGGAAGTCTCCCGACCGGTTGGGAGTTTTGTAAAAGAAATTCTTGTTAAATATTGCATCCTCATCGTCCAGGTAAACAGCCAGTGGGTAGATGTTCGACTCGACCAGATCCTGGAAGAAATGTGTGCCGAATGAAGCCTCAGGGGCGGGTCCGATCCCCGAGCCTGTTATCTCCACCAGAGCACGTGTGTTATAGATATCGGCGTAACCAATGTGTACACCCAAGTCTGGATTATTCGTTCCCCAGCGCCCAGGTCCGATGCATATGAAGGTTTCACCCTCCAGGGCAGCATTCAAACGACCGATCAGCCGCCCTAGTTTGCCGCGCGCTGCAAGCGTTGGCAGGGAGAAATAGGCTTCTGGAGATATGAAGATAACGTAACGGATACCGCTCACCCTCCCCTGGGGAGCCAGGCGATGTGTGGAGAAAATGATGTCATTTTTTGGCAAATTAAGAGGAAGATGGGCCTCGCTCTCTTGAAGATGGCTCTGAGGCCGGCACTGCAGCAGCGAAATATTTATTTCAGGTTGTGGTTCGGATGGGTTTTTTATGTGGATAGTAAATTCCGTGTCTACGGGGGAATGGTAGTTCTCTTCGAGTGTCGTTAACATTCTGGTTAAACGGTTTGCAAGTGGAGTACGGCGCAGTAATCCGTCGAACGTAATTACTAAATCGTCCACATTCCCATTCTGGAGCATGATTCGCATGGGTGCCAGGAATCCGCCTCGATCCACCTGGGCTATATAGCGCAGGATAGGATAGCGCCCGGTCAATATTTCATCGACGGGAATTGATTTGAAGGCGTTATCTTGCAAGTCGATCAGATCAACGTAGCGCTGGGAATAATAGCGGGTTTCTTTAGCGGTAGACTCTGGGTGCAGAAGCGGATGGCTGAGGGCGACCAGACGTGGGTAGTCGCTGCCGACCCGGTCAACGGCGCGTGTCCCCAATCCCCAGACCAGCCGTACAAACCCGTCGTCACGGCGAATTTGGGGCGACCAACGGTACAGGTTGCGACTGAACGCTACCCCGGCTGCATGAGGCAGGAAGTAGCGGTCGAATTTCTCACCCTGAACTACCTGGATCAAGAGCGCCATGCGTTCGTCGTAATCCAGTAGACCTTTAGCATGCCGGTAGAGCAGGGCATCTGGGTTCAGGGCGCTGGCATAAATTTTTTGGATAGCTTGTGTGAGATCGAGCAAGTTTTCCTCTGGCATACCCTGGTTTGGGCAGAAGTAGCTATCGTATTTTCCGGCGAACGAGGTTCCGAAGTTGTCTTCTAACAGGCTGGAGGAACGCACGATCAGGGGTTTATCGCCTACATGCTCAAGCTTCGCCTGCAATTTACCCAGTGCTTCCGGTGGGAATTGACCGGCTGCAAACTCCTTTTGAAGTTGGGGAAAATCGGCGCGTATTTCTTCATCGGGCTTATATTTTTGGTCGGCCCAGTGCATCAGGTCGTTGAGGGCCATAAAATTGTAGAGTAGATCAGCTCCAACATAATACGATTCGGGAATTTGCAGACTGGCACGGACATCATCATCTCCTACGTCATTTAAGATACGGGATGCCAGCAGCATTCCTGCCGCTTTACCGCCGATCTTACCGTGACCGATTTTGCGATTGCGGATCTTCTCCAGGTCAGAGATGGTTAGCCAATCTTTAGCAATTTTCACATAACCCAACTGGTCGCTGATCAAGGTGCGGATCAAGACCACCTTGATTTCCTGCAGTCGAGCTTCGAGATGTGCTCGTTCCTTTACCGGCATCTGTTCGATAGCCATGGCGTACTCAAAGAGCATATTTTGGGGAGCAAGTTCCGGATTGAAAGATATCTGCAGTTCTTCCACGAAAGCGCCGCGCTCCGCTAGCGATTCTTTAATGATCCTCTCGAACAAATTGTGGGGTAGATTGTACGCAAAATAGAAATCCGTCAGGTTATCGCGCACCCGAGCTAGGCGCAGATCCCAGATGTCGGCGGGTTCTTCGATGAATGGATCGCCTAGGGCTTCCAACTTTTGGGAACGAACGGCTTTTTTCTTCACCTCTGCCTCGAAATCTACGCGTGTGATGATCCCGCGCCCAAATAGCTCGCGCCGCATGCGCGCTCGTATCTGGGTTTTTAAAATTGGATATTGAGCCAGAGCTAGATAAATGTGCAGAGTGCGGTCTGATGGGGCGGGAGGTAATGTCATAACATGGATGGGAGAGGTGACTACTATAAAAGTTGACACGTCCAAAGAGCGACGTGCCAACATGTAATCCGTTGGTGCAAAGACACTTAACTTCCCAGATGCATGGGCATTATGACGTGAATGAATTCACCATGCTCACCTTCTGCTTCTACGGGTCGGATTACGCCTGGGCTGGTATCGGCGCTGGTCTCCAAAGCGACATTTGGTGTATTGATCACGTCCAGCACTTCTCTTAAGAAACCCACATTGAAGGCGATCAGCAGTTTTGGTCCTTCAATCGTGGCATCGACTATGTTCTCGCTTGAGCCTGTCTCTTCGGATTGACCTTGAATTTCTACTGTCCCAGGTTCAAGATCGTCGCCAGGTTCGATCTTCAACCGGGCGATACGAGAGCCCTCGCGGGCGAAAATCTCCGCCTGTTTGCATGCTTTTAGAAATGCGGAGGTGGAAAGCACAGCGCGAGTCTCGCATGAATGGGGGATGATCTGCTCATAATCGGGGAAAGAGCCCTCGATAAGTTGCGATACCAGTTCTGCATTTTGCAGCTGGAAGATAACCTGTCCTCGACCTGGAGGCATCGTCATGGTTACGGTTTTGTCGCCATCTTCTACAATACGGGATAATTCATTGAGAGCGCGTGCCGGAATGACAGTGCTAATGGGAAGAGAAGCGGATGAGGAAAGGGGAGCATTTCGTACTGATAGACGAAATCCATCTGCAGCCGCCATTGTGATTTTGTCGTTATTTATTTTGATCAATACACCTGTCAGAATGGGTCGGGCTTCGTCGGTAGAAGCTGCAAAAGTAACCTGCTGGATCATTTCTTTTAGATCAGCTACATTGATCTCCAAGCCATCGCTCAAATCCCCCAACGATATGGGCGGAAATTCCTGTGAATCGATGCACTTCAAATCATTGTTGGATGCACCGCAGCGTAGATTCAGCGTTTGGGTGCGCACATCGAGCGCCATATCCACGTGCGATTCTGACAGCGTCCCTACCAGGTCGGTGAAGGTGCGCGCCGGCACGGTGGTGGAGCCTTCCTCGTGTATTTTAGCGCCAATCCAGCAAGTGATACCCAATTCGAGGTTCGTAGCTGAAAGCCGCAGACGACCCTCATCGGTTGCAACAAGAATGTTTGCTAGAACCGGCAGCGTGCTGCGCGGTGATACGGCGCGCGATACAATGCTCAGACCATGAGCCAGATTCTCCTGCAAGACAGATGCTCTCATGATTACAGTCCTCTCCTCGAATGTGAATAGTTAGAGTATACAACGAGAGGGCATAATTTACCAGTCATTACCGGGTCGGATTTGCGAATCCCTCAGTGGAAATCCCCCCCACCCACCAGGAGATATAAATTCATAGGTGGTCAATTTTGTCAATTGTGAACCTCACGCGTATGTATTTTGTAAATTAAGTGAATTTTCGAATCGGGTTTAGCAAGCTAATAACAATAAACGGAAACCGTGTTTTAGAAATGGCAGCGCTTCGATACTATCTGATGAATGGGGAATTGGATTCGTTTATACGACGCAGTTTGAAAAAATGGGCTGCCAAGCAAGAGGCTCCTGAGGACGGTTTTACACGCCTCCTGCAGCAGGGTTGCTTGATTTTATGCGCGAAAGCCAATCAGAGGCAATTGAGTGTAAATGATAATAGTAGGGGAAATGGTAAAATTAGTAATAACAAGTGAGTAAGGCCCAGTAATTATATACCTGGACCTCTTTTCTTCATCCTAGGTATATCCCCGGATATACCAGGATATACTCCTGTTTTTTTAACTATTTAAAACTGAGTTGTAGCACCGATACAGGCACCGTGCACCAATGTCAATATGAATCGTGTAGTGATGAACATGTTTGCAGTATCTGGTTAAACCCAGCCGCGCAGGTGCATCGCCTCGGCAACGCGTGCGACAGAGACCACATACGCTGCCAGACGGTTATGCAATTTGTGTTTTTGAGCGGTTTCGTGCATGGAGTGGAAAGCGGCGGTCATCTTCTTGTCCAGCCTCTCGTGTACCATCTCTATATCCCAGTAGTAGTCGTACGCGTTCTGGA
>CBFDCK010000135.1:0-8264 GCA_965603285.1 uncultured bacterium
ACCAAGTAAACAGCTTCTGGTATGGTCATGAAATAGCGCTCCATATCCGGGTGCGTAATTGTGATTGGACCTCCACGAGCAATTTGACGTTCAAATAATGGGACAACACTCCCCCGGCTGCCTAATACGTTGCCAAATCTGACTACAGAAAATTGACGACCAGACTGGTGGGCAGCGTTTAACACCAATAACTCAGATAAGCGCTTGGTTGCGCCATAAATGCTTGATGGACGGATTGCTTTATCAGAAGAAATCAGCACCAAACGTTCGACATCATAATTCAACGAGACTTCCACAATGTTTCGGGTACCGAGAATGTTATTAGTAACCGCCTCTTCAATATTTGCTTCCATCAAAGGAACATGTTTATGCGCCGCGGTATGGAAAACAACTTGAGGCCGCAGGTTATCGAAGACAATATTAAGTCTGTCAAGGTCTCGTACGTCCGCGATCACAGCATGTATCGGAAGAGATGGAAAGTTTTCCTCCATTTCAAGCAGCGATTCGAAGATGCTGTTTTCACCATGACCTAATAGGATTAAAGATGACGGACCCCAACGGGCAACCTGACGACAAAGCTCAATCCCTATAGAACCTCCTGCACCTGTAATCAGAACCTGTTTTCCGCCAAGACTGGCACCAATCAGACGATCATTAATACTAGCTGGTTCCCGCCGCAGCAAGTCCGCGATTTCGACTTCTCGCAGGCGGCTGACATTTACTTTACCGCCTAACAACTCGTATATACCAGGCATTGTCCGAAACGGAATACCTCTCGTGCGACAAACGTCCGCCACCTGACGTATTACGCGTCCAGGCGCACTTGGTATTGCGATAATCACCTCTTGGATACGTCTTACAACCACCATCCTGGGCAGGTCACTAACCTTCCCTACAACCGGTACTCCATGGATCTGCTTCTTTTGTTTATCAAGGTCATCATCCAAGAAACAAACCGGCTGTAATCGTAATTGGGCATTTTTCTGCATTTCCCGTACGACTAACTCACCGGCATCACCTGCTCCAATGACCAATACACGACGAACTCCTGTATATGTATTTATGCCGGGAGGTTGAGTTTCGCCAATGACCCGTAACGAAAAACGGAAACCACCAACTAACACTAACGAAAGCAGCCAATCTATCAGCAAGGTACTGCGGGGATAATATGGCAGTACCTCAAAGGCGCGTAATAGAATAATAACGAGTGAGACGATCACCGATGCAGTCGTAACTGCGACGACAATCAGTTTCAATTCTTTAGTGCTCGCATAAATCCACATGCGGCGATACAAACCAAAGGAATAATAAACGAGGGGTTTAATAATTAGAGATATCCCCATTAACCATAAAGCTTGTGGCAAATAATAAACGAACAATGGTCCCAGGTCTGTGCGCAGTGCAAAACTGCCCAATGCTGAGACAACAATAATAAACAGATCGCCCAACATAACCATTCTATTCCTAAGGAAAAGACGGGGTCTCATATTTATCTACCTCGAAATCCTAATACCATAGCGGGAGTCCGCAGCAATATAATCATATCCATAATCAGGTTGCGATGTTTAATATAATACAAATCATACTCCAGCTTTGTAATTGTTTCATCAATCGTAGAGGCATAGGTCTGGTGCACCTGCGCCCAACCGGTTATACCTGGTTTAACAAGCAACCGTGCCCGATAAAAAGGGATATGCACTTGGAAATATTGTATCAATTCAGGACGTTCTGCCCTCGGTCCAACAAGACTCATATCACCTCGTAAGACGTTATAAAATTGAGGAAGTTCATCAAGGTGAGTTTTTCGTAATAATCGTCCAATCCGTGTAGCGCGTTTATCATCTTCCTGGGCCCAGCGTGGTTTTCCATCTGCTTCAGCATCCCTCCGCATAGTTCGAAACTTGATTATGCGATATAACTGACCTCCACGCCCTGAGCGCACCTGTCCATAAATCACAGGAAGACCATCATCCAAAAGGATTGCAATTGTTACCAGTGGAAAAACCAGAATTAATCCCAACACGCCCACCATCCCACCAAGAATATCCAACAATCGCTTCCCTAACATATAGAAACTGCTAACCCGAGTTTCATCTACGAAAGAACGTAAGATCCAATTCGCTTCTAATGTACGAATTGGCACTCTGCCAAGCAGTTCCTCATAAGCTACAGGCATACGTGTGATTTCAACACCGCGTTCTTGTGTATCCAACAATACTTGAAACATGTTCCCATGCATCTCACCAGTAATCGCGACGATTATATCGCTGATATGTTGCTCCTCCACAAGACTGAGTAAGTCATCACTCGACCCTATTACCTGATAACCTTCAATTAATTGTCCCACTTTTTGAATGTCATCATCGACGATCCCAGCGAGGAAGAACGGCTTCACATTTAACTCATTTATAATTTGTAGAATTAATTTACCGGATTTTCCACCTCCAACCAGTAGAACTCTGCGCATAAATTGTGATGCTGCAAAAATACGAATATATAATGCTCGCCATAGCAATGTCAATAATGCCACAACAATCAAGAAACTGGCAACACCTCGACGCGGAAGCAACGATATAGGCGGGTCAAAATAATAAAAATAAAGAAGTAGGTACAATACTATACCCACCGCGCCTGCAATGAAAATCCCTCGAATTGTTTTCCCCCAGTCGCCAGCTTTGTTTATGTCATAAAGCTCAATCAAAAGTAATAGCCAGATTATCGGTAGGAAATAGAACCATACCGGTGTCCGTTTTTGTAAAAATTCTAATGAAAAACCTAAGAACCTCTCACTGCTCCCCCAATAGTATAGTGCGATTCCCAAGGCAATTAATGCCATTGTTAAGTCACCAATTAGCAGCATGACTCGCCGTTCGCCTATGCGCAACTGCCAGAAGCGTGATCGTTTTACCAGCCTAGAATTCTCGCCCATCTCTTACCTGCACCTAAAAATCCTAAACAATTCTAACTCAATAATAAAAAATTTTATTAGTTGCCTTCTAATCATGCTTTTTTAACATGCCCCACAAGAAGGCACTCCCCCAACTCAAATGCATTGTAATAATTGCCAAAGGGACTCCAATTAACAGTGCTAGTTCTCGGTGTTTTATACTTAACTGAATACCGACCGAAAGAAGAACAAGCGTGTAAATCAATAATTCAGCCAATAATAACCACATAGCGATTGGAAACCATACAGCCAAGATCAATAGCGCTGCCAAGCTGAGAATGAATAATGGAGGTAGCGCTTGTCGCCATTTGATGGTATCAGGATATCTACGTAGCATTTGAGTTTTCCAATAACCATATCGCCAATACTGGTTGGCAAGCTCTTTATATGTGGAGCGAGCGAAATATATCGAACTTATTGAAGGGTCTAACCAAATTGTCCCTCCGGCTTTACGCAGCCTGGTATTAAATTCATAGTCTTCATTCGTGAGCAGTGCTTCATCATATGGACCAATCTGGTCGATCAGAGTTCGATAAAATGCTCCAAATGGGACCGTATCCACTATTTGAGCATGGTTTGTGTACCGGTAGAGGGCGTCGCCCACCCCCAAGACATGTGCAGCAGCTTTTGATATTGATTTTGCCTGCCATCCATTTCCACCAGGCTGAATTTCCCAGATACCACCCACATTATCTCCCAGACTGCTCTCCAATGCTTTTACTATGCGCGACACATAATCCGGGCGTGGTATTGAGTGGGCATCAAGACGTACAATGATGTCACCTTGAGCCACTTCTATCGCCCGGTTCAGTCCCGTGGGTATCGTACGGTCTAAATTATCAATTATTTGCACAGATAAATCTGGGTGTGATGCCTGGAAGGAAACAATTTCCTCACGTGTCCGGTCAGTCGAAAGACCATCTGAAATGATTACTCCTATTTCCGACCTCGGATAGTCCTGTCCATACAACGCATCGAGCAGCAGACATATGGTGTTCTGCTCATTGTAACACGGCACGATAATCGAAACAGTTGACATGCGATAAATTTAAATTGGGATCCTGACGATAAAAATACTTCCCTGTTCTTGTGGATTTGTATGGTTGATTTCTGAATTGGCTCGGTTTTTCACGGTTATACTCCCGCCGTGTGCAATCACGATTTCACGGGCAATTGCAAGCCCTAACCCTACCCCGTGAGTATTGCCGTGTCGCGATTTTTCCGTCTGATAAAACCGGTCGAAAACTCGCTCAAATTCATCTGGGGTGATACCTGGTCCGGTATCAGATACCTGCACCTCCAACCAGTTATCCGAAAGTCTCGATGTCAGAACAACTTGACCTGCGGGTGGCGAATATTTAACCGCGTTGTCAAGGAGGTTTGAAAATACTTGAGCAAGTTTATCTGCGTCACCCCTGATCACAGGAATGACCTCACTCCTGTAAAGCAATTCTACTTGCGCTTCCTTCGCCTGAGGAGTGAACTTGTCAACAATCCTTTGCAGCAAATCATTTATGTCCACAGGGTCATTTCTGAATTCCGCAATTCCAGAATCCATTCGAGCCAAATCTAGCAAATCCAAAACCATATAGTACATGCGTCCTGCTTCTTCATATATTACACCAGCGGCTTTCCTTAATGATGTCGGATCATTGGCAGTTCCATCTAAAATTGCCTGAGCAAATCCCTGAATCGAAGTCAGCGGCGTTTTTAAGTCATGTGACACGTTAGCGATAAAATCGCGCTGCGACTGCTGGCTAGCTTCGATTTGTTCACCCATCTCATTTATCGTTTTTATTAATGCTTGAACTTCTCGAGGACCTTCCAACGGTATATTCTGAAAATCGCCATCTGTTATTGAGCGAGCTGAAACAGCCATCCTCTCTAGAGGGGCTGTTATCCAACGTGCTATCCAGAAAGCCGCTAACAGAGATAGTATTAATGCTAAGACAATCCCACGGAAATATGGGGTGATAAATTCGTTTCGCAGGATGGAAAATACAGGTGTTTCGGGTCGCGGAGACATGACTACAAGATAACCCCCGTTTCTCATAGGTCTGACAGTATACAACCAGATATTTTTCTCTTCATCGCGGAAGGCGGGTAGCTTATTCGGTCTGCGTTCAAGCAAAAAAGAACCCGGTGGTAAGGGGGATGCACGACCCACGCGCGAATCCATAACTAGATCCTCTGTTGGATTGAAAATGGCAATCCTGACATTCAGCGACTCATCTGCTCTTTCAATAATTCCCTGCCACCTTTGCTCTGACCTTGTACTTGGTGGAAAAGCAATTTCATCGCTGCGCTGTATGATTATCGTTGAAACCAATCGAAGGCGCTCAATTTCTTGCCGGGCTTCTGCAGGATTGCGGATTAAATAGACGATGACCGCGGCACCAGCAACGCTGATCACAACCCCTACAATAAAGACATACGTTAACCACAGGCGAAAACGAAGCGACGAAAACATCAGACGACCAATTTGTATCCCACGCCTGTAACTGTGATAATTCTCACGTTGCTGTCTGAAAGCTTGCGCCTCAAATGGCCGATGTGCACATCAACAGTGCGGGATTGCCCAAAATAATCATAACCCCAGGCTTGCTCGAGAAGCTGTTTTCTGGTCAGCACTATTCCTTTGTGTTCAACAAGCGTATGCAGCAAATCAAATTCTTGAGCCCGCATCTCGACCAATTGCCCGGAGACTGTAACCTCACGACTGGCAGGATCGATCATCAGGTCACCAATATGTAAAGCCGGGGTCAGAGGTTGAGATTTTTGTTCTTTACGTCGTAGAATTGCCTTTACCCTGGCTACCAATTCACGTGGATTAAAGGGTTTTGTCAGATAATCATCCGCACCTAGTTCCAATCCCAGAATTTTGTCAATATCATCATCCCGGGCGGTCAGCATAAGGATCGGTATGGAATTGTCCTGAGCACGTAGCTTCTTACAGATCTCTAAACCATCCAGATTGGGGAGCATGATATCAAGAATCATCAATGCTGGTCGTAATCGCTCCACCGACTCCAATGCTGCTAACCCATCTCCGGCACCGTCAACTCTAAAGCCATCGCGTTCCAGGTACAACCTGGCTAGTTCGACGATGTTGGGTTCGTCGTCTACAACGAGGATTAATTCACCGGACATGTTTATTACCACAGTATATATATATAATTCCTATACCTGGCATTCGCAGTCAATGATATTACACCAATTTTTCACTCATTTACGAAAGCAATGGATTCGATCTCAACCGCCCCGCCTTTGGGCAGCGCCGCGACTTGGACAGCTGAACGAGCCGGGAAATCGCTGTAAAAAAAATCGCCATACACAGCATTCATCTGCCCAAATTGGTTAATATCCTGCAGGAATACAGTGGTCTTGAGGACCTGCGCAAGAGAAGAACCTGCTGCTTCAAGTACATTCTTCAGGTTTGTTAATGCCTGGCGTGTTTGCGCTTCAACCCCGCCTGGCACCAGCTCGCCGCTTTGTGGGTCGATACCCAGTTGCCCAGCGGTAAAGACAAGATTACCAAACCGTGTCGCTGCTGAATATGGTCCGATCGCTTTCGGAGCATTCTCTGTCGTGACTATCACCTTATTATCCATGTTTCAATATCTCCTTTACTTCTTTCTATGATGGTATTAATTGTAGTTTGTTGAAAATCCCTACAAATAGCATAGATCTATATCGGTCATTCTACCGCCAGCACACAAAATGGTCTATACACATGGATTCATTTATCAAACCGCAGCAAATACAAAACATCTTGAAGTGCTGCGTTGAATAACTCATTCATAATCGAATCATCCACGCTGTAGGGTCCACCGAAAACACCATCTTCGTAAATATCACGAATTTCTTGCGCCCCTAACATATAAGGTGTTTTCGGTGGAATTTTTTCTCCCTTGGGTAAATCCGCCACCCGGGTAAAGTTAAAAGCTTCCAGCCAATTAGCGTGATATGGTTTCAATTCATATTTTCGGGCAATATCTTCAATGCTGTGGGACTGCCACCAGGCGTACCAGCCTAAACGCAAGTCGGGTAACTGGTTGGCTAATTCATACAGGCGTCCACGAACCAAATCGTTACCTCCATGACCATTGAGTACCAAAATACGCCGAAACCCTTGACTGTGAGCAGAACTAATTAAATCTTCCACTAAGTCTAATAATGTTGTTACCCGCAGACTGATTGTGCCCGGGTATGCCAGGAAATAAGGTGAACATCCGAAATTAATAGGTGGAGCGAGTAGGATACCTGTTCGTTTACTGGCTGCGTCCGCTAATGCTAGAGGTATCTTCACATCGGTCAGCAGGCTTAAGTACCCATGCTGCTCACATGCACCCAACACAAACATCAGGCGGTCATCATTTTCCAGGTAACTCTCTACATCGAACCAGTTCAGTTCATCTATGCGCATATCTTCTATGCCAAAAAACTCCAGGTTCAATTAACCCAACAACGCTCCAAGAACACCAATAATTATGATGCAAGCTTTAAACCAAATTCTTTAAATAAGGGGAAGCGGGTTTGGGGGATGCATACCACAGAAATAGCCTCAACCATCCCCCTGCAAATACCGCAGGTTTTCCGAATAGAAAGTCTCCTTCGGATTGAGTACCACAGCTTTGTGGAGATTTTTCATTACCCTGGGATCATTCTTATCTACGATATATATCGCCCACGCTCGCAGGAAATAAGCCGCTGCCATGTCCGGTTCAGCCTCGAGAGCTTTCTCTGTAAAGAAGAGAATCCAATTCTGGATTTCATTCTCCCACCCTTCAGCCGCAGTCTGGGAAACCAGGGCCGATTCTGTGCTGAACAGATCCCAAGGTCTGTGGGAACGCATCAGATCAACTGCAGATTCGTAATCGCCGAGGAAGATTGAATTGAGGAGCGGATACTGGCTGCGTTTAACTTCCTCTTCTCGGGATTCAGCGATCAGATCGATCAACACAGCGTTCCAGAAAACGGTTTCATTATCATCACCGCTAATCTCAAGCGTCTCTTCAATGCTCTGCCTGGCATCTTTCCATAACTCACCTTTAGCTAATTCGACGGCGCGGTTGTTCAATTGGACTAATTCCTGGGGATAACTACCTGTCAATTTATTAAGTTCGACCTGCACTAATTGGGTGCCATCCCAACGCCAGACCTGGTAAAACCTGATACGAACACCGCATGCGTAGCAGAAGACATAATCTTCGCTCCAGTTAAGCAGCACTTCGGAAACACCATCACCATCTAAATCACGCACTTCCCCCGCATCAGGCGAGCTGGCACAATCCGATAACACATGTTCGATATCACC
>CBFDCK010000136.1:0-8006 GCA_965603285.1 uncultured bacterium
AAGACCTCCCTTTCGATGATAACATTTTCGATGCAGTCATTACCGAGTCTGTAACTGCCTTTCCAGAAGACAAGCAGAAAGCGGTTAACGAATATGTACGGGTTACAAAGCCAGGAGGATACGTCGGACTCAACGAGTCAATCTGGCGGAAGGTACCGCAACCACCAGAAGTGGTTGCCTGGGTATCGCAGGATGTGGGCACCAACGTGGAACCACTGACTTCTGATGCTTGGGTATGGTTGTTGGAGGGTGCTGGGCTGAGAGAGATAATTGTGAGGACCTACGAAATCAACACCCAAGACGAGGCAAGAGGGATACTGCGGCGGTATAGTTGGGGAGGAATGCTGCGCGTACTATGGAGAATGCTGTTACTCTATGCCAGAAGTACAGCCTACAGGAGATTCGTGAAGGGAGTACGAGAGGGTGGGATCACACCGGAGAACCTTGAGGAGTATTTCGGATACGGATTATTTGTCGGGCGACTGTAAATAAGGGAGCGAGAAATCTTGCTGCCTAACAATTTATGTACCCGACGCAGGCTGCGCGACGCCCGAACCCTGGTTTGGACGTCTCAATGTAGCAAGTAGTTCATGTGAGTCTTACTTCACCCGCCTGCGCGGGTTATCCCTCGTTTGTTGGGCTTGCCAACACGATGATTGGGAAGTGGAAGAGTGATTGTGCATACTTATCGAAATATGCTTCACCTTTTGACCTGAAGATAACATCATGCATCGCCCGGACAATCTAGAAGTCTGGTTTGTTTGGTAGGAGAAAACAATGTCTTTAAAAATGAAATACCGAGTTCACCGCTTCAATCTTAAGATGACAGAAGACCAGGATAAGTTAGAGCTGTTTCTGAACAATCTGGATGGCGAGATCGTATCCATCATCCCGAACGCTACGGTTACGCCGTTTACCTGGGCTACCCGGGTTGACTTTTTGTTGATTGTAGAAAAGCTGGGCTGATTGGGTTCTAAAACAAGTTAAGATTGATATGATGAGATGTTTGAATTAGATTATCTGGATATCCTGTTTGTTATTTGGGTTTTTTTCTTTCAGATTGCCCTCATCATCCATTTTGCACTGCGCAGACGATTCATAATGTCACCTCTTCCTGAATAGTGAAAGGTAAGCCGCCCAGCCCCACATTAAAAGGACTCGCCTTCGGCTCTGGTAAACGGCGCGAAAAATGCCGACTTTAGTTATAATTTAATATGTCAAAACTTGCAAAGTCGGCGAGCAGGTTATGTAATCGTCAGGCGCCGTATCAAAAAAAGGAAGATAAACCATGACAAAGGTTAGTGACACCGGTGATTGTGCAACGAAACGGATCCGCTGGATTGCACGTATTTGGTCCTTTCCGATCATTGTTTACTCTCTGATAATGCTTACCGGCTATGCGTGGAACTGGGTGACAATCGGAACTGCCGACCCGTATGCGGTGGAGGGTTATCCCCTCATAGAAGCGCTACCCCCAATCTTGATGTTTCTGAGTGTCCTGGGATTGGGCATCGCCTGGCGTTACGAGGGATTGGGTGGAGCGATTACCCTCGTTTTCCTGTTCGCAGTGCTTTTGTTGCTTTTAATTCAAAGACCGATCAATCATGATTTCTATCGCTCAGCGATCCCTTATCTTATGTCGATGGTGATTGCCATTCCTGGAATTCTGTTTTTAGTGTGTTGGTGGCGATCGAGAAGGATGCAAACTTTTCAGAACGGTGCCTGACCGTTCGCTGCAGCCGACCCCGCGGGCTGCGCAATTTCCTATTGATGGACCTAGAGTGGCAATCTTGAAGAGGGAGCACAGTAGCTAGCGGGGCAGCTGAGCTCAAAACTGTTAAGCCACATTGTCTAGAAGAAGGCTTGAATACGTACAAAAAAGGATCATCCAGATAACACAAAATGTAGAAAGGAGGCGGACAATGGATAAATCACGACCAACACTCATTGAGGTGATTATTAAGACAATAGTTACTCACACAGTAACATACTTCATTATGGGCTTACTCGCTTTTCAGATTATCGATTATGCGCGTCTTTATGCAGAGACGGGTCTTAATCTTTTAATGCGTCAAACAAGCGAAACCCTGGTTATGGCAGGTCCGTTGTTTCAACCCATCAGAGGTATCCTGTTTGGTATCGTCTTCTTCCTGCTGCGGGATATTCTATTTAAGAGAAAAAACGGTTGGCTGGTGATGTGGATTGTCTTGGTAGTGGTTGGCATAATCAACCCCTTCGGACCAACGCCTGGGTCAATCGAGGGTATGATCTACACCATAATACCTATTGGGATACAACTGAAGGGCTTACCCGAAGTACTACTGCAGGCTTTGATTCTTTCTGTCGTGCTTTTCTATTGGGTGAACCATCCAGAGAAGAAGTGGATGAGTTGGGTTTTGGGAATTGCTTTCTTCTTAGTAATGCTTCTACCAATACTTGGACTTTTGGTAGGATAAGAAAACTAAAAGTAAACAATAATTGTGGTATTGCATTACTAGGGAGGAGTTTGCAGTACAGGCAACCTAACCACTTGCTGGATCGCATCCCGCCGGAGCGGGATAAAGGTAAAGCCGCCTCACGAACATGAGAGAGAGCGTTTGATTCAATATAGAATGCTGGCCGCTCCCGGCCGTGCACGAGGGCAAGGTTTGGAAGTGATGCTGTAAAAAAATGATACTATAAGAACTGAGGAGACGATTACAAAATGAATATTCTTGCACAAATTGGAAATACACCTTTACTAAAACTGACTCGGGTAATTGAATCGCCAGATGTGGAAATTTATGTAAAATGTGAATTCATGAATCCTGGAGGAAGTATCAAAGATCGAATGGCGCTTAGTATGATTGAAGGGGCTGAGAAAAGTGGAAAGTTGAAATCAGGTGGAACGATTGTCGAACAATCTACTGGAAACACGGGACCCGCGCTGGCGTTTGTTGGTGCGGTGAAGGGCTATAAAGTTCAATTAATTTTTCCGGCACAGCTGTCCAGTTCTTATAATCCCGCCGATCGGATTAGGATCGCGAGGTTATTTGGATGTGATGTGACTCCGATTGATTTGCAGGATCATATAGATAATTTTGATGCACTGGATGGTATGGAAAAAGCGGCTGCCTTTGTTGCAGTAAGGATGAAGCAGTGCTATGACTTGCAAGAGAGTGACCCGTCAATTTGGTGGTCCAATCAATTATGTAATCCGGATAATACGAAGGCGCATCGAGAACAAACAGGGAAAGAAATATTAGAACAGATGGATGGAAGGGTTGACGCCTGGATCGCTTCTATTGGCACGGGGGGAACGCTATTGGGTGTGGCTGAAGCTCTAAAAGGTGCGAACCCGGACCTGGTTGTGTCTGGGGTTGTGCCAACTGACGATCAGAGGCTTGATTGGATTCGATCCAGTGCAGTTCATAAATTCTTGGAAAGTTATGATGTGCCGAAGTTTAGATTTCTTATTGAGGATATTCTTGAAAAGAATATTTTGGATCACGAGATTGTGGTTAGAAATAAAGATGCCAAAAATATGGCTGACCGGCTGTGCAGAGAAGAAGGGTTATTCTGCGGTATGTCTTCAGGAGCCAATGTTTATGCGGCTGTTGAGATGGCAGAAAAAATGGAAAAAGGCTCAAAAATTGTTACTGTTTTGGTTGATAGGAGAGATAGATATTTCGCGGAATATCCAAATGAGCATTACGTGGTTTAAATCAATAAAGGCGTGCAAATAATCTACGCGTCCTTGAGAGAATCCTGGTCAAATGGCGCAGCGTGTTCGGCTCAAGTGAGTTGAAAAGATGAAAATATTTCGAGAGATTGAAACGTTGTGCGACGGCTAGTTATTAGTTTCCCCTAAACATTTAGAAGAATAAATTGTCTCATAAATTCACACAGAAATTTTTGATTAGCTACCCGACACTATTACTTGTGCTCTGTCAAACATCATAATTAAATATGTCATTAGTAAACATACCCCGAAAAAACAGGGCTCAAATAGAAAGAAACTCTATTTCTTGTCATTGCGAACGTAGCGTAGCGGAGTGCGGCAATCTCATCACTAAATACGAGATCGCTTCGTCGCACAGAACGCTCCTCGCGATGACACTAGGTGAAGTTTCTTAGTAGGGAGCATGCATGCGTACTTTGCATGCCAGCGACCGTGGCAATCTCCCGTTAAGTGCTGAAAAGCCTTACATCATGCAGATAGCTTCGATCGGCATCCAAAAAAGGGATGCCTAACTCCATAGCAATGACATTCTTTAACTGTCATGCATAGTGCTTTGTTATCCATTTTTCAAGATGTTAGTTGGTTTGCCATCTAAACTTATCTGGTTTTTTTCTTTCCACCACTCCTCAATGCCATCTCGACCGCGACTCTTTGCCCACTTTATAATTGATTCCCTTTCATCGCGAAATTCGAAGAACGGAATACCAAAACCGCACGATGTTTGGACAAGTTCTATGTTCAATTGGAAAAATTGCCTTGCACCAACATATTCATCAAATAGACTGCTTAGTTCTTTCCACTCACTATCTCTAGAATGTATAACATTGGCTTTACCATACAAACGCAGGATTAAGGGTTGCTTTGCAAACGAACAGAACATTAACGTCATTCTCCCGTTTTCTTGAACGTGAACTGAAGTTTCATTACCACTACCTGTAAGATTTAACCAGATAACTTCGCGTTCATTAACAATCCTCAAGGTATCCATGCCTTTGGGCGAGACATTCACTCTGCCTTCTGCACCGGCAGTCCCAACAAAGAAAATGTGTTGTTGCTTTATAAATTCAATCTGTTTTTCTTTTAGTTCTTTGAATCTTTCTGCCATATTCAGTACTCCAATGCCTAACAGTTTGTGTCAGCCGCCCTGCGGATTCGTGTTCCTCACCTTCGCTGCCACAGGTCTAACAAAGCGAGTGCGGACCTGAACTCCCACACGATCTTAGCTGCTCTCCTCAATTTAAAAGCGCATCTTCCTATGTGTCCAAGATGTCTTCCATATGCATGACGCGCAGCGCTCGTAAAGTAACCCACTTGCTGGGCTTTCCTTTCTCTTCGATGTCGATCCACATCTTGTCATTAAGGGTATTCTCCATTTTCCAGCGACCTTGGCTGTCCTGTTTGCTCAGTATGAACTGGAGCGCATTGTTCAGCCGTGGGTCGTCACCGTAGCCCAGTTCTACTAGCACTGCTGTGGTCTCCAGAACGGTGCATCTGTAACTCTGCGGAAAGCCGAATTTGAACCAGGTGGAATTGACTCTTTCGGTGAATGGGTAGTCGGCTGCAGCCGGATCACGGCTAAGCAGGAACTCGGCGCCGACCCGGATCGCGGCCTGTATCGCTGGATTGCACAGAGCTGGCGGGACGGCAATCAGTGCTTTCATGGCTTTGCTAGTACCCCAGGCACAGGGTTGCTTTTGATTGTAGGCGCAGGCAAAACCTGGCCCAGACGTACCCGACTTGTAGTAGCGGATCTGTCCCTGACCAGTGATGGCCCGGACTTGCCAGTCCAGAGCAGCCTGCACGCGTGGATCCTCAACGTAGCCAAGGCGCAGCAGGGCATGGAGTGCATCTCCGTTGAGACAGTGGACAACGCTGCTGGGCACCGGTCGTTGGCTCATTGAGAAACCGCCATTGGCGGAGATACTATGCTCCAAGAGGTACTCACATCCCCGCTGCACTCGCTCATCGGTCGGATCGGCCCCCAGCTCAGCCAAGAAGATGATCTGCCAGAGAGTGGCCCGATAACTTGGTGAGTAACCGCCACCCGGTTTGATCCAGTAGCCGTCGGGATGCTGAGCATCCAGAATAACCGGTACCGGTCCCAGCGTCATTATATTTGCCCTGGTCTGGCAAACCTCTGGATCATCCTCGGGCTTGCCCAACAGGTCGCGTAAGGTGAAGTAACGTACGCCCGGGTTATCCGGATCCGGCTCCAATAACCAGGACAATGGGTCGTTGTTCAAGTGTTTAGATTGGATTTGCATTTTACCTTCCTCTCAATAACGCGAAAACCGGCAAATTAGAAGTAGTTCACCATCTGGCAAGGGTTCAACCTTGTGTCATTCGGTAATCTATCACACTAGTGTACTGTCAAACATCATAGATTAAGTTGTCATTGCGAGGGAGCGCAGCGACCGTGGCAATCTCCTCGTAACTCGCTTCGACTCTTCGCGTTCGAATAGCGCGATAATCCAAACATTCATATTTGACACAGCACTTGGGTCGCATAATGGTCAGCATCACCCGCCTGGCGGATCTAGCGTCGTCAATATCGCTGGTCCGATGAATTCTCAGGTTTAGAGCAGTCGAAAAGTACCGAGATTACCCAGGTCGGGTGCAAGTGGTGATAGCCACTGTAAGGCTTTAGCCCTACCCTTAACACAATGCCTCATATTATACAATCATAATAATCCCACTTAGAGTATGAGCTACTATCGACCACCACACTGTTTCTGTTTGCTTTGCTAAAAAGCTTAAATAAAATCCAAATACTCCTGCACCAATCATTAAAGCTATCACATTACCGTCTGAATGAACTGACCCTGGCACAAAATGCCAGAGTGCAAACCAGATACTAGGCCAGATAATCCTAAACAAGATGTTGTTTGGGAATAGTTTCATGTAAACACCTCGCCACAACACCTCCTCAAAGAAGCCATTCCCAAATGTCGTTGACAATAAAAGAAGGAATATCCACACGCTCGGTTTCTGGTATCCCATTCCTGGGATAAACCTATAAAGTGACGCCATTAGCACAGGGAATAATACAAGTAAAAGTATCTTTTTGTTTAATTTTTGTGGACGAATTATCGTTCTTATGCTTTCCTTCCCAATAATCGCTAATGGAAATACCGCACCCCAGACTAGCCAATATATAACTAAGCCAAGATACCACCCAATCGTTTCTCCAAATGCCCCTGATAACAATTGAAAAATCGGATACATAACAACTATCAATAATAAAGGTGCAATTATGGCATATTTCTGTCTATTATTCATATGCAATCTCCAATAATATGGTGCACTTTTCAACAACTACATTCGGGCGGCTAACGGATGGTGCAAAAGCCGCACGTGGATTTCGCAGCCACACCCCCCAAAGACCAGAACCCTACAAAAACGGAAACCTGCAACAATAACGCTCTTGATTTGCGTGTCGGCTTCATACGCTGGTTAGGCGGCGTCCTTGAAATATTTTCTCGGAATACCTCTATGTAACGTGGCGCTTGCTCACAATAACGCAGATACTCATTACCATACCTGGAAAGCAAATGCTCCTCTTCAGTGAGAACCATCAGATGGAACAAGACAACATAGAGCAATAACGAAATCATCATGTGCCAGGAGGGCCAGACCATGACAAATCCGATCATGCTAAGGCTGAAACCTACGATCTGTGGATTCCTTGTCAAGCTGTATGGTCCAGACTGTACGAGGGTATCAGTTTTCAGACCATGTGATCGTCGGAGCCCAAGCCAGGCGAGAGATAAGAGCATGGTCAACACACCTAGAGTTACCATGACCCAACCAGTCAATTGGAGTATGAGACCGACATGTATCTTGGGCCAATCAGCAGGAAGGTAGAAGTATGAGAAAGACACCCAAATAATGACAACTAACCACTCTGATGCACTTGAGATTGGTGTAAGCTGCCCCCTTTGTAGATAGTCGCGACGGACGATTACGCGAAAAATCACAACAATGGCGACAAGTACCAGGAAGGCTGATCCCAAATATACAGCAAGCTGCATGAAAATCACCTCTCAAGGAGCGTCAGTAAGGCACTCGATTCAACTGCCGCCTACGGTTATGTAAGGGGTCAAACGGTGCAGGCTCAGAACCCTTGCCTGCTATTACCAACTCTAGAAAATCGCGCCGCTTCCCCTCTGGCAAAGCCCGGTCTGCGTGCAAGCTCGAAACCCTTGCCTGCTATTACCAACTCTAGTAAACCGCGCCGCTTCCCCTCTGGCAAAGCCCGGTCTGCGTGCAAGCTCAGAACCCTTGC
>CBFDCK010000137.1:0-7975 GCA_965603285.1 uncultured bacterium
ATCGCGGTAGTGATGGGGGTTACCTAGTAAATTGCCATTTTTATCCAACAAAGCGAAATCTACCCCCCAGGTATCCACGCCGAGACTATCCAATTTGACCCCGCCCTTAACAGTTTTGGCGATGCCAGCTTTGATCTCTGTCCACAGGCGGAGGATGTCCCAGTAGATGCCATCAGGTAAACGCACAGGTTCATTGGGGAAGCGATGCGTCTCGGTGAGAGCTATCCTTCCATCTCTGAGCGCACCGAGGATCGTTCGTCCGCTTTCGGCACCGAGGTCAATTGCAAGGTAGTTATTTGTTTCAGCCATTGTGTTAATCCAGGCAAGCTTTGGTCCTAAAATGGTAATTGCCAGAACCTACAGTAATAATCACAGTATCATCTTTTTGCTGAACTTCACAAACACCTTTCACCTGGCTTAGAATTTGACCTTGTTCGGTAATGTCATCAATCGATTGCCCCGGAAGACGGATCACTCCCTCCGTGTTGGCTGGAATGGTCACATTCAGTTGAAAACTATCATCTTCAAGCGTCCACTCGGACTCGATTCTGCCATACATCGAGTCAAGACTGGCTTTGGCATGGGTTAATCCTCCACCCGGTTGGGGTTGTATGAGGATACGTTTGTAACCCGGGGCGTCAGGATCAACTTCAACCCCGGCCACCACCCGATAAAGCCAGTCGCCAATCGCTCCATAGGCATAGTGATTGAACGAATTCATCCTGGCATCCTGAAAAGTGCCATCCGGTTTGATGCCATCCCAACGCTCCCAAATGGTGGTAGCACCTTTTTTGACCGGGTACAGCCAGGAGGGATAATTTTCCTGGTTGAGTACTTTATAGGCGATATCAGTGTAGCCAAAGCGGCTTAACACATGGCATAAATAAGGTGTACCCACAAAGCCCGTGGTGATGTGATATTCGCTCTGACGCACTTCCTTTACTAGGCGACTAACGGCTATGGGACGTACAGCTTCCGGCAGCAGATCGAAGTGTAACGCAAGCACATAGGCTGTTTGGGTATTGGAGGCAACGCGTCCGGCGGATGTCACGAATTCGGCATTGAAGGCAGTTTTTACTTGGTAAGCTAACTCAGTGTAGTATTTGGCCTCGCTGGTTTTACCCAATATCTGGGCCATATTCGCCAGCAATTGGGTGCTGTTAGCAAAAAAGGCGGTGCCAATTAACTCATAATTGGTCACAGGGGTGGGTAACCGTTCATCCTGACCGCGGTAATCCAACCAGTCGCCGAATTGAAAATCTCTGCGCCAGATGTAATCTTCGTCAACCCGACTTTGTACATATTGCACCCAACCCACCATACTCTCGTATTGCTCTTCCAGCAAGCGAATGTCGCCATAACACAGGTAGATGGTCCAGGGACAAATCACGGCGGCATCGCCCCAGGCCGCCGCGCCGGAACCAGTTTCGTCTCCCAACTCACCGAGGCCGGTTTTGGCAATAACATCGGGTACCACGTGTGGCACGCTACCGTTTTTTTGGTCGATGCTCAAGTCACGCAACCACTTGGTGTAGAAGGTGGGCACGTTCATGTTGAAGCAGGCGGTTCGGATGTAAACCTGTGTATCGCCGGTCCAGCCAAGGCGCTCGTCGCGCTGTGGGCAATCGGTAGGTACATCGACGAAATTGCCTTTTTGCCCCCAAACGATATTATGCTGCAACTGATTGATGAGCGGGTGGGAACAATCAAACGAGCCGGTGAGCGGTGTGTCTGAATGGACCACAATTCCCGTGAAATTGTCGAGGGTCAGCTCGCTGGGGAAACCCTCCACACCTACGTACCGGAAGCCCTGAAAAGTGAAGTGCGGTTCAAATATTTCATCGGCATCGGTCA
The DNA here is from genome assembly GCA_965603285.1 of uncultured bacterium. Lineage (GTDB taxonomy): Bacteria > Chloroflexota > Anaerolineae > Anaerolineales > UBA4823 > JAUWPO01. The sequence goes on from CBFDCK010000137.1 coordinate 1,855, forward strand.
GGCCTTTCAAGGTGTAGCGCGTCGTCTGCCTGGCCAAGCGCAGGTTTTCGGTGTAGAGGTTGCCCTGCTGATCCAGCACCTCCGCGTGGCGCAGCGTGATGATGGTACCCTGTGGACCACGGACGCGCAGTCGCACCCACCCGACCATATTCTGGCCAAAATCGAGGATGGTTTCGCCTTTCGGCGAGTGCAAAATTTGGACCGGTCGAAGCCGTTCATGGCGACGGATGAAGGGGCCATCTTGGGCTATTACAATTTCTTTGGGATGGTCAAGCTGCCGCACACCGTGCCAGTCGTTATCGTTATAGCCAGAATCATCCCAACCAGGCTTCTCCTGTTGGGCGTCGTATGTTTCACCCATGTAGATATCTGACATCTGGATGGGACCGCGCTCTGCCCGCCACTTCTCATCGCTAACGATGATTTCAACCCGGCCATCAGCATAGGTCAGGTGAAGCTGCAATAGGAGCGCCAGCCTATTACCATACAGGTTTCGCTCTCCGGTAAAGCCCATAAAACCTCGATACCAGCCATCACCGAGTAGTACCCCTACCACATTTTCCCCCTCATGAACTAAGTTTGTCACATCATAGGTTTGATATTGCAAGCGATTCTCGTAGCTGGTCCAGCCAGGGGTCAGCACGGCATCGCCCACGCGCTGCCCGTTCAACCTCAGCTCATAGAGACCCAGGCTGGTGGCGTATATACGGGCAGCAATAAGATCGCTTTTGGCATTGAAATTTCGGCGCAGCAGCGGCGCAGGCTGCGAGCGGCTGGTGTCTTCCTCCCAGTCCGGGGTGATCCAATCCGCCTGCCACTTGCTATCAAGTAAACTCATTTCCCACCAAGCCGAGTCACTTTCAGCGACCTCACCCATTTCATTCCAGACTTTAACTTTCCAATATACCCGTTGTCCGGCAACAAGGGCTGGGCCGCGATAATCCACTTGGGTGGATTGATCGGTTTCAATTTTTCCGCTATCCCATAATAGCTTCTGGCCGTCAGCCAATGATGTGTTCGAGTTAGCCACCCAAATCTGATAAGCTGTTTGATAGGCACCTCGGTGCTTGCTTTTCATCTGCCAGCTCAAACGAGGTTGGGGTACATCAACACCGAGTGGATTGTTTTGATATTCGCAAGTTAGATGGGAAATACTTGTCATGGTTAAATTTGCTCTTCTTTTTGAGATTACGAAATCTTCATTATGGCTTTGTGGCTCAGAACATCAATAAGGCGCACCAGATTGATAAATGGCAGAAACCACAAGACCAATTTTCCTAGAGATAATTAGTCTAGGCCTCAGCCCTTGATTGCACCACTCGTCATCCCCGAAACGAGCTGTCTCTGGAAGAATATGAACACGATGAGGGGGATAATGGTGATGACAATCACATCCGCAAAGAGCAAGTTCCACTGGTTGGCGAACTGGCTGGTGAAACTAAATAAGGTCAGTGGTGCTGTGACATTCTTATTCCCGGGTAGGAAGTAAAGCGGTCCGACAAAATCGTTGAAGATGGTCACAGACGAGGTGACGACAACCGTCACAATGGCCGGTCGCAGCAGCGGTAGAATGATAGAAAAGAATACGCGCAATGGAGGCGCACCGTCCATGATAGCAGCCTCATCAAGCTCTCTGGGAATTGAGCCCATGAATGCCCGAAAGACCAGAATGGCAAAGGGCATGCTATAAGCTACATCGACCATGATCATGCCGAGAAGTGTCTTATAGAGGCCAAGCCACTGCAGTAGGAAGATCGTTGGCACAACAGCCGGCGGGATGATAAGTCCCGCGAGCATGAAGGACCCAACCACCGATGCCATTCGATCTGCTCGGCGTTGCATCACATAGGCAACGAGGGCAGAGAATAAGACGATGAGCGTTACTGAGCCTACCGTTAGAACCGTGCTGTTCCACAGCGCCCGGAGCATCCGGTTATCGCCAAAAACCAGTACCTCGCGGAGATTTTCGAACAGCTGAAACTGACTCGGCCAGCTGAATTCAAATAGGCCCGCCTCCTGGCGCGTCTTGGCCGCCGTCAGAAAAATAAATATGAAGGGTACGACAAAGACGATGCCGATCACAATGAGAGCGACAACATCTAACCAAATGCCAGAGAGGAACTTCCGGGTTTTCATAGTTCAATCTCCATCCGGTTGAAGTACCTCATCAGCGGGTACACGATGACGGTAACAAGAATAAAGAGTACTACATTGCCAGCGGTTGACAAACCATAGAACCCCGCCTGATACTGCTTGTAGATCACCGATGTAAGTACGTCGGATGCGAAGCCGGGACCGCCGCGAGTCATTGCCCAAATCAGGTCAAATGAGCGCAGACCACCGATAAACGACAATAGGATGACAGTGAAAGTGGAGTTCCGGGCCAGTGGAAGAATGACGTGTCGGAATCTTACTGAGGCCCCGCCCTCTAGACTCGCCACATCAAAATACTCCTGCGGGATTGACACGATGCCTGCCATGAATATCACAGTTGCAATGCCGAGACCCTTCCAGACATCAACTAGCGCCACCGAATAGAGTGCCAGGCTGGGATTTCCCAGCCAATCCGGCTGTGGCAGCCCGAAGAACCCCTGTGTAACATTGATTAATCCCATAGATGGCTGCATCAATGCAGAAAAGGTAATGCCGACGGCAATGGTGCTGACAAGCACCGGGAAAAAGATAATGCCTCGAAAAAGCCCTTTGAGCCGGATTCCCGATGTGAGCAGCGTAGCCAGTGGAAGTGCAATAACGGTTTTGAGGCCACTGGTAAGCACAGCATAAATGATCGTGTTGCGGAGCCCGGTCGTGAGCATGCGGTCAGACAGGAACGTGATGTAATTATCGAAACCAATGAACGTTGCGTCGAACAAGGTCCACCGGGTCATGCTGAAGTAGAATGCAAGCGCCGTCGGCACCAGAAAGAACACACCGAAAATAAGCGCTGCCGGGATATAAAACCAGTGGGGGTATATTCGCAGGACTGACCGCGACTGTAAATTTCTTTGCACAAAAACTCGCTTTCACCAGCAATCTCATAACTATGCAGATTCTGAGGGCTGGCAGTTGACCACCAGCCCTCAGTGGAAAAACGTTACAGATATTCAGGAAAAGTTGATTACCAGCCCGGCAAGTCAAGCTGCTGCGCTTGCTTCTCAACATCCTCGTCGTAAGCTGCAGCAGCTTCTTCGGCGCTCATCTGGCCGGTGCCAACGGCAACACAGAGATGCTCAAGGTTAGGGCCTTTTACCGGAGAGAGGAATTCGAGCGCGGGCGCGGAGTTACCGGCATCGATGTAGGCCTTGATATCTAGTACGGCAGGCAGAACGTCATCAGGTAGTTCGGCACCTTTGATGAGATACGGGCCTGACGGTGGTACTGCCTCGTTGAGCACAGCGACGGCTTCGGTTGAGACCGAGAACGCCAGGAAATCTAAGGCCACTTCCAGTTTTTCGCCGGTGGTAGTCTGTGGGATGTAGTTAGCTAACAACATCCAGATGGTCGCCCCGTTATTATCGGCAGACGGGCCAGGCTGTGCGAAGAAACCGATGTCGTTGATCTTATCAGGATTGTTCGTCGCGATGGTTGGGAGCGCAAAAGAAAGCATCGGGTAGTGAGCGCCTTCGCCGTTGGCAAGCATCTCTAAGGCTTGATCAAATGTTGCTGTAGCAAAATCCTCCTGATACCAGCCTTTCTCATAACCTTCTTGCAGGTACTCAAAGCCGGCCAACGCCGCCGGAGTATCGGCGTACTTGGCCTTGTTGGCTGTGTAATCCTCAGCAAAGTTAGGGTTAGCCGATTGAACGTTGTAATAATCGGCCAGCACGAACAACTGGGAAGTCCAGGTGTCGCCGTAAGTAGCGATTACCGGAGCGATACCCGCTTCCTTAATTGTCTCGTTGTTAGCGGCGAACTCTTCCCAGGTCTTGGGAACACTTAACCCCAACTCCTCATAGATAGCCTTGTTGTAGAGGATGCCGCCGCCCATCGCCGTCTGATCCGGCACGCCAAAGACCTTTCCGTCCTGCGAAACGGTCTGCTTAAATGCTTCGTCGACATTTTCCATGAACGGTTCGTCGGTCAGGTTGACCAGCGTCTCGGACGGATTCAAGGCCTGGAGCAGTGAACCGGCGTTGTACGAGAAGATGTCGGTCATCTCGCCGGTGGCCAGCCGCGTTTTAACAATGTTGTCACCATCGCCACCACCCGGACGGTTTTCAATTTCAATGGTCACGTTGGGGTGCAATTCCATATACTTATCGATAAGTGCATGGGCCCACAATTGATCCGTCTCGACATCACCAACGAGGTAGGTCAGCGTTATGGGCTCTGCCTCAACAGGTTCTTCTGCAGCCGGCTCTGCTGTAGCTGGCTCTTCCGTTGCTGGCTCTTCTGCAGCAGGAGTACACGCCACTAGTAAACTCACGATTACTAGAAGGCTCAATACAACAAAAAAATATTTATTCTTCATGATTTTCCTCCGAGAATATTCAGGTTGTTTGTGTTGAAAATTTGGTTTTGAATAGGGGGTAGCGGTATACATCACTTCATAGGCAGAACTCCTTTCTGAAAAAGTCTGAAATCCTGTTGCCACCGGGTTCAGCTTGTAAACGAATGCGGCATCTTTCGTGTGGGTAATGTGTGCCGCTTTTTCATTACCATATTGAAAAAACATTTATGTGAAAATCAGAAATACCACCAAGAAAATTTCTTTCATTTTTCAAACGCTTCTTTTTTTTTACATATCTTATATTCAATATTGGCATTTTTTAATTGTTCAATCCAGGTTAGGGATATTCCATCATCAGTAAACAAGCAGGTTATATTTTTTGAGCTTGCAAAGGCGGTCAAGTCCTCTTTTCCAAATTTTGAAGAGTCAATCAACCCGATTATTTCTTTTGATGATTCAATTGCCTTACGTTTGAGCTGCGCTTCCTCTAAATGGACTTCGGTCATTCCACGCTCAATACTGAAACCGCTACAAGAATACAAAGCTTTTTCGACGCGCATTTCAGCAATAATCTGCTCACTCAACAAACCCGTTACAGATGAAGAATCGTTATTGACCACTCCTCCAACCAGAATGACAGAGTTCGATGTGTTTTGAGCCAGTTCTCGCGCGACTTCAAAGCCATTAGTTATCACGCGTAATTTAGCTCGGACAGATAAAGCTCTCGCAAGATAATAGCATGTGCTGCTTGCATCCAAAAATATCGAGTCATGATCATTAACTAAAGGAGCTGCCTCACGCGCAATAGCGATCTTGGCAGCTACATTCTGATTAAATCGACGAATAAAAGAGTTATTTTGGAATTGATTTTCCTCGGTCAAAACTGCTCCCCCATGAACACGCTTCAATCTTCCTTCCTCTTCGAGTGCATTAAGATCGTTTCGAATCGTGCCTTCTGATACGCCTAACGCTTTCGCAATCTCCGAAACGCGCAAACCAGGTTGTTTGCGCAATATGTCCAATAGGGATTGTCGGCGCTCATAAGTGGTCAAATCAGACCGTCCTTGTAAAATATGTTGTTTTTTGTTGAAACCGACAAATTTATTATATAATTTTTGTTGATATTTGTCAATAACGGATTAATACATAACGGATTAATACATGTTCGCCGCACCTTGACATTTATGATCTTTTTGTATATTATGAATATGACCGGTCATATGACCGGTCATATCAGTCGAACAAAATAATATTGAATTTTATATTATCGGGCACTACACATAACAGAAATCGTATGAAACGACCAACAATTCGTGATGTAGCAACAGAAGCGGGTGTGTCTCGTGAAACTGTTTCTCGCGTCATAAACAAAAAAGATCGAGTAGCACCAGAAACTGAAGCTAAAGTCCATGCTGCCATTGCAAAGCTTGGTTATCATCCCAATGCAATAGCACGATCAATGGCCAGAGGTCGCTCCAAAACGTTATCATTTATTTCATCAAATCTGATCGACTACACATTTGCCTGCATTCTCCATAATTCGGAAAAAATAGCCCGCTTACACGGATATACCCTGATCGCTTCTTCTGCCCCGGACGAAGATACATTTCAAACCCTGATGGATGATTTCATTGGGAGTCAGAGGGCAGAAGGATTGATTGTGATTAACGC
>CBFDCK010000138.1:0-7955 GCA_965603285.1 uncultured bacterium
GCCCGCTTTGCTGAACGGGCGCTTGTCTATCACAACCATCATTCGGCTGGAAACTTTACTACGCCCAGCACCGCTTCGTTCTTGACCGGTGTATACCCATGGACACACCGTGCTTTCACATATGGCAATCGGATCAACGAGCAGTTAGTACCTGAAAGCCTGTTCAGTTTATTTAATCCTGTTTATCACCAGGTGGCATACACGCAGAATCTGTTCGCAGACATACTGCTGCGTCAGTTTTCGGACTCCTTGGACCGCTATATCCCCCTGAGCAGTTTTTCACTTGCTGGGGGTACCATTTATGACAAATTAACCCAGAAGGACTCATATTATGCCATGGGCAGCCTCGATGACTTTCTTTTCGACCGGGAAGAGATCAGCGGCTCGTTATTCCTATCAGCGCTGAACGATTTGATATCTACCATAACCCTGGGGATCGCTGAAAGTAAATACGGTGACCAATACCCGCTCGGGTTCCCCAAACAACCAAAAACGAAACTGGCTTTTACCATCGACCAGGTTATCGATGGCGTGATCAAATCCATGCCGCATTGGGTTTCTCCATTCTTGGCTTATCTGCATTTTATCCCACCTCATGCTCCTTATCGACCTCACCTTGAATACCAGGATTTGTTCGATGATGGCTGGGAGCCTGTAGAGAAACCCGTTCACCCTTTATCCAAAGACATTCCGCAAGCTACTATGAATTACATGCGAAAGGAATACGATCAATATATTGCAAATATCGACGTTGAAGTCGGTCGCTTATTCAACCACTTGGAGGAAAGTGGATTGATTGAGAATTCCTACGTGATATTTACCTCCGACCATGGCGAGCTGTTCGAACGCGGCACGATAGGTCACACAACCCGGATGGTATTTGAACCGGTCTTGCGCGTACCGCTGTTTATCTCTGTCCCCGGACAGAGCCTCCGACAGGATATCTACACGCTCACCAACACAGTCGATTTACTCCCAACACTGCTGCACATCGCCGGGCTGCCGGTGCCCGAATGGGGTGATGGAACGGTTTTGCCTGGGATTGGCGTTGGGAATTCTGCGAATCGCCCAACTTATACGGTTGAAGCAAAATCGAATTCTACATTTGAACCGCTTACGAAGGCGTCCATTGCCCTGCTCCAGGACCAGTATAAACTGATCCGTTATCTTGGCTATTCAGGTGCTCCTCACGGGTATGAGTTCTACGACCTGCAGAACGACCCCGAGGAAATGGTCAACCTTTATGGAACCAACTCAACCGCGAAAGAACTTCAAGCGACACTTGATCAAAAAATCAAGCAAGTCAACCAGCCATTTTTAAAGGAAGCTTAGTAACAACCTCCTCCTGGCTGGGGCGGCTCCCACGACACCCCTTTGTACTGCCAAATATACAGAGTATGCCAAGCTCGTGTATTTAGAGCCGGTATGCCAACGATTCATTAAGGGACTGTCTAATAAGCTGTAGGGCGGATATCCCTATCCGCCGAATCTTTACGTAATCAATTCACCATTCAAAAAACCTCCCGCGGGTTGAATTGGGCACGTAAGGATTGAGGTATTGGGTTTCAGGTGATATTCAGATTGAGCGTGATAAAAACCCGCGGGAGGTTGGCAGTTGCGATATTTGTAGGCCGGATATCCCTATCCGCCGGGTCTTTGGGTAAATCATTCGATCTGCAGGTATAGAAACCTGCCCTACTGCTATGCTATTGTGACAGCCCCTTAGCATATGGAGTATGCCAAGTATGTGCTCTTTACTGCACAGTGTCATTGCCATGCATTTTGCGAGCGAAGCGAGCAAATATGCAAGCATGCGTACTTTGCATGCCGGATGCCGCATCCGCTCCACCACGTCTGTAGTTCCACCACCGGACAAAGCGTAAAGTTTTCAATCTGTCCCTGCTTGCTGAAGTCTGTATGCTGTTGACTTTCCATCCTCTACCAGTTTTTCTTCCACCCGGAACTGGTTGGTGTAAAGTCGGTAATAATCGGCGCCCAGATCAAGTAACTGTTCGTGGGCTGAACGATCGTCTTTGCTGGTCGCTCGCTCTATTATTTGCCCATCCCGCAGGATCAAAAGTTGGTCTGCATTGCGAATGGTGCTCAGGCGGTGAGCGATCACAAAACTTGTACGACCCTTGAGCAGGCGGGTTATCGCACGCTGGATCAAGATCTCGGTGCGGGTGTCTACGCTGCTGGTAGCCTCGTCAAGGATTAGCAATCGTGGGTCGGCCAGAATTGCGCGGGCAATCGATATCAACTGGCGCTGCCCCTGGCTCAGGTTGCGACCCTGCTCCGAAAGTTCGGTCTGGTAGCCATCCGGCATTCGGGTGATAAATGTGTCGGCGTTGGCCAGTTTGGCCGCTTCGATCACGCCCTCGTCACTGACTTCCAGGTTCCCGTAACGGATATTTTCCATTATCGACCCGCTAAACAGGAATGTATCCTGTAAGACGATGCCCATTTGCGAGCGCAGGCTGGCGCGGGTCACATCGCGCACATCAATGCCGTCTATCTTCACGGATCCTTCTACTACGTCGTAGAAGCGACCGATGAGATTTACCAGCGTGGTCTTGCCGGCGCCGGTAGGACCAACCAGGGCTACGGTCTGTCCTGGTTCTGCCTCCAGGCTAACATTATTGAGTACGCTCTCGTCCGGATTGTAATAAAAAGAGACGTCCTCGAAAACCACATTCCCGACGATGGGGGGCATCTCTTTTGCATCAGGTGCATCGGTCAGCTCGGGTTTGGTGTCCACCAGTTCAAAGATACGCTCCGCACCTGCCAGAGCCAACTGCAACTGGGCGTAAAGGCTGCCTAACCGCTGGATGGGATGGAAAAAACGGCGCACGTAGACCAAGAAGGAGACAATCACACCGATCGTAATCAAGGGCGGGTCCTGGAGCGCCAAGTAACCACCAAAACCCAGCACGATCGCCAGACCAACGGTGCTTAATACGTCCAGAGTTGGTGTAAAAGCTGCCGTAACCCCTTCGGCGCTGACGTTGGCATCGCGGTTTGCCCGGTTGAGCTCATTAAACCGTTCGATGTTTTCATCCTCACGGGCAAACGCCTGGGTTACCCGTACTCCTGAAATGTTCTCTTCCAGATCGGCGCTCACACTGCCAATTGTTTTTCTTGTCACCCGGAAAGCCCGGCGGGCACGCTTGCCGAAGAAAATGGAAGCGCCGAGCATGAACGGTAATACGATAAAGGTCACCAGTGCTAATTGCCAGTTCAAGCTGAACATAGCTATCAGGATGCCAACGATGAGCATCGCACTGCTGAGCGTCATGACCAGACCGGAGTTAAGCACCTGACCGATAGTATCCACGTCGTTGGTCAGGCGGCTCATCAGGTCTCCGGCCTCGTGCTGGTCGAAGAATTTGAGCGAGAGCGTCTGGACACGATCGAATATGTTGGTGCGCAGTTTGTAAAGCACCTTATTGCCGATTACGATCATGCCATAAAATTCGCCGTAGCGCGCCGCCCATGCCCCCAGATAAACTCCCAGGAGCATCAACATGGTCCTAGTCAGTCCGGCTCGATCTCCAACAATAATAAATTCGTCGACCGCCTTTCCAATCAGGTAAGGTCCAGCCAGTTGAAAAAGCGTGTCCAGGATGAGCAGGATGCCGATCCCTGACAATCCCAGCCAGTATGGTTTCAGATAGACTGATAAACGACGCAGGGTATCGCCGGTATCTCGAGCTTTTTCTTCGCGCCCGTCTCGTAATTGTCGCATTGGTCCGTGGAACATCAGACCACCTCCCTTTCCAAATCGAGATCCGGATCGATAAGTTCTAAATCCTCGGCGCCCAGTTCGGGCATCAACTCATAATCGCTGTGCAGTTGTGAATTGTAGATTTCGGCGTAGATGGCGCTTTCGCGCATCAAGTCTTCGTGGGTCCCCTGGGCGGCGATCCTCCCGCCATCCAGGACCAGGATCTTTTCGGCATTCTGTACCGTACTGATGCGCTGGGCGATGACGAAACTGGTGCGCCCCAGCATCAACTTGTCCAGCGCTTGCTGGATATGGTACTCGGTCTCGATGTCCACACTGCTGGTGCTGTCATCCAGGACCAGGATACGTGGATCGAGCAGCAATGCCCGAGCGATGGCAATACGCTGTTTCTGCCCGCCGGAAAGGGTCGCCCCGCGTTCACCGACCTGGGTGTCGTACCCATCAGCAAATTCCTGGATGAATTGGTCCGCTTCGGCGGCTCTGGCAGCCGTCACAACTTGCTCCAGGGTCGCATCGGGACGACCGTAGGCAATATTCTCCCGTACAGTGCCGGTAAAGAGTGTGGTCTCCTGCATCACGATGCCGACTTGCGAGCGCAGCGAGTCGAGCGTCACTTCGCGCACGTCAATACCATCAATGGTCACGTCCCCGCGGGTTACATCGTAGAAGCGGGGAAGCAGATTGATGATAGTGCTCTTGCCAGATCCGGTTGCCCCAAGTAAGGCGATTACCTGACCCGGTTCTGCTACGAAGGAAACATCTTTCAGCACCCAATCATCTACCTCCGGCGTTGGGGGTGCACCTGTTCCACCCATCCCCATCTCCATACCCATACCCATGCCGCCCATAACTCCGGCCCCTGAACCGTGTCCCCGCTTTTGTTTGCGACCGTCCGATTCCTCGGTTTTTTCAGCGCCTTTGTGACCATAGTAACTGAACCAGACACCCTTAAACGTCACCCTTCCCTCTATCTGTGGCAGATCGATTGCGTCCGGGTTTTCGATCACCTCTGATCGGGTATCCAGGATTTCAAATATCCGGTCGGAACTGGCAGCAGCCTGGGAGACCATCGCCAGGATCATCCCCAACATCAGGATGGGGAAAGTAGCCATCAGCAGGTAGCTCTGGAATGCCACCAGTTCACCAATGGTCAACCTGCCGCCAATCACCTGGAGACCGCCTAACCAGACGACCGCCAGCGTGCCCAGATTGGCGATCAGGAAGGTGAGCGGGAATGCGATCGCAATCATCTTCCCAACGTCTATGGTCTGGTTCATCAGATCCAGGTTGGCGACTGAAAAGCGATTCCACTCGTAAGGTTCGCGCCCAAAAGCTTTGACCACCCGCACACCGGCTAAATTCTCCTGCAGGATGGTGTTAAGTTGAGCGATAAATTGCTGCACTTTGGTAAACAGGGGGCGTAAGCGAGAGGCAAATAAAATAAATATTCCCATGGTAAGCGGGATAATCACAACCATTATGAGTGCCAACTGCCAATCGATAGAAAAGAGCAGGATCAGGCTGCCGACCAGCATAAGCAGAGCCATGACGAACATAATTAAACCACGCCCGACGAACATCTGCACCCGGTCCACATCACTGGTAGCGCGGGTGAGCAGTTGACCCGTCTGCGCCCGGTCGTGGTAGCCGAAGGAAAGATTCTGGATCTTATCGTAGAGAGCGTTGCGCATATCATACGCCACGTTCTGGGAGGCTTTTGCAGCCCAGAAGTTCTGGGTGAAGGAAAACAGCGCCCGCAGCAATGCCACACCGACCATCGCCAGCGCTCCCAGCATGATAAATCGGGCAACACCGGCCTCGATGCCTTCGTCGATAATCCGTCCCGTGATAAGGGGGATGACCAGATTCAGCATCGTAGCGATAATTAGGCTGAAAAAGATTCCAGCCGCCAGCAGCCAATAAGGTTTAAGATATCCAATTGCTCTTCCTAATGATCCCATTCTTTACTCCATTCCGGACCGCCAATCCCGTCCATCCAAAGATCGATGATATTCTCGAATTGTGCTTGTGGGGGAGGACCGTCGTCATTTTCCTGGCAGGTCACCATACTCCAGAAGAAGGACATGTGCAGTAAATTACTTACCAGTACGGCGTCCAATTCTGCACGAATCTCACCAAGAGTCTGCGCTTCGCTTACCAGGTCGGTTAATAAAGTGGAAAGCCGGTGCCTGGCATGTTGTGTTGGAGGTGGGGTGAACAGGCGTGCTGCATACGCCCGGCGGGGCAACTTCATCTTCTCACCCATATGCTCTTGCAAGAGCCGCACCAGGAGCTTGATGCGGGCTACCGGACTCTGTGGTGCGCCATTACTGACATCAAGTGCTGTTTGCAGCTTTTCAATTCCCCAAATGCTTAACTCGCTCAAAAGGGCTTCCTTTGAGGGGAAGTAATTGAAAAATGTGCCCTTGGCAACGTCGGCCCTCTCGGTAATGTCCTCGATTGTAGTGGCTGAGTAACCCTGCTCGTGAAAAAGTTCCAGCGAGGTGCTTAATAAGCGCTGGCGTGTCTCTTCTTTCTTGCGTTCCCGGCGAGAAATTGTCGTGTTCATACGTTCCTTTATAAAAATAATGACCTAATAACAATTATGACCAGGGTCATATATTATCATGGGTAAGGTTGGTTGTCAATCAGGGAGAGGCGAATTGGGGGAAAGGGAGATCTGAAGATGCCAAGAAAGTGGAACGAATCCATAAATAGTATGCAGAAGACGGACAAGAAAAGGCGCTCAACGAAGACCCGCGGCCAGGCTAATGTTGGAAGCTGGACGGTCGATCAGCCCAGCGCTAAGCATCCGTTCTCTTGATGCCGCATCCGTACTTTGCATGCCGCATCCGTTCTATGCATGCCGGATTCCTAACCTCCTTATGACATTCCTGAACTGTCAGATTGTTATATGTTGAAACAAGTTCTAATATGTCAATGTCTCTGGCTTCGCCTCGATGCGCTTGCGGAACACCCAGTAGGTCCATGCTTGATATGCAATCACGATTGGTAAAAGGATCACTGCCACGATAGTCAAAACCTTGAGCGTGTAAGGGGCAGATGAAGCGTTATAGATAGTCAGGCTCGATCCCGGACCAGTGGAGATCATCACGTTCGGAAAGAGGATCACGAAAAACATAACAACGACCAGGGCAAGGGTGAGGGCTGTCATCCCGAAAGCCCACCCATCCCGCTTCCTGCGGATGAAGTACCCGGCTGCCAGGAGCGCCAAAGCGCTGGCAATGGGTACCACCCAGGTGAGGACGCCCGGCTTGTCCCGGATCCCTGTCGAAACAAATGTTGCCACCAGGAAAGCCACTCCCAGGACTACCGATATAACCCACAGACCAGGAATTGTCTTGTTGACTCTGTCCCTGAGCTCCCCAGTGGTCTTCATGCTCAGGAAAATCGCCCCGTGCAGGACGCAGACCATCACGACAGTGACGCCCCCCAGCAGAGCATAGGGATTGAGCAAGTATAAGAATCCCCCGCTGTACAGCATCTGATCGTTAATCGGTACGCCGCGCGCCAGGTTCGAGAAGGTCACGCCCAGCAGAAAGGGCGGGATCAGGCTGCCGAGGAATATGCACCTATCCCACAGGCCGCGCCAGGTGGGGTTGTCATCTTTGCTGCGGAACTCGAATGCCACACCGCGTATGATTAAAAAGATCAGCAGTAAGAAAAAAGGCAGGTAGAACCCGCTGAACATGGTAGCGTACCACAGGGGAAAAGAGGCGAACGTTGCCACACCCGCAGCGAGCAGCCAGACCTCGTTCCCATCCCAATGGGGACCTATGGTATTAATGATGGTGCGGCGCGTGGTATCTGCGGAAGCTCCACCACCTGCCTTGCCCATGAAGGGTAACAAAATCCCTACACCAAAGTCGAAACCCTCGAGTATGAAAAAGCCGACGTACAGCACGGCAATCAAGATGAACCAGAGAATATTCAAATCCATAGTAACCTCCGCTGCTTAGTTACAAAGTGTAAACTGTTAGGTGACACTCGACACATAAACAATTGACGGATGATCATTTAATCTTCCTTCACAGGCTGCAAAGCTCCCGAAACATCACCAGCCGCTGGTCCCGCCTTGGCATACTTGCCCAGCAAATACACCGTGGCGACAATTAATAAACCGTAGATCAACACATAGCCGACCAGCGAGATCAGCAGCATACCAGCAGAGACAGTGGGCGAGACAGAG
>CBFDCK010000139.1:0-7869 GCA_965603285.1 uncultured bacterium
TGCGCGCCAACAGCGGGTATATGTCCCAAAAATTCTCTCTTTATAACGACCTGACTGTAGGAGAAAACTTGGCTTTTTACGCAGGTGTATACGGGATTCGTGAACATAACCGCATCGAGGAAGTTTTGGGCCTGGTCGGATTGAGAGGTCATGAGGGGCATATGGTGAGTCAGCTTTCGACAGGATGGCGCCAGCGCCTGGCACTGGCAACGGCGATCGTCCATCGCCCGAAATTGTTGTTCCTTGATGAGCCGACCAGCGGGGTGGACCCGGCTGCCCGGCGCGCTTTTTGGGACTTGATTTACGAGCTGGTCGACCAGGGCGTAACCGCATTGGTGACCACGCACTATATGGATGAGGCTGAATATTGTGGTCGGGTTGGGATTATGCGTGACGGACGCCTGCTGGCGATAGATACGCCCTCGACGTTGAAGCAAAACGCTTTGCCCGGCTTAGCGTGGGATGTATTTGTGGGAGGTGAAAGCGGACGAGATAACCAGTACGGCGCGCTGTTGTTGGGGGCTTTAAACGTGCTCAATGGATGTCCTTGCGTCGTGCGAGCAGGATTGGTGAGCGATCACCTGCGGGCGATAACACCTGCTGATGTAACGAAGGAGGACTTGCAAGAGCGTTTGTGTGAGGCCGGTTTCTGTGATGTACATCTGGAGCAAGTTGAGCCGACATTGGAGGACGTCTTTCTGGCCTTGGCATCTCGGGATTGATATGACGTATAATTTCATTCGTGGATAATACTTCTCCCCGTTTCCTTTTCGCTGGTAAGCTGACGCGTGATTATTTGATCTTTCCATCCGGCGAGGCACTTATCGATGTGCCGGGCGGTAGTGTGCTGTACGCAGCGATGGGTTTGATCGTGTGGGAACCACAACCGCCGCCGGGGATAATTGCGCGCGTAGGTGAAGATTATCCTCAAAAGTGGCTGGATGAGTACATGCGCCGTGGACTGGATATGCGCGGGGTGCAGATCTCACCGCATGCGGTCGACGTGCGCTCGTTTAAAGCTTTTACAGACCGCACGTCAATTTCGCAGGATGAACCAGTGACCCATTTCGCTCGTTTGGGTTTACCCTTTCCGAAGGCGCTCCTGGGGTACCGAGAAGCGACCGATGTTGTGGACAGCCGCACGAGTCTCCAGACGACTTCCTTACGGCGGGAGGATATCCCCCCAGAATACGAAGACGCCAGTGCGATTCACGTTTGTCCATTGGATTACCTCACTCACAGCCTTTTCCCAGCCATGCTCCGGCAGGCTGAATTCACCACGGTGACTTTGGATCCCTCCCCGGGGTATATGAATCCCACGTTCTGGAATGATGTGCCGGCTCTGTTGACCGGTCTTACCGCTTTTTTACCCGCCGAGGAGGAGATCAACTCGCTCTTCAAGGGGCGCAGCGATGACTTGTGGGAGATGGCTGAAGGTTTGGCGGCTTACGGTTGCGAAATTGTGGTCATAAAATGTGGTGAGCGTGGACAGATGCTATATGATTCTGCCGGGCATACACGCTGGGAGGTGCCTTCCTATCCGGCGCGTCTGGCAAATCCACTCGGGGCTGGGGATGCCTTTTGTGGCGGTTTCATGGCCGGCTACCGCCGGACGTACGACCCGTTGGAGGCGACCTTGTACGGCAATATTTCCTCTTCCCTGGTAGTTGAGGGTAATCTTCCCGAATATGCCCTGGATGTACTCCCGGGTCTGCCGCGGGCACGCCTGGATTCCCTGCGAGAATCGGTTCGGAAAGTTTAATTATGGATGATAACCTGATTGATCTTGTAATAAATTTGGCTGTGGACATTCAGCAGATATCTGCCCCTCCACTGGATGAGGGATTGCGGGGAGAATTTGTTCGGGATAGATTTATGGCTGAGGGGTTGTGTGGTGTAACGACTGACAAAATTGGGAATGTCTATGCAAAGGTTCCCGGTGCGGGAGCATCTCTTCCTCTGGTGGTTACTGCACACCTGGACACAGTTTTCCCGGTTGGAACGGATTTGAAGGTCCGGCGTAAGGGGGATAAGATATTCGGTCCGGGTATTGGGGATAACTCGCTCGGTGTGGCTGGATTATTCGGTCTTCTGTGGGGGTTAACCGCCGGGGGTGAGTTTGAGGGTGGAATTGACATCCGGCTGCACACCGGGCTACCTGGGGATTTGTGGCTGGTGGCGAATGTGGGTGAGGAAGGGCTGGGCGACTTGCGCGGGATGCGGGCGGTAGTGGATCGTTTTGGTGACCGGGTTCTTGCGTACGTTGTGCTGGAGGGCATGGCGCTGGGGCAGATCTACCACCGCGCTCTGGGTGTACAGCGCTACCGTTTCAACGTACAGACTCTGGGGGGACATTCCTGGGTAGATTTTGGGCAACCATCGGCGATAAATGAACTGGCGATGCTGGTCACTCGTCTGATCGAGTTGCCGCTCCCTGAGCAACCACGCACTTCGTTAAACGTAGGAGTTATTTTAGGTGGGACAAGCGTTAACACCATCGCTGCCCAAGCGCAGCTTGAATTGGATCTGCGCTCTGTGGATGGAATGGCGTTGGAGTTGCTGGTTAAACGGGTGGAAGCGTTGGTTGAATCAACCCGCAAACCTGGTGTGGAGGTAATACTGGAGTTGATTGGGCAGCGCCCAGCCGGCAGCATCCCCCAGAATCATCCTCTTGTTCTATTTGCTAAGCGCTGTTTATTGGAACAGGGTATCCGGTCGAATTTAGCCATTGGCTCGACGGACGCCAATATCCCGCTAAGCCGGGGTATTCCGGCCATCTGCCTGGGTTTGTCCACTGGTTCCGGAGCTCATACGCTGAATGAATACATCTATACCCAGCCGTTGCTAAAGGGGCTGAACCAGTTGGTGTCCCTGGTTAGGGGGGTGTATGAGGAGTTGTGATAATAATCCCATCAGATCCCACGCGAGCGCCTCATTAATGCTCATGCAGGGTCGTTGGACCTGCGATCCTTGGATTATATATTACCCGCCAATATTCTGAATCAGGGATTGGGGGACGAAGAATTTGCCAAAACCGAACAGGGAAAGACTGAGCGAAACGACCAATAAAACGATGGAAAAGGCGATCAGGGCATAGTCGCGCCAGCGGTAGTGCAGTTGGATCAGCCAGGTGCGTGGGCCGATGCCGAAAGCGCGCAGGTCCATGGCGTCGATGATATCTTCGCTGCCGATGATAGCGTGAATCGTGACCGGTACAATCAAAGGTGCCATTTTGCGCACCTGGGCGATCAGACCGCCGCGGATATTTTCGAGCTCGTAACCGCGGGCGCGCTGGGCGTCGTATGTGAGCTGGAAGTCGCGTGCAAAAGTGGGGACGAATCGCATCGTCAGATCCATGGCGTATGCGAACTTGTCGGGCATTCCCAGACCGCGGAATGTGACCCCGTAAAGGGATGGGTTCAGGGAATAGGGGATGATGATGGTCATGACAGCGATGCTGAGGACGCGGAAGAGTTGGCTGATGGCGAAAAAGATGCGTTCCACGGTGATTGTCAATGTCGGCTGCCAACCGAAAATTGTGAAGGGAGCCGAGATGGTCCGGATCACGTGTTCCTCTGTATAGACCTCCATTCCTCCGCGACCGGTCAGAAATGTCAGGAAGGCGAAGAAAGTTACGAACCCGAGGATGAAGATCAAGGCGCGGTACATCTCCCGGAATTGGATGCGGGACCCATAAAGGCTCAGCAGCGCCAGCACCAGGAAAAAAGCCAGATAACGCAGGTCCCAGAACATGAGCGTGGAGACCAGGAAGCAAACGTAGAATATCAACCAGGCTCGGGGATCGAACTTTTGAACTATTGAATTTCTGTCTCGATAACGCCAGGTTACGAGCATGGTATTTTCCGAATTACGAAAAAGGGGATAGGGGGGAAGGGAAAAAACGAGTCCCCTTCCCTGTAACCCTTATTCTTTAACTAACCCATATCCCCCTGCTCATTATCTTCCCGATTGGCGCTGGACGGCTGCATAGGCGCCGACCAGGAGTGGTACCAGGATGGCAGCGAAGATCAGGTTCGGTCCTGCCGCAGGGATATACTCACCCACGATGGCGACCGGGAACGAGAACCCGTTGATCCAAATATCGGATATGGCCGCAAAACCGATGCCCAGCAGGTTGCCGAGCATAGCCCAGGTTACTGCTGCGGCAATGTTGATATTACCTCTGAACAACAGGTACACGATCAGCACGATCAGGAAACCTATCACCAGTGTAATGCCGGCAATCGTACTGATCTGCTGGTCACCGAAGATACCCGCTGGGACGTCAAAGAAAAGCATGTTGGGGATCCCGCGGTTCAAGAAGAAGACCAGTGTACCAAGCAGTGCCAGCACGCCGCTGATGATGATAACTGTATTGATGCTCTTCTTCTTGTCTGGGAAGAGCCATACCAGACCGGAAATAAAACCGACCAGACCGTTGCCGATACTCCACTGCGGCGAGAGACCAAAGCCTGTCAGCGCATCGCCGAACATGTTGCCTACCGCGCCTGTGAAAAAGCCCACCACCGGACCGAAAGCGTAGCCGAAAAACATCGGGATGCAGATGGCAGGTCGTAAGGCGACCTGGCTGACAGAGGGCACGGCGAACACCGTACCGTTGAAGAGATAAGAGAAGATAGCGTACAGCGCGGCGCCGATCGCCATGTAGACAACCTCGCGCGTGCCGACTTCCCAAATCTTATTATCACGCGTGAACCAGTAGACCAGGAACACGATCAAGAGACCGATGATCACGAATACAAAACGCATTAAAGCGGTCTCATCGAGCTGCAGGCTGGGGTTAAGAGCGCCTCCGACCCAGATGATCAGGGCAAAAAAAGCCACGACGCCCAGCAGAGATAAAATTATGTTACGAAGTGTGCGGTCCATTTGAATTCTCCTTATAAGGAACGTTGGATGGAAAATGATGAATGGTTGTCAATGGATTGGGTTTACATGCGCTAGCGCTTCGGCACGCATGAAGCGGCGCGTCTTTGGGAACAGGTCCAGGTTAGCCCGCAAGAGTGAAGTCGGCACCACGCGCGAAGCCCTGAGCAACTCGAAGTTGCCGAGCACTTCATCAGGTGGACCGTCGGCAGCGATGCGTCCATCATTGACCAGCAGCACCCGGTTGGCGTAGATCACCGCCAGGTCGATGTCGTGAGTGATGAACAGGATGGCCTCGAAGCTCGGTATCTGCAGGATTGCGTCCATAAAGTCCATATAGTTCTTATAATCCTGCCCGGCAGTGGGCTCATCCATGACCAGAATCCGGGAGCGCATGGCAAGGATGGCGGCAATGCTAACCCGCTTTTGCTGCCCAAAGGAAAGCGCCAGCGGTGGGTCATTTTCCCTACCTTTTAGATTGACAATTTCGATTGCTTCTTGCACCTCCTTTTCTATGTCCTGCGGGTCGTGATGCAGGTTCGTGGGACCGAATGCAAGTTCTTCCTGCACTGTGGGGGCGAAGAGCATGTGGCTGGGGCTCTGGAAAACATAGCCGAGAGTGCTGGCAATTTGAGCGACGCTTTGTTTACGGGTATCCACGCCATTCACCAGCACTTGCCCCGTTTTCGGTTTGAGCAACCCGATGGCGTGCTTGACCAGGGTGGTCTTGCCTGCCCCATTGGGTCCCAGGACGGCAATCACGTCGCCACGGTTTATATTCATGGTTATGTTATGCAGCACTTCGGCACCTTTTTCGTACCAGAAACTGATATTCTCAAAGCGCACTAGATCTGCAGGCTGCTCTCCAACATCCGAACCAGCTGTGGGCTGCGATTCCGCTGGTGAAAAGACGATTTCGGGTGGGGGCAGGTCGTTTGCGGCCCTTTCGATGACAATTTGGGCGGGCATTTTGATCTCGCTGTAATCCACTACTTTACTTAACCCCTCAACCGGCCCCTGGTATCGCAGCATCCCGTCCACCATGAACATGACCCGGTTGGGATTGATATTGAGCACGTCTTCGACGCGGTGCTCGACCAGCAGGACGGTCATGCCCTCATCCACCAGGCGGCGCACCAGTGCAAGGGTTTCTAAAGCACTGGCCGGGTCCAGGCTGGCCAGCGGTTCGTCCAGCATTAGTATGCTGGGCTGCATCGCCAGAATGCCCGCTATGGCGATTTTCTGCTTCTCGCCCCCCGAAAGGCTGAACGTCTCCCGGTCGCGCAGATCGGAAATACCGAGGTAATCTAGAGCGACTTCTACGCGCCGCAGAATTTCCTCCCGCGAAAGCGCCAGGTTTTCCAACCCGAATGCGACCTCGTTAACCACACGCGTCCCTAGGATCTGACGCTCGGGGTCCTGCAGCACCGTGCCGACCATCTGTGAGATGCGCGCCAGGGTCATATCGGTGCTGTCTTGCCCCTGAAGCCGGATTGTGCCTTCCACCTCGCCCTTGTAGCTGCGCGGTATCAAACCGTTGATGCAACGGATGAGGGTGGTCTTGCCGGAGCCGCTGGCGCCTGCCAATAAGATAAGCTCGCCCGGTTCAGCCTGGAAGGAAATATCACGGATTGCTAGCTCCTGACGGTCGCGGTAGCGGAAAGCAAGATTATCGACCAGGATGGCGTGTTCTTCTGGCACGTAGTTACCCATTGAAAAAGACTTCAACACGATCGCCCACCTGGGCGTCCAGGCGGCGGGCGGCGTTGCCGGAGACCACCGATACGATCAGATTGCCGGTGCTGCCGAACAGGGCGATCAGTTCGCCGTTCGGTCGCTCGCCGAAGGTTACCACCATCGCGCCTGTATCCACACCGCACAGGTGCACGTTTTGGACCGTCTTGCCTGTCAGGTGCTCGTGGTGGATGTTAGTGGAGATGTTACCGAAATGATCCAGGTGGATGACCTGGCCGCGGTAGCCGTTTTCGGTGCTCACCGGTTTGGGCAGCGATAGGCGGATGGGGTCGTCGATGGGATCTCCCAATTCGGTCAGGTTCACACCGGCGGCAAGGTGAGCAGCTGCGGGGGCGAATATGTCGCGTCCGTGGAAGACGCTGCTGACCTCGGGCAGCCAGTATTGCGGCTTGTTGAGGTGTATGAAGGAGATCGGGAGTCCTTCTGCCTTTATAAGTTCGAGCAGCATGGTGACCACGCCATTGTCGGGACCAACGAAGTAGTGGGTTCCCAACTGGGCGGCGATTGGACGGCGTTCGGTCCCCACACCCGGATCAACCACCACCACGTGAACCGTACAATCTGGGAAAAAGGGAGCGGTGCGCCTCAACACCAGAGCCGCCTCGTGTACGTTCTGAGGGCTGATGTGATGGCTCAGGTCGGCAATGTGGACGTCGGGTGTGATGCCCCAGATCACGCCCTTCATGACTCCGGCGTTGCCGTCTTTGAGTCCGAAATCAGTGAGCAAGGTGATGATGGACATAAACAAGCATCCATGTGTTGGATAAACCGCAAAGTTATTAATAGCCGAACCGAAGTGGAGGTGAAGAATCGCTCAATGTAACAACCTTGAATTGCTTTTGAAAAAGCACTCGTTGAAAGATTCTACAGCCAATTTACCTTGGAGCGGTTTTGTCATGCCTGTGATCTGCAGCCCAATGAAATGAAAAACGACTTATTATATTTTAGAACAAAAACTGGATTTTGGGGGGTTTATGTTCGGATTGCTTTGGGCTAGACAATTAGTCCGTATGTCATTAATCATTAGTTGCTACTTGAAAATGTGTCGTCATCTAAAACAGGCTGTTGAAAAAGAGTACCTGAAATATTGATATAATACATTAACGTGAAGATTTAACGGATAAGCTCCAGTATTTCACTTAATACACGGAATTTGTGTTGATAATATCCCGGTGAATGACTTTATCCAAATGAGATGTCGATTTTGATTCAGATAAAATGACTTTG
>CBFDCK010000140.1:0-7817 GCA_965603285.1 uncultured bacterium
ACTAATACTGTGCCTCACGCCCCAGGATCATGAGGGATAGAGCCAGGGCGCGGCCGGCCTCTTCCAGATTATCTGCAGAAATATTTTCCATGGAATCTGATGGCAAGCGTGAATGCTCTCCCCATCCTTCCCAAAAGAGACGAACGACGGGGGCTTCCTGACCGCTCTGGCTGGGAGCACTGCCATCAGTGTAAATCACGCTGATATCGATGGCCTCATCCGAGCGAACAGCATCCGTGCCCATAAGCTTTGTCGATCTCTCAAAGAGCTGCGCCAGGCGCAAGCTGCCCCCAGCTGAGACCTCCAACCCCTCGTTTGATCCTCCCCCCAGACCTCGTAACTTGACAATTGCTTCAAGCTTAAAGTTAGAGAAACCCGATTTGGCTTGCAGGAATTTTTTCACGTCCGGGTCAATGACTGGCTCTCCTCCGTCCAGACCTTCTCCGCTATAAGCCACAAAGAGGAATGACCGATAAGGCTGGTAATCAGTTTCCTGCAGAACCCGGATGGCTTCCAGCATCACGGCTACAGCACTTGCATTATCATTTGCTGCCGGATATACACCTTCAGGACCAATCGGTGGGCTATCATACTGGGCCATAACAACAACCAATTGCTGGTCTAAACAGTCTACGCATCTCTCATAACCAAAGGTTCCGGGAATTAAACCAATGATATTCTTAACAGTAGATTTTTCTACCAGTGTCCCGTCTATTTTCATGTTTACTACTTTTTCTATTGGTAATTCAAACACTTCTTCCAGGGCAAGTTCATCACTGAGCTTACGTAAATCGGATACAGTGTAATCTGATCCTGCCATTAGGCGTTCTGCCATTTGCTCTGATATCCACATGTATGGGTCTTCATCATCCGTGGTTTCACCAGTATAGTAATCCATCAACTCTCCCGAACGACCCGAGAGAGTAAATCTGCGACCCAATAAATCAGGATCGTCGGTCACCACAAGTAGTCCATCTTTTGGAATACCAGCCAGAATCCAGGCCTCGCGATCTGAAAATGTCAGCAAGATTTCTCCCGAAAAGTCGGCGCGATACAACCCGGCATAGCTAGTAACGAAACCTCCAGTTCGGCTGGATGTTCTTTTCCCTAGAGCGATGAAGCGTACTGGAGCTATCGTATCCCCAACAGTCACGTTGCGACCCGGATAGGCAGCGTAGTCTAAACCGTAAACCGGCGGCGCCCCACCATCTTCGATCAAAAAGATTGGTTCTGATTCCAATTGTTCATAAGAGCGAGAACGTTCCTGGAAGAAAGAGAGGCGTTCACCGGCGGATTGTAAACCCAATTTTTCAAATTCAATGGCAGTATATAAGGCTGCAAGGTCTGCGCCCGGAGAGCCCAAAGCGCGACCGTACATTGACGGGTTCGTAAGTATTGAGGCGTGGTACAGCGCCCGCTGCCCATCAAACTCGCTAGCTTGCTGACGATAGAACGGCATGGTGCCGCTGTTAACGCTCACCCAGTTGTAACCCAATACGCCTATGAATACCAATAGGACGGTGTAGCGGTTAATGATGCGGTTGAGCAGTGGGTTGCCTTCTTCAACCAAACGCCGGATACCTTCTCCAAATAAGTTAAAGCTCAGTATTGCCACGAAGAAAGCCATCATGACGTAATATCCGGTCCAGGGATAGCCGCGCGCAAGTAAGCGTATGTTGCTCAGAAGAGCTCCCCACTCGGGAACGTCAGAATAAAGCATTCTTGTGGTTGGTAGATCAATCACAGAGCCGCCACCGATAAAAATACTGATGAAGCCCAATTCGCCGAGCAACATTAGCACAGCGCCCGTTTCTAAAGCGGCTATGGAGATCAGAGGGGAGAATGTGTTCGGTAGTACATGACGAGTGATGATTCGCAGGGAGCGGGCGCCTGCGGCGACAGCGCTTTCTATGAAGAGCTTGGGGCGGATAGTAATCACTTCACTACGGACGAACAGCATAATTTCGCCCCAGCCGACCAGGCACAAAGCAATCACGAATGATTGCATGCCCTGGCGGATACCTATAGCCAGGATCAGGATCATGGTCAACAAGAGGGTGGGGAAAGCAGAGAGGATTTCAGCCAGACCGACGATAGAACGGTCGAGCAAACTGCCTTTTGTCCAGCCGGCGACAGCTCCTAACACAAAACCGATCAGGAGACGGGCTGAGACTGCGAGCAAAGCCAGGGTGAGGGTCTGCTGGGCGCCAGCCAGAATGAGACTCATGATACCACGCCCCAGGGCATCCGTTCCCCAAGGATAAGTATCGTTAGGAGCAAAAGGAGGGGGCATGAGCTGCCCGTCGATCTTGACCAAACCCTGGGTGTGGTATGGGTTGTTGGGAGACAGAAGTGGACCGAAGACGACAATTGAAAGAAGAGTAGCGACCATCAGTCCCCCGACAATTAGGGGAAAATTCCTGAGGACGGCTAACCACGCGCCGCGCATGCTGCGAGAGGTGGAAGGGGCTTCAGACGCCTGGTCTGGATTTAATTTAGCGATGTTGTAATGGGTCTCTTGCTGGGGTTGGCGGGGTTTGAACAGGTTGGTGATGGGATTGTCCTTCAACAGGTCAAGCAGACCAATCCAGGCGCTCTTGAGAGCTTCCAGGAGATTACCACCTCCGCTGGAGGAGATATGTTCGGGTTTACCCAATAAACGCGGGTCGATGAAACGATAGCTGAGCTCCAGCAGCAGGTTAACCAGAATGAACACTATCCCCAGGCAGAGAGTGAGACCGATGACCAGGTTGGTGTCCTGCTGGGCAATGCCCTTTAGCAGGGCGACACCCACTCCAAACCATCCGAAGTAGAGTTCAACCACCGGCAAGCTGCTCAGGGCAAAGCGCAGTGAAATGCCGATAGTGGTGAGGATAGGGATGGCGGAATTACGCATAATATGGACAGCCATGATTTGGTAGCGGTGGACGCCTTTGCTGTAGGCAGTGCGCACGTAATCCTGGCTCATGACCTGGCGGATGGAAACAAAGGTCATGCGGGTGATCTGGGCAATTGGGCGGGCAGCGAGAACAAGCATGGGCAGAATGATATGGGCATCCCAACCGAAGCCGCCTACGGGGAGGATGTGATGTCCGAGCTTGCGGGTTATAGATATGACCGCCCATTGCAGCAGGAAAGCGGCGAAGAAGCTGGGGATGGAGATTCCAATAGTCGTAAGGATCAGGATTCCTAAAGAACGTTGAGACCGGCTGAGAGCTGCCCTTATGCCCAGAGTGATGCCGACCAGGGAGGCAAACAGGAGGGATGAGCCCAGTAAGGCAAGGCTGCGGGGCAGCAGCTCCTGGATCACATCAGTTACGGGTCGTGGAATCATAGTTATGCTGCCGGCAGTGGTCAAACCCATATCGCCGTGGAGCAGGCGTTCGACATATGCGATGGTGTCAGGTATGGCGGTTCTGAAAGCGGAGGAGAAATCGGTGCCGCTCGCCATATCCAAACCCAGATAGGAGAGGAAGATGATAAACAGCAGCACCAGGACACCGAAAGCCAGGCGTTGACATATGAATACGAGAGGGCTCAGGATGGAATCTTTGAGGGAAGACCAGGGGGTGGATTTGATAGTTTTTTTTGGCGCGTGAGTAAGTCCGGAAGCTGTCATTCCAATCCCAATATTAACTAATTTTAAATGAGTATAACAACACTATAAATGATATACAATCCTGTTTTACTTACAGTTCAACATTATAAACTAACCTCCCGCGGGTTTCATATTATATCAATAGACAAATAGCTCAGGATAGAACACTACTTCCCCGCCATTGATCAGAAGTAACCCGCGGGAGGTTTCGTCATAATCGAGACAACCCGCAGTGCCACAACAGGGACCGGTGACAGGATAGTGGTAATGAAGCTAATGCTTTCACCCGGATAACCAACTCTATCTAATAACCCTACTTTAGCCCTAACTTTTTCCCTTCTGCCAATAATCGAATCGAATCTTTAATTCTCTTCTCTTTAGTATCTGGTCGCTTTGCTATTTCTATCCATCCAAGATACTGCTTCTGATAGGTCGGCGCCAATTTTTTAAACGTTTCGTGTGCTCTCTTGTTCTTTCTCAGCGCCTCTGCAAACTCTGCTGGCATCTCAAATGTCAACTTTGGTTTTTGCACCGGATTGTCCCAATTGCCAGTCCGCTTAGCAGCTTCCACCTTCTGCAGCCCATGTTCCGTCATCAATCCATCCCAAACCAGATGCTCAACGCGCATTTTGTTCGAGGGTGACCACTTGCTGCTTTCTTTTCTCGGTGTGAACTTCCTGGCATATTTTGTGTCATCCAATTTCTTGATGATACTATCAACCCACCCATAACACAGCGCTTCTTCTACTGAAGCGCCATATTCAACGGACGTTTTGTCTGCCTTCTTTTTATAATAAACCAGCCAAACCTCTGCCTCTTTATCGTGATTGGCAGCGAGCCATGCTCTCCATTCTGCTCGATTTTTTCCTACGATTGTTTTCATTTTTCTTGTCTCCGCATTTGCTCCTTCATGCACCTAGCGGGGTGTTATGCGATTTTGGTGGTTTTCATAGGGACCCAACCACAAGAGCCATCGCTTTTTTCAACCCATCCCCAGTCATTCAGCTCAAAGTGCATGGTTAATTCATCTCCTACGCAAGTATCTAACTCTTTGGCCGAATAATCTTGCCTTGCTACTGCCTTATCGGTCCCTTCCATTAACTGAAGATATTGCATTGGAGCCCAACCTTGATTCCCATCGTTGTTCGTAACCCAGATCCAACCTTCGAACTCAGTATCTTTCTTCCCTGCGACTATGCATTCACCTTTCTTAAAGCTAATAGGGTGAGGATAACTTGATTTGTGTTCTTCTACAGCTATAAGTTTCATTGAAATTCTCGCATGACGGTTAAGGATTTATGTGGCGCGGAGCCACCATATAATGGCTTTTCTGCGAAAAGCTTGGGTTGAACTAAGCCGAGAACAAGACATGGTCAACTAAACCAGAGTTAGGAATATAGGCTGAGCCCCATATTGGGAACTCGTGTCTAACAGTAAATTATAAAGAAGAATTGTAGCAATATTCGCGAGCAAATGCAAGTAGTCTTCAGGCTTCAGACTTCTTCACCCCAAGCAAACCTTCTGCTTCGCCCACCAGTTCCTTGAGCTTCAGGTCTGTCCGCTTCAACCCCCAGATACCCAGCCCAAGCAAACAGAGAAATTGGACCAGCCAAACCGCAATAGCGTATGCCGTTATCGTTTCAACGTCCGTAATGCCTAACAAAGCCAGAATACCTATCACCACACCTTGGTAGACCACTGGCATCGATGGTGCCGATGGTGGCGACACAACCAGCACTGCCATCGCCAGAGTCAGCATTTCTCCTTGCGATAATCTAACGTCCATTGCCTGCCAACCCAGGTATTGGAAGATCAGAAAGAATACGAACATAATAAACGACAGCGATAAAGTAAAGAGCAGACGCCTGGTGGACCCGAAACTTGATATTCCCTCCACCAGACCGGATAGCATATTTCTCGCTTGTTCTTCACTGATTCTGGGCAAACGGGCGAGCACTCTGGATATCCAATCTTAGATCTTTTCGGCATGGCGAGCTGTCCAGATGATGACTCCTAGGAACAACCCCGTAAGTACAACGAACATCACGATTGTCGTAATCGATAATGTCAGGCTTGTCACCGACAAGATGACCGCAGCTAGCAATATGATCCGAATTACCAGACCTATACTCCGGTCGACCGCCATCCCAGGAATTGCTTCTGTGTAATTTACGGGAGTGGTGCGTGAAATAGATACAACCCGCAGTGCCACGGCAGGGACCGGTGAAAGGATTGTGGTCATGAAGCTGATGCTGTCAGTGTGAAAAGTGGTTAGAAAATTTGGGCGATTCGCCAGGATATACCTCCAGAGAACACTGACAAGGACATAACCGACCAGTAAGAACACCGAGGCGACCAGCATCTCCCACCAATCAATCCCCTTCAAATCCTTCCAGACTTTATCCAGATCCAGAAGAACTCCTAACAGGATAACCACAATGACGATTACACCAATGGTTATTCCGAAACGTCTTGGTGAACTTTCTGATTTCATTTTTTCTCCGCTAGATATCACCCTGGCATCGATTAAGGCAAGGAATCCACTTTTTTAAAATGGTTGCTCTCCTATTCCATTTCTTTGACAGTATCCTCACCCTCACCCTTCTGCTGGACTGGCTTCCTGGTACTGCTCATCAATTTGGCGATCCATTGGTTCTGCGGGTCTGCTTCCAGCACCAATTCCTTGAACAACAACGTCATAGGAACACCCAGGATTGCTCCCAGGGGACCCAGAATGGCTGCCCAAAAGATCACCGAGAAGACTACCGCAAACGGTGACAGGTTGAGTCCTTCCCCCATGTATTTAGGTTTGACCACGTTTTCAGCAAACCCGTTGATGAGCACAATACCAAAAAATACGAGTGCCGCTGTTAATGGACCAGATTCAAGCAACGCCAGGATCGTAGGCGGGATCGCTGCCAGCCAGAAACCTAGGGATGGGATATAGCTGAGTAAGAAAGCCAGGATACCCCACAGAATTGCGAAGTCAACTCCCAGAAGTATGAACCAAAAAGTGTCAAGTAACCCAGTCGCCAGACCCACCACTGTTGTGATAAACACATATTTTCGTACAGTATTGCTGGTCTGGAATAAGCGTTTAAGATATTTATTGCCAGCCTTTATTTCCTCTACCAGCTTTGCCGGCACATTGATAGAATCCAACATAAGGAAGACCACCAGCAACGCAACCAAAATAAAACTGGACACGGTTCCTAACAGTCCTACCAGGAAATCAGCTACTGCCTCCATGATCTTCGCCGGGTCAATGAAATCCACAAATGCATTGATGTTCGTTGTATTGATCCCTTGCGAGGCGAGACCATCCTCCACGGATGCGACCAAGTTCTCGAACTCCGTGATATAGGTAGGCAGCGCTTCTGCAAACTTATTCACAGCGATGATCATGAACTGAATAAGAGTGAGGGACACCGCTAGGATCGCGACCAGGGTTAACCCGAACGCCAGCCATGTGGGGACTCCTTTACTTCGCAGCCAGTGGAGCAGCGGGCTGGCGACCAGCACTATGATCCACGCCAATATCAGGGCGTTCAACATGTCAGCCGATACCCGCATGAAGGTCAATGCTAATCCAAGTACGGCGATAGCGAACACAACCCTCAGGGTGAAAGAGATTTTCGTTTGATCATTCATAATGTTTTCACATCCTCTTTTGCCAAGTCAAGTGGATTGGGTGCCCTCAGCAAGGTTAGTGTATTTGCTCGGCTTCAGGGAAAATGGTGCGAATGGCGGCCAGTAAGTATGTTAAGAACACAACCAGATCATTATCCTGCTCATCCAGGGAAAGCCAGGTATTTGGACATTCGCATGTATCCAGCCAACTACTGATCAAAGTTCTCTTGCCGTAACCGGCGGGAGCCGAAAGTGTAGATGGAAAAGTATCTGATCTTTGAGCCCGATTCGTAATTACTCATGCGTCTATAAAACCATAATTACAACTTGAATCCACATTGGATTAAGCATGCAATGGTTTTTGAGTAAAAAAGTCAAACCTGAATCCCGATCCGTTTGGCTTACATCACTACCATTTATTAACCTCCCGAGGGTTTCAAATCACATCATTAGACAAAATTACCAGGAGGAACACCACTTCCCTGCCATTGGTCAGAAGTAATCCGCAGGAGGTTTCGCAACAGAGAATCCGCTAATCTACGCGAATAATACAATAACGCAGATACATCTAAAGTGGTACAATCAATCG
>CBFDCK010000141.1:0-7775 GCA_965603285.1 uncultured bacterium
GTTTTTGTCCATCCAGTCCAGGTTTTGCTCTCCAGCTTCCTCTCCACACTCGCTCACGCTCATGCAGTTGCCTTCGGCTGGCGGTTCGTCAGGGCAACGTCCGTAGTGGTCTTTCACCTCCTAGCTATCGCCCATGCCGGGCGTACAACGAGAGCGGCTTCCTACCTGGCAGCCGCTCTTCTCTGATCTCATTCCCTTGGGCACGGGAGCTCATACTGGGAGCTTACTCAAGAGCTGTTTCCGCAAGTTAGTCAAGTTTCGAACTCTTTATGAAAAGATGTAGTAAATATCATGCTGAGTTAAGGCACTGCTCACCTTCTGCTCTGTACTTTACGAACGGCTGCCTTTCATCCTCACTACAAATCTCGAGTTCGCTGACTGGATACAGGTCTTTGGAGATGAGGAACTTACAGCAGCACTCCTGGATCGTCTCAGCCATCATGCTCATACTATCGAATTGGCGGGTAAGTCCTTTCGCTTCTGACAACGCATGTGGGAATTGGATGGGGACATTTCTATTTTGACATGACCTCCCTGGAAATAGGGGTTTCTAACCCAAGGAGTTTAATGTAAAATGAGAGATCTATAAGAAGTATTAGGAGACAACTTATGGACCCACTGTTGCTAGCGCGTTCACAATTTGCAATCACAACTATTTACCACTTTTTCATTGTCCCACTCACACTGGGACTCGGGCTTATTGTCGCCATCATGGAGACGATCTATGTCGTCTCTGGCAATGATGTTTACAAACAAATGACTAAATTCTGGGGGAAACTGTTTGTGATCAACTTCGTCATGGGCGTCGTCACCGGCATTGTCCAGGAATTCCAGTTCGGTATGAATTGGTCAGAGTACTCCCGCTTTGTGGGCGATATTTTCGGCGCACCGTTAGCTATTGAAGCGCTGCTGACTTTCTTCCTGGAATCCACATTTCTCGGCATCTGGATATTTGGATGGGACAAGCTGTCAAAGGGGATGCATGCTGCCACGATTTGGCTTGTAGCAATCGGCGGCAGCGCATCTGCCTTTTGGATATTAATTGCCAACTCCTTTATGCAGGAGCCGGTCGGATATGCAATCGAGAACGGACGGGCTGTAATGACGGATTTCTTGGCTCTGCTTACCAACCCAAACCTCTGGGTGCAGTTCCCGCATACTATTATGGCGGGTCTCGCCACCGGAGCTTTCTTCGTGCTGGGGATAAGCGCATACCACCTGCTCAAGAAGAACCACGTCGATTTATTCAGGCGCTCATTTCAGATCGCCGCGATTGCCGGCAGCATCGCAATCTTACTTATCGGAATTAACGGGCACGGTCAGGCGCAGCATATGGTTGAAGCGCAACCCATGAAGATGGCAGCCGCAGAGGCGCTCTGGAACACCGAATCGCCAGCCTCTTTCTCAATCCTGACGATTGGTAATATTGACATACGGATGCCGGGCGCGCTGTGTTTGCTGTCTTATAACACGCTAGATTGTGAAATCAAAGGGATTAACGACCTGCAAGCTCAATTCGAAGGTGAATTCGGACCTGGGAACTACATCCCACCCGTTGCAGTCGTGTATTGGTCTTTCCGTTTTATGGTTGGGGCTGGATCTCTCATGCTGCCCCTGGTAATGTACGCGCTCTTTTTATTGTTTGGCAACAGATTAGAAAAACCGAGACGCTCGTTGCATCTATTTGTGTGGGCAATTGCACTACCGTTCATTGGGAACACATTCGGTTGGGTAATGACCGAGATGGGAAGAATGCCCTGGATTGTTTTTGAACTGATGAAAGTCGAAGATGGTCTCTCGAACACCGTGCCAGCTTTTTACGTGGTTATCTCCCTGGTTGGTTTCACTCTGATATACACCGCCCTGATGGTAGCTGCGATTCATCTGATGCTTAAATATATTAAAATTATTCCCCCGGCTAACGAAGAAAACCCGACAGAAAGTGAGGGGCAGACTCCCTCACTGGTTCCCGCCCAAGATTAACGGAGACAGAAAATGGACCTGAACACAATTTGGTTTATACTCATCGCGATACTATGGATTGGCTATTTTGTACTGGAAGGCTTTGATTTTGGCGTCGGGATTCTGCTGCCATTCTTGAGTAAAGACGACGACCCGGCTATGGTTGATAAGAAGCGACGCATAATGATTAATACTATCGGACCCCATTGGGATGCAAATGAAGTTTGGCTGCTGACAGCCGGTGGGGCTACTTTCGCCGCATTCCCAGAGTGGTACGCGACCATGTTCAGCGGCTTCTACCTGGCTCTTTTCCTGATCTTGCTGGCTTTGATATATCGAGGCGTATCGTTTGAGTTTCGCAGTAAGGATAAACACCCCAAGTGGCGCAATCTGTGGGATTGGGGGACTATTATTGGCAGCGCCTTACCTCCGCTGCTTTTGGGCGTCGCCTTTGGAAACCTGGTGCGTGGTGTCCCAATTGACGCTAATTTCAATTACGTAGGAGGTTTCTTCAATTTACTCAATCCATATTCACTCCTGGCAGGGATCACATTGATGTTATTGTGCACATTTCACGGCGCAGTTTTCTTAGGCTTGAAGGTCAAAGGCGAGCTAGAGGGAAAGGCTCGCGCAGTTGCCCAGAAGCTGTGGCTCGCAGTGGTTCTGCTGCTGCTGGCACTTTTGATCGCCACCTATTTCACAACTGACGCCCTGGCACAATTGGGAGTCAACCTGGGAGTAATATCCATCGCCGTGATGGTCGCCATACTTCTGGCTGGTTATTTTATGCGCAATAAAAAGAACGGATGGGCGTTTATGATGACATCTTTGACGATTACCACCGCATTGATCACCATGTTTATGATCCTTTACCCGCGGGTAATGATCTCCAGTATAAGTCCAGCAAACAGCCTTACAATTTACAACGCCTCATCAAGCCCGTACACACTCACTATATTGACTGTGATTGCGGTCATTTTTGTGCCCATTGTTTTAGTGTACCAGGCATGGAGCTATTGGATCTTCCGAAAGCGGCTCACGATCGATTCCCCTCTCGAATACTGATAGGGATAACAAAGCACAGGCTGGTAATTGTTATTCAGCCATATGAATCTCGACAAGCGCCTCATTCACCTGGTCAAAGACAGCCGCCTCTTCCTGGTGCTGACAATCGGACTGGGACTCCTGGCAGGGGTGTTCACCGTGGTTCAGGCTGGTCTGCTAAGCCAGGTTATTGGAAAAGTCTTCCTGGAGGGAGAAACCTTAGCTGAAGTAACCGGACTGTTGGAGTTCTTGCTGATCGCCATCACGATTCGGGCAGTTACAGTCTGGGGCAGCGAGGTGTCTGCCAGCACACTCGCGATCCGCATCAAGACCAGCTTGCGCAGTCATCTTTTCAAACACATTCTCGAGCTTGGCCCCACCTACGCACGGGCAGAACGCACCGGGGAATTGACCAGCGTCCTCGTGGAGGGAATCGAGGCATTGGAGACCTACTTCAGCCAGTATCTTCCAGGTCTGGTGCTGGCAGCCTTGATTCCATTGGCGTATCTGGTATTTATTTTTCCACGAGATATACTCACCGCTACGATCCTGCTGTTAACGGCACCGTTGATCCCGCTCTTTATGGTTCTGATCGGAAACAAAGCTCAGGAACTCACCCAGCGCCAATGGCGTACATTAAGCCATATGAACGCATATTTCCTGGACATGATACAGGGTTTGACAACCCTGAAGACTCTCGGACACAGCAAGGAGCAAAGCAAGGCGATAGCGATTATCAGCGACAAATTCCGGCTGAGGACGATGAGCGTTCTACGGGTGACCTTCCTGTCCGCCCTGACGCTGGAGATGGTGGCGACGCTCAGCACAGCCATCATCGCTGTCGAGATCGGATTACGGGTGCTGTACGGTCGATTATATTTCGAACAAGCTCTCTTCCTGCTTATTTTAGCTCCGGAGTTCTACCTGCCGCTGCGCTCCCTGGGGGCCAGATTCCACGCCGGTATGTCGGGCATAGCTGCAGCAAAAAGAATATTTGAAATACTTGAAACGCCCATCACCTCAAATGCTCAACAAAGCAGCCTTGATCAAGAAATAACTGGCACAAACCAAGAGACTCAATTCTCAAACATACAATTCAATGACGTTCATTTTACTTACTCCTCAAATCGCCCGGCCTTAAATGGGGTCTCCTTACAAATCCTTGCTGGGCAAAAGGTGGCATTAGTTGGACCCAGCGGGGCGGGGAAAAGCACCATCGCCGGTATGCTGCTGCGTTTTATCGGACCCTCGTCTGGCAGCATCACCATCGATGGGCAATCATTGCTCGAAATACAACGCGACGATTGGCTCAATCAAGTCTCCTGGGTGCCCCAGCATCCCTATTTGTTCAATGACACCATTGCGACCAATATCCGTCTGGCTCGTCCAGAAGCCAGCCTGGATGAAGTCAAATGGGCGGCGCAACAAGCTCACGCCCACGAATTCATAAATAAACTTCCCCACAGATACAACACAGTTATCGGAGAACGAGCGACCCGTCTGAGCGGTGGTCAGGCTCAGAGAATTGCCCTGGCGCGTGCCTTTTTAAAAGACTCACCCTTTATCATCCTTGATGAAGCCACTGCGAATCTGGATCCCCTACACGAAATCCGGCTAGTGGAATCACTGGAGCAGCTATTGGAAAATAAAACCGCTTTGATCATCGCTCATCGTTTGAACACCGTCGCTCAAGCCGATCAAATTTACCTGCTAGATAAAGGAGAGATGCTTGGCACTGGGGTGCACAGGGAACTGATCCAAACGGAAGGACTCTACCAGCAGTTGGTGCGAGCCTACGTTGAAACTACTGTACCCACCAGCCATTCGAAGGAAGGGACCATCGAAATAAAAAGGACGGATATCCCCCCTATGGAGAGTGTCATTCCTTTCAAAACAGGCTTCGTCACCCCCGGAATGTTTACAGAACAAACTTACTCCTACCCAAAAATCGGGGCGTCCAGTTCGATAAAAACATTCAAACGCCTGCTCTCATACTTGAAACCTTACAAATGGTTGGTGGCGTTATCCATATTGGTTGGATTTGCTACGGTTGCCAGCGGGGTTGGTTTAATGACGACATCATCATACATCATCTCTGCGGCGGCGCTGCATCCGTCTATCGCAGTACTTCAGGTCGCCATTGTAGGTGTGCGGTTCTTCGGTATATCGCGGGGTGTGTTCCGCTACCTGGAACGCCTTCTTTCGCACCAGGTGACTTTCCGCCTCCTTGCGCGAATGCGAGTGTGGTTCTTTAGTTCGTTAGAGCCGCTTGCACCTGCCCGGATCACACGCTACCAGGGCGGCGACCTGCTGGCGCGCATTGTGGGGGATATTGAATCGCTTGAGAGCTTCTATGTTAGGGCCATAGCCCCGCCGCTCGTAGCGGTATTAGTAGCACTTGTAGTGGGATTCTTTCTATCTCGTTTTGATCCCCTCCTGGGTTTCGTGCTTGTCTTCAATTTCTTTCTGGCTGGTGTTTGCCTACCTATCCTGATACGCCTGTTAAGCCAGAATGCCGGGCAGCGAGCTGTAGAGCAAAGAACGACCTTAAACATCATGCTCGTGGATGGAATCCAAGGGATGGCCGACCTACTGGCTTTCAACCAAGGCGAAATCCGAAGTTCTCAAATCGCCGCGACCAGCAAGGAGTTTAGCAGAACACAAATGCAAATGGCGCGTATCAACGGGCTGCAGTCATCCCTGGTACTCTTTTTGGCAAATTTGTGCATGTGGGCGGTGCTGCTGTTGGCGATACCCCTGGTTATCACGGGGCAGATCGGGGGTGTTTACCTCGCTGTACTGGTGATGGCAACCTTGACCAGTTTCGAAGCCGTGATCCCTCTACCGCAAGCAGCTCAATACCTCGAGATCAACATCCAGGCTGCGCGCCGACTTTTTGAAATTTCAGACACAGAACCAGAAGTCAAGGATCCTGAACTCCCCCAACCGGTGCCCTCGGATTTCAAATTGGAAGTGAAACACCTGCACTTCCGCTACCCGCTACCCCCCTCAACCCGATCCCCAATCCTGACTGATGACCACTTCAGCGAGGATGATCCCTGGATCCTAGACGATTTGAGTTTCAATATGCCTCAAGGCAAACATCTCGCCATTATCGGTCCGAGCGGTGGGGGGAAATCGACCATCGTCAATTTACTGCTGCGCTT
The DNA here is from genome assembly GCA_965603285.1 of uncultured bacterium. Classification (GTDB taxonomy): domain Bacteria; phylum Chloroflexota; class Anaerolineae; order Anaerolineales; family UBA4823; genus JAUWPO01. The sequence continues at coordinate 6,174 of CBFDCK010000141.1, forward strand.
TTGGGAGTATAACGAAGGAGGTCATATTTTGTTGGGCGATGACGAACTGCGAGCCTACAATCAAGATGAACTGCGGCGGCATTTGGGCGTTGTGCCGCAGAGCATCTATCTATTCAACGCTTCGATACGCGAGAATCTGCGCATCGCCCGTCCAAGCGCCTCACAAGTTGAGATCGAACAGGCAGCCAGGCAGGCGCAAATCCACGACTTCATCCTAACCCTTCCGGAAGCATACGACACTTGGGTAGGAGAGCAAGGACTGCGGTTAAGCGCCGGCGAAAGACAGCGTGTGGCAATTGCTCGTGCCATTCTTGTAGATGCACCAATGCTTATTCTGGACGAAACCACCGCCAACCTGGACTCCATTACAGGTCGCCAAGTGCTGCGCGCACTCCAGGAGGGATCAGAAGGTCGTTCGATGTTGTTAATCACCAATCGATTGGTTGGTCTGGAGAATATGGATGAAATTCTTGTTTTAGATAATGGGAAGGTAGTCGAGCGCGGACGGCACGAAGGGCTAATGACTAAAGGTGGATTGTACCGGCAGATGTGGGACCTGCAACGCCAATTGCTGGTTGAAGATGTGTTTTAAAACCGCGTTTTTACAACCGGCGTTATAAGAAATCTGCGATACGGGCAATGCTCTGTTCCAGGTCAAATTGGGTGTTGTTCTCCAGGATCAGAACCTCGTTGTATTGAATCTCTTCTAACTTTTGCATGAACGCCCGGTAATCTAGCTGACCTTTCCCCAAAGGCAGATGGTCTATTGTGCGAGTAAAATCGCCAACAGACTCGACAAGGTAATCATGCAAGTGTATGTCTCGAATTCTCTCTTGGTGACGATCCAAGAAACTCAACTCACCGCCAGGTTGATAGGCTAAATGCCCTACGTCAAGGCAAATACTGGTTCCGTGCTTATCAATTACGGGCATTATTAAATCGAACGAGGGTGCCTCCAAAGTCTCCACACACAAGTTGATCGGATTAATAAACTTAGTTATTTCAGACAGAGAGCGGTCTGCCTGGGCCAGAACAGCCTCTAAGACCATTTCTCTTTGGACAGATTCCTTAAAGACTTTTGTAAGCTGGATGGTTGTATCCCCCCACAGATGTAGTATATAAGCATCTACATATAATGGTTCGGATAGTTCGACTGCGCGGCGGACACATTCCAGACTGGATTGGCGGATGGTTTCATTCAAACTGGAGCAATCGATCCACGTAAAAGGTAAGTGCACAGTGCATGCAAAGCCAAGTTCCTTTTGCAGCCCAGTTACAGACTTGTAGAAGCTTTCATCAAACACTTGAGGGAAAATAATACCCAAATCGAGGCTAAGTTCCACTGACGACAATCCATATCCCTTAACTATCCTTCGGATTGCTTCCAACCTGCGTTTCCTGAATTCTTCTGGTCGACTAACGTCGACAATCCAGCCTGCCAAAGGAATTGTGGTTGTGCCAATCTTCATATTTTATCCTCTCTCAAATCTGCGATAAGTTTTTCCTGAACCAAAACATTGTATCACCTTCCCCAATTCCGCGCTATAATCGGAGGGGATCCGGCAGTACAGAACACTGCTTCGGCAGTACAGAACACTGCTT
>CBFDCK010000142.1:0-7736 GCA_965603285.1 uncultured bacterium
TCGCTCGGGAGGGATTACCCTCCACAACCGGGAGGGATGGCCGAGTGGACTAAGGCGGCTGTCTTGAAAACAGCTGTGGGTTCACGCCCACCGGGGGTTCGAATCCCTCTCCCTCCGCCTTGAGAAGACAGATTTAGAAATGCTGTCTGGAGGTTGTATAAGCCTGAAAGTTTGGATATAGAATCACACGACAAAAGGGGAGGTGCCAGAGTGGTTGATTGGGGCCGCCTGCTAAGTGGTTGTCGGGGGAATACCTCGACCGCGGGTTCGAATCCCGCCCTCCCCGCTGAGAGAATGTTCGTTGAAGGGAACGAGCATTCTTCTTTATTTTATTTAACTTATACATACGAATCATTGAATTTTCCTAACATGAAAATAAGGATGTGACTTTCTTTAATGATAGTCCGAATTTTTGATAATATAATACTGACATTGGTTTTAATCGGCTTCTTGGTATAAGAGCATGAAACAGGAGAGTGCCTAAAATGACGAAAATGACGCGCCGTGAATTCATGCGCTACTTGGCTTTGGGGACCAGCGCGGCTGCTTTGAGCCAGTTTCTGGCAGCTTGCGGTCAAAGCGCGGGTACACTGATGACCACGGACACTGCAAAAGCGACCTGGACCAAAGCGCTTATACCGACAGAAACCAGGCAATCGCCTGCAACCACGCATACAGAGCAGGGTGAAATTGCTCCTCAGGCGACAACTGAACCGTCGCCTGAACCTAGCCCTACGCCGCCTGGCAGTCCTGACCTGGTTGTCGCCCGCACAGGTCAGCCGGAAGAACTTGTGCGGCATGCGATGGCTGCTTTAGGTGGCATGGAACAGATCGTTTCCAAGGGGGCGGATGTGATCATAAAGCCCAATATCTGTCATGCGTACCATTCATACGAGTACGCCACTACAACCAACCCCTGGGTGGTCGCGACGCTGGTGAAACTATGCCTGGAAGCGGGAGCCTCGCATGTACGGGTTATGGATTATCCCTTTGGCGGTACACCAGAACAGGCTTATATCGTGAGCGGCATCGCAGAGCAGGTAGAGGCCGCGGGGGGAGAGATGGCGTTCATGCCCGGATTTAAGTATGTGGGGACGGCTATCCCAATGGGAAGAGACGTGCACGAAGTTGAGATATTCGACGATATTCTGACTACTGACGTCCTGATCGATGTGCCGATCGCAAAGCATCACAGCCTGGCGAAATTGACCCTGGGCATGAAGAACCTGTTGGGAGTGATCAAGAATCGTTCCGCCATGCACCGCAACCTGGGACAGCGATTGGCAGACCTGACCAGCCTGGTCATGCCGGATTTGACCGTCGTGGATGCGGTACGTATGCTGATGGATCACGGTCCGACCGGCGGGAATATGGCGGACGTCAAGAATATGGACACCGTCATTGTCAGTCGTGATATTGTGGCTGCTGACAGTTATGCCGCAACTTTGTTTGGAATGCAGCCTGACAACCTGGATTACATCCGCGCTGGGGCAGAGATGGGTCTCGGAACCAGCAAATTGGACGAACTGCGCATTGAAGAAGTAACAGCCAATGCATAGGCTTCTTGCTATTCAAGACCAACGCTTAAGAGAGCTGAGTTTCTAGGTCTGACCGAAATCCAATAAACCGTTAGCGCAATATTGAAATTGACATGACACGGGCTACAACATCGAAGCCTAGCCGCTCCTGGCAGCCCTCCGGCGCCTGGATCACTACCCGTAAAATCGTACAGTATCTGGCGCTTTTAATCTTCCTGGTCCTGTTCGTCCTTACGCGGCGGGGTGATACAGCGGGGGATATCGTTAATATACCCATGCGCCTTGATCCTTTACTGGTGCTTTCACACCTGCTTTCCAGCCGTGTTTTTCTGATGGGTTCCAGTCTAGCCCTGCTGACCGTTCTGCTGGCCCTGATTTTTGGTCGCGCCTGGTGCGGTTGGTTGTGTCCCTTGGGCACTGTCTTGGACTTGTTCTCATTAAATCGCTGGCGAAAAGTAGATCCAGCGACCCCAACTGATGAATGGCGGGGGGTGAAGTATTTTCTGCTGATGGTTATCCTGGTGGCGGCGCTGCTCGGGAATTTGACCCTGTTGGTGCTCGATCCATTAACATTGTTCTATCGCACGCTGGCAGCCAGCATCTGGCCTGCGTTGGACCAGATCATCACAGCGAGCGAGATTGCGTTATACCGCATCCCATTTCTGGCTGCTCCAATATCGGCGTTGGATATGTGGTTGCGACCGGAGATATTTCCACCCGAACCGGTTTATTACCATAATGCGCTGGTGTTTGCTGTAATATTTTTGGGCATCATCGCGCTCAACTTGATTGCACCGCGCTTCTGGTGCCGGTACCTGTGTCCATTGGGCGGTCTCTTGGGTATTATCAGCAAAGCGGCTTTCATACGCCGGGAGGTAGGTGACGGCTGCAAAGGCTGCACGCTTTGCACTCAAGTCTGTCCGACCGGCACGATTGATCCCCAGAAGAATTACGCCAGCGATCCCAGCGAGTGCACGATGTGCCTGGATTGTCTGGAAGCCTGCCCGCGCAGCGGTATTGTATTCAAGGCGCGGGTTTCACCGGCAACCTGGAACGAGTACGATCCAGGTCGCAGGCAGGCGCTGACTTCCCTGGGTGTAGCGGTCGCCGGGGTCGCCCTGGTTCGAAGTACACCGCACGCCTTTCGTGAACCGTCACATTTGTTGCGCCCGCCTGGAGCTCGCGAGAATGATTTTTTGGAAAAGTGCATCCGTTGCGGGGAGTGCGTGGCTGCCTGCCCAACCGCTGCTCTGCAGCCAGCGGTATTTGAGGCGGATCTCGAAGGGTTGTGGACTCCGATCCTGGTGCCGCGCCTGGGATATTGCGATTATTCGTGCAGTGCGTGTGGGCAGGTTTGCCCGGTTGAGGCGATACCCGCGCTGGCGTTGGAAGAAAAACGTACTCAAGTGGTCGGTCACGCCTATATCAACACGAACCGCTGCATCGCCTGGTCCGATCATCAGGACTGTATCGTGTGTGAGGAAATGTGCCCGGTTCCAGATAAAGCCATCTACCTAGAGGAAGCGACCGTAATCCTCCGGGGTGGAGAGACCAAACAGATCCAGCTTCCGTATGTGAATCGTGATCTTTGCATTGGATGTGGGATTTGCGAGAATAAGTGCCCTATCAACGGGGAAGCCGCAATTCGTGTTTATGTGCCGAGCGATAATGTCCTGTCATTCTAGTGAAGTGGGGGAGACATGAAGACTAAAAGAGCATGTATTAGCGTAGGTTTGCTGGTCGCTCTATTTATTTTGGTTGTGGGTCTTGCCGGCGCTTTTATAATAATCCAGCGTCCTTCACTTGGGGCACAAGGGGCAGATATGCTGCGCGCCGTTGTGGGTGATAGACCGGTGGCGGAAATGGAGATGCTGTTCTTTCGGGCGCAAGATAGCGTCCAGCAGCAGCAGTACAAGCTGGGATTGTCCGAGCCGGTAGCTCCCTGGGAAGTGTCAACTAAAGCTGCAACACCTTCTGAACTCACCCAAACCCAGATTCCGGAAAATACTCCATTACCAACCCATTCTCCAGTTGTTAACACACCTACTTCTGAGGTAAATGGGACCTCGACCGTTGATCCCGGTAGTCCAACCACGCTGCCAACACCTGTGCCCCCTACATTGATCCCAACGCCTACTGTATGGGCTCCTGTCCAGGCCTCGGCTCTTGGTTCCTTGGAGGGTGAGGGTGTCTGGACGCCGTATATTCTAGATTCTACTGGCAGGATCGTAGCATACCGCACCTTTTTCCAACCTGACCCCGAGCGCCCTTATTCCGTCGTGGCGGTTGTGGCTTTTGACCTGGAATATACGCGCTTGCATTTCGTGCTTGGCTTCGAAGAACCTTACAACCCTGAAGCCCCCCCACGCTCCGGAAAATTGGTAGGTGAGCATAAAGTCCCAGGTTTGTTGTTGGCGATTTTTAATGGGGGTTTTAAAGCCCAACACGGGGGGGCTGGAGCCATGTCTCAAGGTCTTGTCGTCCTACCGCCCCGCGATGGGTTGGGTACGGTGGCAATTTACAATGATGGTTCAGTGCGTTTGGCGGAATGGGGTGCTGAGATCCTTGAAAGGGATGATATGGTCGCCTGGCGACAAAATGGACCGTTGGTCGTCAAGGATGGGGAGATCAACCAGCAGATTTACAATAATGACCCGAAGGATTGGGGATACACTGTGGATGACGTCTCTCCCACGCTACGCTCAGGGATGGGAATAAGCGAGGATAGCAAGACGTTGTATTATTTCGCAGGTCCAAAGCTGACCATGGATGGGCTGGCAAAGAGTATGATCGCAGCTGGGGTGAGTGAAAGCATCCAGCTCGATATCAATAGTTATTGGGTGCATTTCGTGGTCTATCCCAGCGACTTGGATGAGCTTGTTCCCGAACCGCTGCTCCCCGAACTGATGACCGAAAATCTAGACCGTTATCTCTACCCCTTCGGGCGTGATTTCTTCTATATCACTGCAGTTGATAAGTGATAGTATTACGTGGGATTGAATAAGGTTCAGTTACTCTGAAAATACTTATACTTATTCAAGACTGCCAACAATTTCTTCTACAGCCTCAAGTATCTCACAGGACTCAACCAGCGCTTTCATCTCATTATGGTCAGGATATAATGGTCGATCTTCGTCGAGGTGGTCGACGTGCTTGCGAATCACTTTACGCGCTGTCTCAACACCGAGACCCGGATTAAACGGTGGAGTCCCAGCTTTGCGGAAATCTAAAGCCTGGGCAGCAGCCATTAATTCGATCCCCAATACACCATAGGCGTTATCCAATATTTGGCCGTTTTTTATGGCGGTGTTCATGCCCATCGAGACGAAGTCCTCCTGGTCGGCTGCAGCGGGTATAGAGCCAATCGACGCCGGCATGGAAAGGATTCGCTGCTCAACGATCAAGGAGCAGGCTGTATATTGGCTGAGCATTAAACCGGAGAACATGCCCGCTCCCTTTGTCAAGAAGGCGGGCAGCCCGACACTTAATGCCGGATTGGTGAGGCGGTTGAGCCGCCGCTCCGACATGACGCTCACCATCGTGATGGCTGCACTGATCATGTCCATCGGCAAGGATACTGGTGAACCTTGGAAGTTTGCGCCTGTAATAGTCAGATTATGCTCGGGAAAGAAAACCGGGTTATCGCCAACGCCGTTTAATTCGATCTCAACCTGGCTTTTCGCATATCCGATCGCGTCGTGGGCTGCTCCGATAACTTGGGGCGTGGAGCGCATTGAATAAGCGTCTTGGACTTTAATCTTCAACTTGCCAGTCACCAGATCGCTGCCCTGAATGCATTTCATGAGCGCGGTTGCGGTGCGGATAGCTCCACCGAACCCGCGTATTTCGTGCAGGCGCACATCGTACGGTTTCATGTTGGCGAACAGCGCTTCGAGGCTCATGGCGCAGGCGATTTCGGCTTGCTTAAGCCAGCGGTTCATGTCATATAGCTGCAGCGCACTCATGGCAGTCAGCAAGTTAGAGCCGTTGATTACCGCCAGCCCATCGCGCGCCTGTAGATTCGGAATCGGGATGCCCGCCGCGCCCATTGCTTCTTCGCCAGTGAGCCGTTGCCCTTTATAATAGGCCTCCCCCTCGCCCATCATCAATAAGGCAATTTGCGACATCGGTGCCAGGTCTCCACAGGCGCCGACGGAACCTTTCTGGCATACGACCGGTGTGACGCCCTTATTCAGCATTTCAACCAATGTCAGGGTTATTTCTGGTCTGCAGCCAGAGTTCCCATGTGCGTGAACGTTGATCCGGCTCGCCATCGCACCGCGTATGTATTCAATGGGCGCTGGTTCTCCAATTCCGGCTGCGTGGTTGTAGATTAAATATCTTTGGAATTGCTGGACCTGCTCGTCGGTCAGTACAACTTCCGAAAATTCACCGATACCCGTATTAACGCCGTACATGATCTCGCCCGCCTTGATTTTTTCCTCCAGCATGTCCCGGCATATATTTATGCGTTCCAGTGCCTCAGGGTGCAGGGCGACCTTTTCACCATGTCTGGCGATATTGACCAATTTTTCGATCGTCAGTTCAGAACCATCTAAAACAATCGTCATGCTCGTCTCCTTCACGACAAATGAAATTGTGGAAAATCCCAAACTTCACATCTAGTGCTCTGTCAAACATCATAGTTTAATTTGTCATTGCGAGGGAGCGTAGCGACCGTGGCAATCTCCTCGTAACTCACTTCTACTCTTCGCGTTCGCTCAGTTTGATAAACATAACATTCACATTTGACAGATTACTAGCTTAATCTATATTAATCCTTAACGCAAGTGATAAATGTAATTATGGTGGTTACGGCAAATCACTGGGATTTTCCAAGAAAGTGTCATTGCGATTAAACATCTGTTGTTTAGATGCCCTAGCATCCGTACTTTGGATGCCGAAGCATCTGTTCTTTGGATGCCGGATGCCCAATCTCCCCCGCAAACGATGTGATTACCACAGTCTCTGCGCTCCCTAATCACATCCTAAAACTGTCAGGACTCTAGCAAATTTATAACAACGATCAACAACCCGAATTGAATGGTATGATTCTACAAAACAAATTTTTAGACCACGACCGTTAAATATCTTTTTCTATGCGGAGCCGGGAATTGAGTGATTTCTCCTCGCTAACAAAATCGACCACGAAGGACTCAAGAGGATATCTGATATGCCTCACGGCGACAGCCGTGTGGTCATTCACGGCGATACTCATTCGCTATTTAACCGATACGTATCTATTACCACCGCTGGTGCTGGCTTTCTGGCGAGATGCATTTGTGTTTGCCGCTTTAGCAACTGTGTTTCTTGTCTTTAATCGAAGGAATTTCCGCCTGGCTGGTGAAAACCTGAAATTTATGGTCTTGTATGGTTTTATCCTCTCTTCCTTCAATGCGCTGTGGACGGTTTCAGTTGGTTTAAACGGGGCCGCGGTTTCGACAGTGCTGGTCTACAGCTCGCCTGCTTTCACAGCAATACTTGGCTGGTGGTTCTTTTCGGAACGAGTGGGCATTGTGAAAATAATCGCAGTTCTGCTTAGTTTAATCGGTTGTGTCTTCATTTCGGGCGCCTATGATTCTTCTGCCTGGCAGGTAAACACCATTGGTATCATCACAGGATTGCTGTCAGGTTTGGGGTTTGCAGCTTACAGCATAATGGGGAAGGCTTCTGCGGAACGTTCAATTAATCCCTGGACTGCCATGCTGTACTCATTCGGTTTTGCAGCCCTTTTTTTACTGCTGTATAATCTTTTTCCTGTTAATCTACCTGTGGTCGACTCATTTCGAAATTTATTTTGGTTGGATGGCGCCTGGATGGGATGGGCGGTTCTGGTCCTGCTCGCGGCGGGTCCAACTATAGGAGGATACGGGCTTTACACCGTGAGCTTGTCGTATCTTCCTGTCGTTGTGGCGAATTTGATCGCTACATTGGAGCCCGTTATGACCGCGTTATTAGCATATTTTCTGTTGGGGGAAAGATTCACCATACCGCAGTTGATGGGCAGTGCTCTGATCATCGCTGGTGTTATTCTACTGCGGGTAAGCGGCGGTCGCCGGGCTTCTGGGGGTAAAGGATCACCTGTATTTGGATGATTTATAACCTGTATGCCTGTTCAAGTGATTGCGTGCTAGAATATATAATTGTGAAACACAAATATGATCAAGTGCACTTAATACAGACCGTTAATTAAAAACT
>CBFDCK010000143.1:0-7690 GCA_965603285.1 uncultured bacterium
AATCGAAGCCTTAGTGGGAATGATGATTGATCGTTGCCAACAAATTTGTAGCTACCAAGATTAGTTGAATGCCTTAATCTGCTGCTGCAGTCGCCATTTCCAGGGGTGCATATTCTTGTTCGAGTTCAGAGCGGAACTGCGAAGTGTATAAGCGATAATAATGACCACGCTGGCGGAGAAGTTCAGAGTGGCTGCCGTTTTCTATGATACTACCATCTTTGATCACCAAGATTCGGTCAGCTTTTTTGATGGTGGATAGACGATGGGCGATCACAAAACTTGTACGACCTTCCATCAGGTTCTCCATGCCTTTTTGAATAAGCGTTTCGGTGATCGTATCTACGGAACTGGTCGCTTCGTCCATTATAAAAATTTCTGGTTCCCGGAGTACTGCACGAGCAAGGCTGATGAGTTGTTTCTGACCTACGGAAAGCAAGTTACCTCCTTCTCCAACTTCATCATCATAACCCTTGTCGAGTTTTATGATGAAATCATGGGCACCTGCAAGCTGGGCTGCAGCTCCAATCTCTTCATCTGTAGCACCCAGTTTTCCATATCGAATATTGTCGGTAATGGTGCCTGAGAAGAGGTGAGGGGTTTGCAAAACAACTCCGATTCGAGACTGGATCGCATGCAGAGCGATATCCTCGTAGTCGCGACCTCCGATGCAAATCGTGCCTTCTTTGGGTTCGAAAAAACGGCATAATAAATTTACGATCGTTGTTTTTCCGCCACCAGTCGGTCCAACTAAAGCTACAGTCTCACCACGCTTGATGTGTAAGTTAAAACTTTGTAGAACGGGTTTATCTTCCTCATAGAAAAAGTTGACGTTGTCAAAAACGATATCGCCTTGGATGCTGCCGGGGTCAAATGCATCAGGTTTGTCGGATATATCGGGAACAGTATCAACTAAAGAGAATATTCGTTCTGCAGATGCTATGGCGCGCTGTAACTCTGCATAAACCCGTGCCATTTCTTGTATCGGCCAAATCATGAAAACAACATAGGTGACGAAGGCTTGAATTCCACCAATACTCATATTCCCAATCTGGGTTTGATAACCTCCAAACCAAATAATCGTGGCCACTGCAAACGAACTGATCAACATCACTACAGGTAGGAATAATGCTGACAGCCACGCGGCCCTGTAACCGGCACGATACATTTCACTAGTCAGCACGTCAAATTCCTGCATGTTGTGTTTTTCTCTACCAAAGGCTTTGATCACTCGAACTCCGGTGATCGTTTCGTTGAAAGCCCCTGTGATCTTGGAGTTAATCCTTTGTACATCCCGAAACTCAATGATGATTTTCTTTTTAAACTGCACAGCAACGAATATTAAAATTGGAATTGCCAGGAATACTATCAGAGCCAATTGCCAATTAATCATTAGCATGAAAAATGCTGCCGTAGCAATGTTCATAATTCCCCATGTGACATCTAAGAATCCCCAGGTTACAAGTTCAGCCACGCGTTCAGAGTCAGATGTCACGCGGGACATGATCCAACCAACTGGCGTAACGTTATAGTAAGAAAGTGATAGTTCTTGTAGATGAATGAACATCTTTTTTCGCAGATCATAACGAATGCGCTCGCCCAGTATTCCGGCAAGGTAGATGAACCCGAAAACTCCAGCGGCTTGAACTAGGATCAGCAATCCATAACGGATGATGATATTTTTCAGAGCTTCAATATCATCCCCCAAAATGGCTTTGTCGATGATAAGACTGGTGAGGAAAGTGAAATATGAATCCAGAACTGAAACCAGTGTAATCATCAACAGGAAACCGAGTACCCATTTCCAATGGGGCTTGGCCAGTTGCACAATTCGCAGAGTGATTTTTCCGGTAAATTGGGAAGTAAATTCTTCTTCTTCGAAATATTGTTCAGTCATAATTACACCCCCATCTCTGCGCTGGCGACTTCTTTTTCCAACTGAACTTCGATCTGTGTTTGAATATCATGGATTTTTCGGTAGACGCCTTCTTGAGCCAAGAGTTCTTGATGGGTGCCAATCTGAATGATGCGACCTTTATCGAGAACTACGATCAAATCCGCTTTCATAACCGATTGGATGCGGTGTGCGATTATAAAGGTGGTCCGTTCTTCCATCAGTTTTTCTAATGCTTGACGGATATCAGCTTCGGTTTCTAAATCCACTGAGGAGGTGGCATCATCAAATATGAGTATTCGGGGGTTTTTTATGATCGTACGGGCGATCGCCACCCGCTGCTTTTGTCCGCCTGATAGCGTAACGCCTTTTTCTCCAACGAGTGTATTGTATTTATCGGGGAATGTTATGATCGAATTATGGACTGCGGCTGCCTTAGCGGCTTCTTCGACTTCCTCTTGGGTAACTTCGCGGTCGATACCGTAAGTTATATTTTCGCGAATCGTTCTCGAGAAGAGGAATGGTTCTTGTTCCACAGTACCAATTTGGCTGCGTAGAAAATTGCGAGGATAACGCTTCAGTTCAACACCATCGAGAAGTATTTTTCCTTCTGTATACTCGTAAAAACGAGGTAGCAAATTAGCTAAGGTCGTTTTTCCCGAGCCAGTTGATCCTAATAAGGCTATCACTTGCCCAGGTTTGACCGAGAAGCTGATGTCTTGTAGGACAGACACATTTGGGGCGTCGTCATAAGCGAAGCCGATATTTTCGAATTCGAGGGAGCCTTCTACTGTGTTCTCCGGGAGGTATTCACCGGTATCGAGTGGCTCACGCGGCTCTTTGATTACAGTCATGACCCGGTCGAATGAAACCAACCCAGATGACATTTGAACAATTAATCGCCCAAGGTTGCGGATTGGCCACAGAATCCATATCAACAGTCCCGCGTATGTTATATATTCTCCGACGGTGATTGCGCCATTGATTGCCATAAGCGCGCCAACCGCGAAACCCAACAGCATTTGGATTCCAGTCATAATGTCAGATATGGGCCAGTAGCTGGAATGCATCAACAGAAGTCGCTTGCCACGCAGGTACTTCTCCCAGTTTTCGGATTCAAACTTGCCAATTTCGTAAGCCTGACGGGCGAATGCTTTAACCACGCGAACCCCGGTCAGATTCTCTTGAAGTCGATTTGAGAGTATTGCGTCCTGTTCTTGATACTTTTCATACGCCTTGGACACCCTGCCAAAGAACACTACTGATAGTGTCATGGTAAAAGGAACTACGATTATTGATACCAGCGCTAAACGCCAATCGAGCCAAAGTAGGGCTCCTAAATTTACCAAGAATAACAGGCTGATACGTCCGATTCCAATTCCTTGATCAGCATAAAAACGTCGAATAGCGTCAATATCCGATGTCGAACGCTGGATCAGTTCACCGGTTTTGGTCTGGTCGTGGTAGGTGAAAGTCATGTGCTGTATATGATCGAATACGTAATCTCGAACTCGCTTGGCAATCCCTTCACCTGTTCGACCAGCAAGTGTTCCACTAACAAATGCAAATATACCCATAATCAAGGATAATCCGATAAAGCCCAACGCTATCTGAAAAGGCGTAAATTGGGAGGTATCACTCACCAGAACTTCATCTACATAATATCCAAGTAGTAAATAAGTTCCTGTACGTGCAAATGCTGAAATACCTACGGCCAATATTGCACCGAAGTAGATCCATCGATAACCGCGTAATAATCGCCACATACCCTCGAAGCGTTTTTCAGTAACAACTTCCTGGAGATCCATATCGAATTGTGAGTTCATTGTGTCAAGCTTTTTCTTCCTCAGGGTGTGATCCGTAATTTATTGGTACTTCGTGTATTTTTTTAACGTGAGTTATGGGCAAGGCAGGGAATCAAAAAAGTGGAAGCTTAAGGTGAAAACTATACCAAACTAAGAAGGAACCCTGCCATGCATAGTTTAGTTGAAATGTTCTTTGATGTCGATGATTTTTGCCACGAATTTTTGCGTCAATGCGAGCAAAGAAATCTTACAGCTGGTATTAAATAACAGCGGCGACTATCCGTAATGTGAAAGTGAACATCTGCAGAAAAATAAACTGGCAAAATCTTCAAAGTCCCTATATCTGCCGCAAGCGGACGGTGTATTACGGAATTTTGCCCCTTCTGGTACAGATTTTGCTAAAACTTAGAGATTCCATTTAGAATAAGATATTGTGTGTCCCAAAAGAAGAACGGCTTGCATCCCACAACTATTCAGCGAAGAGGGCGTGGGGGTCGAGGAACAGGACACCTATGTGGGCGAGAGACCTGCGAATCTGCAGGAGGATTCGTGGTTGCACCGGATCTGGCGATCCGGCGCGAGCGAAGTTTCTAGTCCTAAGTTGCTCCGAGTGGATCGCCAGATCCAAGACATTCAACCTCTCACTGGCTAATGACCATAAGATAAAGCCTTGATGTAATAAGCTCGTATTACACTGTATCAGATTGGCAGTGCCAATCACTTAATTGAAATGCAAAAGATTGAATCAGACAGATGGATTCTTATCCTCTTCTGCTTCAAGCATAGCAATTTCTTCATCGGTAGGTTCTTGAGATTCAATACCGAGTTCATCCATTGCGCCTTCAAGTTCTTCTTCCGTAAGATCTTCAGCTTTTTTGCCAGTCTGTTGTTCTATTTGTTCGACTTGCGGCTGGCTCAGCTTGTAAGCACCATAACCGACACCAAGAACCACCATACCGCCAATGACCACGCGTCTTCGCATCCTGCGGCGCATTCGCCTTCTCCTGCGGTGGACTGTTCTCCTGGTTGTGCGTCTTGCAGTTCGTCTTGCACCCCTTCTTCTCGGCGGCATTCTGACCTCCTGTTTTCTAAATAGTATTTTTATTATTCAAAATTGCTTGTGATCGCAAACGTCGAGCATCTAATAATAACAGAATCCCTGTGATTATGCACCAGATGCTTGCCATCAACCAGACTGCCCGAACTGGTTCCCAGGGGAAAATTATTACAATTAAGCCCAGGATCACCTGAACAAAACCTACAAGATAACTACCCCAGGACCATTGGGATCCGTAAACCGAACCTATTCTGAATCCTCCAATGATGTGTAGAAGACCTGTGATGATTATTAGAGCTCCTAAAAGCGAAACTATTTCCCAGGTTGAGAAATAAATGGCTAGCAATGGTCGTAATAAGGCAATCACGCCCGCAAATACTCCCAAGATACCAGCAACCAAGGACCAACGAGCTAAGCGAATCTCCCTACCCCTTGAACGCGCCCAGGCTATACTCGTCAGACCAATGGTCAACCAAAATAATCCCATGTATTGGACTACATTCCACTGAGCCCTTTGAGTGAGCAGTAGGGCGCCAAGGATTAAAGCGAAAACACCACGAAATAGATATATGTGCCAACCCTGGAGAGATTTCATCACAAGCCCGAGTTTTTAGCTCTCAGTTAACCTGCCTTTGACGGTTCGAATATTGGCTTATCTTCTCCAATCTCAGCCTCGATCAGGGCATTGAGTTTAGCATTCATCCTATTCAGTAGTTCTTCGTCATAGCCCGGATTTTCCTGATCTGCCAAATTATTCATTTCTTCTGGATCCATTTGCAGATCATAAAGAGCCACATCATTATTAGCGAGTAGATCTTCAATAGAACCTGGTAGATTGTAATGAGCTAAACCAAAGTAACGTACAAGTTTGTAGCGGCCGTCGAATATGCCCCGGAAAAGTTCCCTATTATCTAAATTGGGTTTCTCGATTTCATCCAGCTTGGCCAGGAATTCTTTGCCGCGCACGAATTCCAATCCAGCCTCTGCGGCTGCAGTATCGAGAAAAATGGGCGCGTTACGCTGCAGCCATTGTGCGTCAATCGTGGTGATCATGTCGTACGTATATAGCGCCCCTTTAGCGGGGTTTTGCGAACTGCCTCTTGGACCGTCCGAAACCGGATCGGCAACCACACCGGACAGGTCCTGCCCTTTCAGGAGGGGATAGCGATGTTTTCGTTCAGCCTCCGAAAGACCAGCATATGCCAGAATCGTTGGCACCAAGTCAAGGTGAGAGCCTACAGCATCTGTACGAAAGCCTCCAGGTTTGTTCGGATCGACTATAACCAATGGTACATTCGTTGTCTCCTTGAAGGCCACACTACCTTTCTGACGAAGGTGATGGGCACCGCACATCTCACCGTGATCGGAGGTGAATATAATGATGGTGTTCTCGAACTGACCACTTTTTTCGAGCGCATCAAGCACGCTCCCGATGTGCCGGTCGACGTCGATCATGCAGTTGAGGTAATAGTTGACGTGGTTATGCCACATATCACGCCGCTCCATCGGGATGCGTCCATAGGTGCCATCGCTCATTACTTTGTAGTTGCGAACAGCTTGAGGCTGACCCGAAAGGTCATCGAAGAATGAGGCGGGCAGAGTAGTTGACCATTGTTGGCGATATAGTGGTGTATCGGGTGCACCAAAAATGGGAAACATTCCTCGTACCTGCACCATTTCCTCGTCATCGGTATCAAAATACATGATGTCATGGGGATTGATGAAATTTACTGCCAGGAACCAGGGCTGTGAATCAGATAATTCTGGAGCACGACTTTCCAACCAATCTAAAGCCTCTGCTGCAGTCATGGGGTCCTTGTTCAGACCATCGAGGGGCGCACCATAAGCATCACCCCACTCCTGGAAATCAGAAAAACCGTATGGTTCCATAGCATCTGACGTATCCCCTTCAGGGAATTCTGATTCGTGCCACTTGCCCTTATATGCCGTGTAGTAACCCTGATCGCGCAGCATATGACCAATGGTGGGTAGGGAATCTGGGTCGGCACGCATGTCCTCAATCCAGGCGAGATTGGTGTTATCGATCATACGCGTAAATGGTGTGTGCTGTCCGGTCCACATCACTGACCGGGATGGGGTGCAGACGGTGGTGGTTACTTGATGGTTGTTAAATGTCACCCCCCGGTTATGTAATCGATTCCTGTTGGGTAAGGTAACACCCGCTGGAAACGCCTGGTGGGCATACTCTTGATCTGTCACAATCATCAGGATGTTAGGTCTTGTCGCCATGTCCCTCTCCTTTTTTATGTCCGGTTAATCTTTTTATTAAACGTCTATGATGTATGAGGTCATATATTACACTATTTTGATACTTTCCAAGAAACCTAACACATCATCAGGCATTTAATGTGTTTTCAATGGGATATCCGGCTCAACTTCGTAGAGCTTGGCGAAAGCTTCACTTTCTCAACTAGATATGGATCGTTGGCATACTTCGTATGCTTGGTCGGCTCACCTTCAGTGGGCGGCTCAAAATACATGATCTTGCATCTAAAAAACAGATGCTTGCATGTTTGCTACTTTCACCCGCAAAATGCATGGCAATCTAAAAACATACAAGCGTGGGCGGCTCAAAATACGTGAGCGGCTCACAAAATGCGTGAGCTTGGCAAAATGCAGGCGTACTCCAAAAGGGCGGAATGGGAGCTGGCATCCGGCATCCAAAGAGCGGATGCTTAAAGAACGGATGCGGCTCAAAATACGTGAGCTTAGCGAAAGCTTCGCTTTCGCAATTAGAATAGAATCGTTATCCTTCGGTGAAAGTGATCAATGCGCAAGCCGTGCTTGCGCATTCCAAATGGGCGGAATGGGCGCTGGTAGTGGGTTTGGCACCATTAATGTTATATAGGTTCTTACGCCTCCTGAGAAAGCCTTTCAATTGCCTTAGCAGCGTGCGATCGAACAACATAAAAACCA
>CBFDCK010000144.1:0-7519 GCA_965603285.1 uncultured bacterium
TGTGTATCTCATGGCGACAATTTTCTCCGTAACACCGAGGGTGAGTCTCTGGGGCTCTTACCAACGCCTACAAGGAACTTATACAACTTTATCATACATTGTTATATTTGCAGCATTGGTGGTCAACCTAAGAAGTAAAGGTCAGATCAAGCGCCTGATAAGCGCTGTGATTATTGCTAGCCTTCCTGTGAGTATGTATGGCGTTCTACAAAAGTACCGTATTGATCCTATACCCTGGGGAGGCGATGTTTCCGAACGAATTGCAGCCAATATGGGCAACTCGATTTTTGTGGCTGCGTATCTTGTTATGGTGTTTCCGCTCACTGTGATGAGAATCGTGGAATCCTTTGAAGCGTTGCTTACTGAAAGAGGATCTTTGGGTGCCAATTTCGGGCGCGCTACATGTTATGTATTTATTGCAACTTTACAAATCATCGCATTGTACTTCACTGGCAGCCGGGGTCCTTGGATGGGGTGGGGAGCCAGTTTGATAATCATTTGGTTGGGATTGTCTTTGATCTGGCGAAAAAGATGGTTGACAATCTTGGGGGTTGCTGTGTCATTAATTGCAGCCGTTTTCCTGGTGACGCTTAATATCCCTCAAGGACCACTGGCGGAACTGCAGACAGTCCCGGGCTTTGGACGTTTGGGACAGTTGTTAGATGTTGAAAGCCGCACTGGAAAAGTAAGGACATTAATCTGGGGCGGGGCTTCGGAGCTGGTAAGACCGCATGCCCCCCTTGAGTATCCGGATGGAAGCAGCGATAAATTGAATTTCATTCGTCCTCTGATCGGCTACGGTCCAGAAAGTATGTATGTCGCCTTCAACCCCTTTTATCCCCCTGAATTGACTCAAGTTGAAAAACGAAATGCTTCTCCGGATCGTTCACATAACGAGACATGGGATTCACTGGTCATTACTGGCGTAATGGGTTTATTAATATATTTATCCCTTTTTGGTTTGATTATCTATTACGGTCTGAAATGGCTTGGTTTGATTAATGGATTTTGGCAAAGGAATCTGTTTTTAGCTCTCTATCTTTTTGGGGGTGTGATCAGTTCGATAGTGTTCATACTCTGGCGAGGATGGAGTCTGTTTGGAGTGGCATTGCCTTTTGGGATGATCTTGGGCGCTATAATATATCTATTAGTGATCTCAATGGTTGGCGATTATGAATCACCACAGGGAGTAATAAATAAATTACGAGCTTATTTACTAGTGGGCTTGCTGGCTGCTATCGTATCCCATTTTGTCGAGATCAATTTTGGGATTGCGATAGCGGTTACGAGAACATATTTTTGGGTTTACACAGCGCTGCTGTTATTGATTGGTTATTTGTATCCCTTGATAGCCGGGTTTGAAGGAGTCTCCCAAAATGGTAGGGATACTGTCTTGGCGTTGGATGAAACCTCCTTAGATCGATCATTTTCACAACAATATCCTGAAAAATCGGAAAATGGACATAAGAATAAAAGCAATGATATGGTTGTTGACCATAAGAAGGACCAAGTTTCATCTAAAAAGAAAAAGAGACGCATTTCTAAATATAAACCGAAATCTAATATCCTGATCTCGTCTAATTGGTTAAATGAAGCTGTTATCGCTGGTTTTATTATTGCAATTCTACTTAGCACTTTGGCCTACGACATGATATCCAACGCGCAAGGTGCAAAATCAACGTCAGAAATATTGTGGAATTCTATTGTGCGTTTGAGGAACTCAACGCTTGAGAATACATACGGTGTTCTGGTGTTGTTATTGGTGTCGTGGTTGACTGCGGGGGTCATCAACACCTCTGAAACTGTAATCTCTTTGGAAGAACAAGCCAGGCAGGGTGCACAGAATTGGGGAAAAGTGTTTGGCACAATTCTGTTGATATCATCATCGCTAGCTGTAATATTCTGGGTTTGGCACGCAAGCGGGATGGCAGTTCTGGCCAGAAACACAGTAAATACTCTGGATGGGATACTTAGACAGGTACAGAACTCGGAAGGTATATTGACGAAATATTACATATATCTACTGTTTCTAGTTTTTGGATTAGCCCTTTTCGTGCCTGACAATTGGCCTGAGAGAAGTACACGGAGGAAAGGTTTCAGTATCATTGGGGCATTGGCGGCATTCGTTGTGGCGTTTGTAATCGCTAATATTACAAACATTCGGGTTATTCAAGCTGATATTGCCTTTAAAACAGCCGAATCTTTCACACGCTCTAACACGTGGCCGGTAGCAATCTCAATTTACAATCACGCAATCGAACTGGCACCGAACGAGGACTACTATTATTTATTCCTTGGCAGGGCATACCTTGAATACGCAAAAACGCTCTCTGAACCATCACAACGAGAAAAATTGATCCACCAAGCAGCAGAAGACCTGCGCAGCGCGCAAGGTATTAATCCGCTTAACACAGACCATACTGCAAATCTTGCGCGCCTTTACAGTTTGTGGTCAGCTTTTTCTTCTGATCCCCAACAAAGGGAAGATCACGCCCAGACTTCGTCGGATTATTTCTCGCATGCCGTCATCTTGAGCCCTAACAACGCTAGAATCTGGGATGAGTGGGCGCTTCATTTTCTGAGTGTACAAAAACATCCAGAGGATGCTTATCCTCTCCTGCAAAATTCATTAGAATTGGACCCGAACTATGATTGGACATATGGACTGCTTGGTGATTATTACATCCAAAAATTTGAAAACTTATCGGATAGTACAGCCGAGGAAAGCAGTCATGCGCTCAATCAAGCCCTTGAAAATTACCAAAAAGCGACTGAACTTTCTCAATCGGCACCTAATTTATTGAAGTCTAATTATTACGTCTCAATTGGAGGCATACATTCCCGATTGGGACAATTGGATGAGACGATCATTTCTTATGAACAGGCACTTCAATTAGCGCCACAGCGAGTCGATGGATGGCAAATCTTAGAGATGCTCTCGCGCCTCTATGCTCAAAGAGGTGACCTTGACACAGCTCAATATTATGTACAAATGGCGGTTGAGAGAGCTCCTGATGATCAGAAGTCAAGGCTAGAAGAATTTCTGCGCCAAATAACCATCCAACCGTAATTGATTATGATCCCCCTGATAACTTTTTGGTTAGCTGCAGTATTTAGTTTATTATTGATTCCGCTGATCCGCCAATTCAGTCTGCGTAGCGGGTATATCACTCAACCGCGTGATGACCGATGGCATAAAAAGCCCACTGCGACTCTTGGGGGTGTTGGAATTTTTGCTGCGTTTTTATTGAGCCTGGGTATCGTCAGCATATTTAGTGGGGAAAGGGGTGCTGTTCATTGGGGAATTATAATTGGTGCTAGCTCAATTTTCTTATTAGGATTAATAGACGACTTTAGGACATTACCACCGGTAGGAAAATTGGTGGGTCAAATTGCAATTGCCACTTTGGTAATTATATTCGGTTACACGACCAATTTCTTTACCCCAAGAATTGAAAATGAATCCTTAGCCAGGATTCTCAATATTCTTCTGACCTATTTATGGATTGTTGGGATTACAAACGCGATCAACTTGCTGGATAACATGGATGGTCTGGCGGGAGGAATTTCGTTAATAGCTGTCGGATTTTTAAGTTATTTTTTTTGGAAGTCAGGCGACCAAGATTTATTGTTCATCTCTTTGGCTTTAGCAGGCAGCGTATTGGGTTTCTTGGTTTATAACAAACCTCCCGCATCTATCTTTATGGGTGACAGCGGGAGTATGTTTCTTGGATTCACCCTGGCTGTTTTAGCAATAAGTCGCCAGCCTCAGGCATCAAACATATTTGCTGTACTGGGTGTGCCCACCATTTTATTTTTATTGCCTATTCTTGATATCGCATTAGTGACGTTTACCCGCCTTCTAAGGGGAGAATCCATATTTAAGGGAGGGCGAGATCATACCTCACACAGGCTGATCCAATTCGGTCTTAGCGAGCGTAGTACACTTATTTTTCTTTTTAGTGTTGCTTTGGTATCGGGGGTTATGGCAGCAATGCTGGAGTCGATTAATTATTGGTTCAGCTTAATTCTTGTCCCGATTCTCATAATTTCATTTGCTTTGGTAACTGTGTACCTTGGGGGAATGAAAGTCCTAGAGACATCGAAGGATGTAAATCGCGAAAAATCTATAACCCGGATTATCTTAGACCTGACTTTCCGACGCAGGTTATTAGAAATTTTCTTAGATTTCACCCTCATCAGTGTGACATATTATCTCGCTTTCTTGACTTATTATGGTTTTTTTATGAATGAGGTTCGAATGGAAGTTGTTCTAAGGACTCTTCCAGTAGTGCTTGCAGGAACATATATCTCTTTCTTTGTGTTTGGGGTCTACCGGGGAGTGTGGCGCTACATTGATTTTAATGACTTTTTACGTTTCATTAAAGCATCAATTGGCAGTTTAGTCATCGTCGCATCCTCCTTCTTTATTTTGAATGCTTTTAATTTTTATCTTTTCCCGGCAGGATTCGCGCCTATCATAATCCTTCTCTATGCTCTATTCTTGTTTCTGGGATTGGCAGTAACTCGCTCCACTTTTAGGATACTAAATATATTTACTTACCAACAGCACAATAAACCGGAAGAGAGAATTCTGATATACGGTGCGGGCGATACCGGTGAAATGGCATTACGTTGGATACTCATGGACCCACAAATACATTACCAACCTGTTGGTATTATCGACAATGACCCATTGATGAAAGGACGTCAGATCCATGGCATTGAAGTAGTAGGGGGAATTGAAGAGTTGGACAGAGTTATTATTGAAAATCAAATTTGTGGGGTCATAATCGCATCAAAAGATCGTACATCCGATATCCCAGCGATGATTTCCGACATATGCCGGCAGCGGGGATGCTGGCTTAAGAGCCTTAGATTGGAATTGGAATTAATGGAGTAATTAGCAAAACAATCGATCTTAATCTTGCCGCAGCGAATACTTACGTTCTAAACGCATCAAACGATGCTGTAAATCAGAGAGCCACTTCATGCGATTTGAGGGAATAATTCTTCTGGGATAACCCCCCAAATCTTGAAGACTGCTTATTTTCTCAATAGCTGATTGGGTCCAGTAAATTGCCTGGTGGTATTCTTTGGCGCGGTGTTCGTAATATTTTGCCAGCTCAACATGAGCTTCGATATGCTTCTTGTCGGCAGCTTGAATCCAAAGCTCTATTGCTGCTTGAAAATTTTCCCGACGTTTATGGATCATTGCCAGCCTGTAGACGGCATCAATTATGGATGGTTGGGGTAGACGGCTTTTTTGAACATCTTCGTGATTGAGCCCACTAAGATATAAGTTGGTGGCTGAATCGGTGTCACCTAAATCTTCGAATAATCTCGCCAAAGCTATAAGGTCGCTACTGTATTTGTTTCCAATAACGAGTGGATCAGACAGCAATTCCGCTATGTAATTCAAAAGCGCTGCCAGAGAAAGAACATCAACTTCATTATGATAGAAAACGCGTTTTAATGGACGAGCATCTCCATCCATCAAGTATTCAAAATAAATACTTGGCACCATCCAACCAGGGATATCCTCCTCAGTACGCATAGCTCCCAAGACTTGTGTTTCCAGGTTTGATAGTGTACGACTGGGGATGCGATCTCGCCACAAACGACGCGCAAGGTGTAAAAGATCTATGTGGGGGATATCTTTCAGTGGGGAGCGCCAACCATGAGTTATAAAGCGGGTGTTCAATAAGGGAATATCAAAAGTCTTGCCGTTGAAAGAGACAATCGCTTCGCACGGTGCCAGGAATTCTTCGAATGCAAGGAGCTGAGCAGGTTCCTCAATTGGATCGCGCATGAAAAACTGCGCTATTTGGAATTGGTTATTAAGAAAACGTGCTGCACCGATAAGAAAAGTGTATGTCCCAGTGCCGCCTGATAAACCGGTTGTTTCTGTGTCGATAAAAGCAAAAGATTGAGGGGAAAGCCCTTTAATGTGGCATTCTCTTGCCCAATCTGCGAGAACTTCTAAAGGAGATGTGATCTGAATTCCAACGTGTCCGTGAATATAATTCAAATGATACTTGGTTTCAACTACAAACGCATCACCGGCTTGGGTCTCAATAACCCGACCTTCAAGGATCTTCTCGACAGAGTGCGATGATGATCCTTGTCGTGCAGGTAAGTGCTGGACACCGACATTAACTCCTAATGATTTAAGCTTATCGTGAAGTGAAGCCATATTGGAATTTTATCATTATTATTGTTGAGCCAGTACCTTCAGGATTGCTAGTGCTTCAGCTTTACCCCCCATACCATTTTCACCACCAGGACCAACACAAGATGGGCAACCGTCGCTGCATTCGCACGCACCTACGAGATCATATGCATGAATTAACAATTTATTGTGCAATTCGAATAAACGTTGGCTTAAGCCAATTCCAGCTGGAACCTGATCATAAATTACGACTGTGGGTTGTCCCTCCGAAAGTGGTGATTGTGGGTCAGAAAAAACACCCAGGTCCCGAATGTCGCACATCAGGAAGAAAGGGGCTAAGTGTCCTAATACATGGGCAACCCCCGATAAGCCACTGCGCACTTTCACAATCGTCTCAGCTCGTTGGTGGCAACTTTTGCATAATGTGGTCAGGTTTTCAAGCCTGTTGGCACTCTTATAAGAAGGAAAAGAACGAAAAGGAATTTTATGATGGACGTCGTGATGTCGTTCTTTTTCAGGTGTTCCGCAGACCTGGCAGCGAAAACCGTCTCGGGCTCGCACTTGCCCGCGAACGATTCGCCAATCGGGTCCATAATCGTTGGGGTCATTGCGCCAAAGCATCGTCTCACTTAAGTGTGCCACCACATCATTTTCCAAAAACAGCCAATAGCCGGTTGTCCTCAATTCTACGGAAGGCAGTGTAACTTCACCAACTCCGATTTGTTCGTGTGTGAACCATTTGATCTTGCGAAATCCGATAGTCCTGGAAGTGACGTTTATTTCACCATGCGATTTCATTCCACCGGCTATCTGGGCTTGATCATACTTATCAATCAGTCTTACTTCGCTCTCTCTATGGGGTTCTGTGTAATGATCTGTTTCAACATTTCGCAAATGTGCAATATCATTTCCCAGATCGAGATCATCGACGATATAGGTCTGGCTTTGGTGTAAATAGATGGCTCCTGGGTGAACCATCCAATGTGCACTAACTCGATCGATATGACCGATCGTAACAGGAATGTCCTCTTCAATCGCTTGTAGAGTAACATTAGCAGCAGAAGCGCTTCTTAGTGATAGTTTCTCGGTTGGATATTGATCGTCCATCCAGAAAAATTTTTGTCCGGATTTGTGAAGTTCTCCCTGTTCTGACATGAATTGTAGGAATTCTTGGACTCGATCAGGTTCTACTTTACCAAATTCGTTTCCGATACTGAACGGCAGTTCGAAGGCGGCACATCTCAATTGACTCAAAAGAATTAACAGATTATCTGGATTGATCAGGGCATGTTCAGGTGATCCTTTGAATAAATAATCAGGATGGGCTGCCAGGAATTGGTCTAATGG
>CBFDCK010000145.1:0-7450 GCA_965603285.1 uncultured bacterium
AGACTTGGTCGATAAAGCGGTCAGCTTCATCGCCGATGCCAAGCAGGTGGCACCCAACAAGCCCTTCTTCATGTACTTCTGCACCGGCGCCATGCACGCGCCACACCATGTGCGTAAGGAATGGTCGGATAAGTACAAGGGTCAATTCGATGACGGCTGGGAGGTCTACCGCGAAAAAGCCTTTGCGCGCCAAAAAGAACTGGGTATCGCGCCCGCAGAGGCGGAACTCTCCCGTCACGACCCCGACGTTCCCAGGTGGGATTCGCTTTCGGACGACGAAAAGAAGCTTTACGCCCGCATGATGGAAGTCTTCGCAGGTTTCCTGGAGCACACCGATTTCCACATTGGACGTTTGCTCGATTTCCTGAAGAACATCGACGAGTTCGAGAACACCCTGATCATGGTGATCTCCGATAACGGCGCCAGCTCCGAGGGCGGTCCGACCGGTTCGGTCAACGAGAATCTGTTCTTCAACAACGTGCCCGACTCGCTGGAAGAAAACCTGCGCCTGATCGATGAACTCGGCGGACCGAATACCTTCAACCACTACGCCTGGGGCTGGACCTGGGCGGGGAACACCCCCTTCCGCCGCTGGAAGCGCGAGACCTACCGGGGCGGGATCAGTGATCCCTTCATCGTCCACTTCCCCAAGGGTTTGAAAGCCAAGGGAGAAAACCGCACCCAGTACACCCACGCCATCGATATGGTACCCACTGTGCTCGACCTGCTGGGGATCGAACCACCGACCAGCGTCAAGGGTGTCACCCAATCCCCCATCGAGGGTGTCAGCTTTGCCGACTCCTTCGAAGACCCGCTGACCACTTCCATGCATCACACCCAATACTTCGAGATGATGGGTCACCGCTCCATCTACCACGATGGCTGGCGGGCGGTTTGCCCCTGGCCCGGTCCATCCTTCACGGAGGCTGGTGCCTTCTTTGGTGAACCCATCCCGGCCGAGAAGCTGACCGAGTTAGACGCAAAGCACTGGGAGCTATACCATGTGGATGAAGACTTCGCCGAGAATCATAATATCGCCGAAGAAAACCGCGCCAAGCTGATCGAAATGATCGCCCAGTGGTACGTTGAGGCCGGTAAGTACAACGTCATGCCGGTGGATGGGCGCGGTACGGCGCGCTTTGCCGAAGAACGCCCGCAGATCGCTAAAGACCGCACCAGCTTTACCTTCTACCCACACACCCAGTCTGTGCCCTTCAACGCCGGGCCGCGCACGCTCAACCGCACGCACAGCATCACTGCTGATGTGGAAATCCCCGCGGGCGGCGCAGAAGGCGCTTTGGTGTCGTTTGGCGGCACGGATGGCGGCTACTCGCTCTACGTCATGGATGGCAAGCTGCAATACGTGCAGAACTATGTCGCCCGCGACTACCTGCACGTAGAAAGCACCGAGCCGGTCCCGACCGGGCATCACGAACTGCGCTTCGAGTTCGAGGTCACCGGTCCGCCCGATATCGCCAACGGCAAGGGCACACCCGGTCACGCTCAGCTTTATATAGACGGCAAGCTGGTCGGGCAGGCCGAATTCCCGCTCACTACACCCATCAGCCTGGGGCTGACCGGCGGCATCACAGTTGGCGCTGATCCCGGAGCGCCGGTGGCGCCTTTCTATGAGACGCCCTTCGAGTTCACCGGCACGATCCACAGCGTGACCTTTGATGTCAGTGGTGACGTGATCAAGGACGACGAAGCTGAAATGCGCATGATCTTGGCACGGCAATAAACAATCAAACAAGGGGCTGTACCAAAAGGTTTCGTTTACGATAATGCCATGGAACTACGAAGTTTGTAGACCCTACGAAGTAGGGCGGATTTCCTTATCCGCCGAAACTTTACTACTTTTTAGACAGCCCCTTCGAGATAATTCATAATTTGTAGATTCAATTTGTATTTAGTTGTAGGGCGGCTTTCTTAGCCGCCACCGGTCTGGCTAACCCCCCAACAATCTTATTGTTGCGATTGTCCCTGGCATCGCCAACTGGACGGTTCCGTCTCGCACCTCCAGTGACCCCAAATCGCGCTCGCGGGCGTCACACAGAAATGCTTTGACCACCGGGAAATGATGGGCTGTAACCATTACATCTGATTCTGGCAAAACAAGCGCATCAAGGAGAACGGTGCAACCGTTCTCCAACAAACCGTAGGTTTGCCGCTTCGAACAGCGTGATAAACTCTCCAAAATATCATTTGATTTGGCCCAGGTTTAAATACTATGATCGTGGTAAATGTCTGGATCAAGATTAATCGCATGTATAATATTGGGACCATTTTATACATACAAAAATAAATTAAAGGAGACCAATATGTCTGAGTTAGTAGAATATCAAGAGGGAACAGCCTTTCCCGGCGTGATTGGCCGGACCATTTCCGAGTCATCTCCCGCCTGGCCGGAACCCACTCGCGCCAAAGAAGGGTCGCCCAACGTCATCTTCTTTGTCCTTGATGACGTGGGCTACGGGCAGATGTCGGCCTTTGGCGGGCTGGTCAACACCCCTAATCTTGACCGGCTGGTCCAAAACGGCCTGCGCTATACCAATGTGCACACCACGGCGCTTTGTTCGCCCACCCGCTCGTGCATTCTCACCGGGCGCAACCATCACTCCAACGGGGTGGCTGCCATAATGGAAACGGCTACCGGCTTCCCCGGCTACGATGGTCGCATGCCCTTTGAAAATGGGATGCTGCCGGAGATGTTGCTGGAACACGGCTACAACACCTTTTGCACCGGCAAGTGGCACCTTTCTCCGGCTGAGGAAAGCACCCCGGCCGGCCCCTTCCATCGCTGGCCGTTGGGCCGTGGATTTGAGCGTTATTACGGCTTTTTGGGCGGTGAGACCAACCAATGGTTCCCCGATCTGACGTACGATAACCACTCGGTGGCCCAGCCCAAAACAGTTGAAGAAGGCTATCACCTGGATGAAGACCTGGCCGACCACGCCATCCAGTTTATTCTGGATGCCCACGTCAACGCCCCTGACAAACCCTTCTTCCTCTACCACGCGCCCGGCTGCGCTCACGCCCCGCATCAGGTAGCCCCAGAATGGATTGACAAGTATAAAGGCAAATTTGACATTGGCTGGGACAAATACCGCGAGGTTGTTTTTGCCCGTCAAAAAGAGTTGGGTATCTTCCCCGCCGAGGCCGAGCTATCGCCCCGCGACCCCGACGTTCCCGAATGGGACAGCCTGAACGACGAGCAGAAAAAACTCTACGCCCGTTTTATGGAAGTTTTTGCCGGTTTTCTGGAGCATTGCGACCATCAATTTGGCCGCATTTTGCAAGAGCTGGAAGATATTGGCGAACTGGACAACACCCTGATTATGGTCATTCCTGATAATGGGGCCAGTTCCGAGGGCGGGGTCAACGGCGCTTTCAATGAGATGAGCAGTTTTAACTATTATTGGGAAGAGCTGGAAGAAATCCTGCCACGTATAGATGAATTAGGCGGCCCCAGGTCTTACAACCACTATCCCTGGGGCTGGTCCTGGGCCGGCAACACCCCCTTCCGTCGCTGGAAAAAGGAGGTGTATCGCGGTGGCTGTACCGATAATCTGATAGTCTCCTGGCCTAAAGGCATAAAAGCCAGCGGTGAGAACCTCCATCAGTATGCCCACGCTATTGATATGGTTCCTACTGTTTTGGAGACGCTCGGCATCGAACCGCCCGAGAGCATTCGCGGGGTCAGCCAGTCGCCTATCGAGGGCGTCAGCTTTGCCCACACCTTCGACGACACCGGAACGTCTACCAACCACCATACTCAGTACTTTGAGATGTTTGGCTGCCGAGCCGTTGATCACGATGGTTGGCGGGCAGTCTGCGGTTGGCCTGGTCCGAGCTACGCCGAAGGAGCCGAAAAGGGGCACCAGTTTGGCGATGAAATCACCCACGAAGTTCTGGATGATCTGGATGCCAACGGCTGGGAGTTGTATCACATCGCCGAAGACCCCGCTGAAGTGCATAACCTGGCCGACAAACACCCCGAAAAATTACGGGAGATGATTGCCCGCTGGTATGTGGAGGCCGGTAAATATAAAGTGCTGCCGCTGGACGGTAGCGTGATGCAACGCTTTGCCGTTGAGCGACCCCGCCTGACTCAATCTCGCAACCAGTATACTTTTTACCCAGACCTCTCAGTGGTGCCGATTGGCAGTACACCGGCGATCTTCAACCGACCACACAGTATCACCGCCGAAGTTGATATTCCTGACGGTGGCGCGGAAGGCGTGTTACTGGCGCAGGGCGGCATTGCGGGTGGTTTTGTGCTATATATGCAGGACAGCAAACTGCACTACATTCACAACTATCTCGGGCTGGAGGAGTACAAAGTCACCTCCACTGTGGACGTTCCTTCAGGCAAGACCACGCTACGCTACGAGTTTGAACCCACCACCCCACCCAACATCCGCGAGGGCAAGGGGGCCGGGGGTCGCGCCCAGCTTTATATTGATGATAAACTGGTCGGCAACAACGAATTCCCCACTACCGTGCCGATTTTGTTCGGCATAGAGGGCTTGAGTTGCGGTTATGACTTTGGCGAAGCGGTGTCCCATGATTACCAAGCACCGTTCTCCTTTACCGGTACAATCCAGCAGGTAACGGTAGATTTATCCGGCGAGTTAATTAAAGACGACGAAGCCGAAATGCGCATCTTGATGGCCAGGCAGTAAATCATTAAACACGGGGACTGTTCCGATCTTTCGGAACAATCCCCTTCGAGATAATTCATAATCTGCGGATTCGATTTGTATTTATTTGTAGGGCGGCTTTCTTAGCCGCCACCGGTGCAGTCAAGATAGAGGATCGAGGCAATATGCGTTTCCTGCACACCTGGAATACCACGATCGAGTTGCACGAATGCCCGGAGTGTGGGCGCTTTTTCGCCCCCGAACCGATGACCTTCCTGAAGGATATGTTCCCTGAGGTGGCAGATTTTTGGAGTCTGTGCCCGGAGTGCCGCCAGCGTCGCACGGCTCACCAGTGGTTAGCGGTTAACAGTTAACAGATATCAGCTTGCCATTACATCTGGGGTATCAGAATAGCTGGAGCCACTCCTTCACCAGCGTTGAAATATTGTCATTATCGCTGATATTAAGCACTTCAGCATCCGGCCAGCGGTCCCGTGCTTTTTCCAGCAAGGACGTTCGAACAACAGTCAGGGAAGCTTTGAACTGACGAGAGTCGTTTGCTTCGAAACCGGCAAGTAAGCCTTCACCGCGATTGAATTCAAGCGGACCCAATTCGTCGATTATAAGCAGATCGCAAGGAGTTGCCTTCCGCAGTACTTCATTACACCAATCCAGCGCCTGCATGGAGAAATGCCAGCGCTTCGTCTTCGGTCCTTGAAGCGGGTCACCAGCCGCAGTTAAATCGGCAAGCCGCCGGCGTTCTCCGCTCCTCAGATCCAACCCATCGATGGCAAATTTACCCCACTCGTTTAAGACGGCAGGAGAGACGATTCCTGCGACATCCCAGCCAAGCTCTTTTACTGCGCCTGCTGCCTTCCGGCAGAAGCGGGTCTTGCCCGAATCGCTCTCTCCGCTTATGAGGGTGAGCTTCCCCTGGTCCTTCATCCTCCGTGATTCTCCAAGAGCACGACCGGCTGATCGTCAACCTGAACGACGCGTACAGGCACACCGTATGTTTCAGTGAGTAGTTCTGCGGTCAGCACGCTCTCAGTAGACCCACTGGAGAGTACGCGCCCTTCCTTCATTAACACTAGGAATCGAGCGATCGTTGCTGCGGAATCTGGATCGTGCGTCGTGTAAACCACGGTCACATCCCGCTCCGCCAGCTTGGAGAGTGTTGTGAGGATGCGACTTTTATTGCTCAGATCGAGGTGGGTCGTGGGCTCATCTAAGAGTAGCATCTCAGGTTCTTGCGCCAGCGCACGGGCGATCAATACTAACTGGCGCTCACCACCGCTCAGCTCGAGGACAGACCGGTGGATCAGGTTGGATAGACCGAGCATTTCCAGGTGTTCCAGCGTATGGACGAGATCATCATGGGTTGGCATCTGCAGCATCCCGATATGTGGTGCTCGCCCCATCAGGACGTAATCGAGGACGCTGAACTCAAATGCTGTGTACTCGCTCTGAGGCACAAAAGCTATCAAGCGGCTCAACTCGCGACGCGTGTAGTGCTGGATGTTTTTCCCGTAAATTGTGATCTCACCACTTGAAGGTTTGAGAATACCCAGGAGGATGTGGACAAGAGTGGACTT
The DNA here is from genome assembly GCA_965603285.1 of uncultured bacterium. Classification (GTDB taxonomy): domain Bacteria; phylum Chloroflexota; class Anaerolineae; order Anaerolineales; family UBA4823; genus JAUWPO01. The sequence goes on from CBFDCK010000145.1 coordinate 6,239, forward strand.
TCCAGCACCGTTCGGTCCCAAGATTGCAGTGATCGAACCGGCTGGCAGATCCAATGTCAATCTGTCCAGGACACGGCGATGATCACCGTCGTAGGAGAATTCGAGGTTTTGGATTGATATTAAAGCTTCGTTCATGGCTTCAATCTCGCACCCACAGTCATCATGAGCAGGATGAAGATGAGTGCGCCCAGGAGGGATGTGATGATACCCAGGGGGATTTCACCCGCACGGATCGAGCGAGCTAATGTATCGCAGAAGATGACGAATACAGCACCCATGAGGATTGTCGCAGGCACTGTACGCTGTGCGCTGGCGCCGAATAAGCGTCGAGCCACGTGAGGGATGATGAGACCGACCCATCCAATCACACCTCCAACGGCAGTGACCGCCGCTATGGCAGCCACAGCACCCATCAACAGCAGTGCTCTTTCACGCCCCATTCGCGACCCCAGAGAGAAAGCGGTCTCTTCGCTCAAAGAAAGCAAATTCAAACGCCAGCGCATGAGATACATGATGATTAAACCAATGGTCACGAAGGGCAGCATGAGCAGCACTTCCCGCCAGGTGACACTCCACAACCCTCCAAGCAGCCAGAACGTAATTTCCGGCAGTTGGGTGAGCGGATCTGAGAGATACTTAAGCAGTCCAATACCAGCCGCGAATAGCGCGGAGACGGCAATGCCGGAGAGGATAAGGCGCAGAACCCAGCCTCCATAGCGCAGCTGGCGGGCGATTAAGTAGGAGAGGACGAGCCCAAGGGATGCAAAAAGGAGAGCGGACAGCTCAACGGCGAGTGGCATTGTGCTGAAGGATAGGATCGCGAGGGCAGCGCCGAAGCCGGCGCCCTGGGAGACGCCCAGAATTCCGGGTCCGACCAGCGGATTGCGGAACACCATCTGGAGGACGTTGCCCGCCGCGGCCAGGCTGGCGCCCATCATCAGCGCCGCTAGGATGCGCGGCAGGCGTAGAGCCAGTACGAGCTGGCGCGCGAGCTCGTCTTGTTCCAGTAACCGCGGTGACATCCAGTAAGGCTGCGGGTAGCGACCTACGAATAAGGAGATCGTGAACACGAGCAGCAATCCGACCAGGAGGACGACCCACCTGCGAGTGCGTTTTCTGGAAACCAGGGCTAGATCGATATGCTGATCCATCGGTTATACGTCGAGGTCACCCGTGATCAGAGGCAGCACCTCCGACTCGAATGTTTCAGCA
>CBFDCK010000146.1:0-7390 GCA_965603285.1 uncultured bacterium
ACGCGGAGCGTGCGTAGTTTGCGTTCCAACGCGGGAGCATTGGAACGAGGTAGAAATGTAATGAAGCCCACAAACATCACACGATTATTGGATGCGCGGAGGATTCAATACACCGCTTTTGAACTGCCTCCCGAAAAATTGGGCGCTCTAGAAACGGCCAGGTTGTTAGACGTTCCTATAGACACGGTATATAAATCGATCGTGCTTACTCGCAAAGGCAGGGGTAAAACGATCCTGGCGGTTGTGCCGGGAAATCTGGAAGTCAATTTAAAAGCTGTTGCGCAAGTTTTAGGGGAAAAGAAAGTTGCCAAGGCAACAGAGCGAGAGGCTGAACGTTTAACGGGTTTGCAAACCGGGGGCATTTCTCCTTTAGCGCTGATCAATCGCGGTTTCCAGGTGGTGATCAATTCATCGGCTCGCACGCAGGACAAAATCCATATCTCAGGCGGCAAACGCGGCCTGAATATCCAATTATCACCCCTGGCTCTGGCGACAATAACTAAGGCATCATTCGCTGATATCTGTACAACCTTTCCTGAAAAACCCTGAGGGCTGAGATAAGTTATGCGGCAAGTGGTGAATAATTTCGAAATTCTAAATTCGAATTTCGAATTGCTAATTAGCCTTGCCTGATAACGATTTATTCCATATAATAGATAATAGACCATTAATAGGATTAAGCTCTCACATAACGCGGCGGGTGTGAGACGAATCGGAATCCGTGCCTACCCATAAACCGCCCAGATCAAACGCCGAAACATCTTTAATTGCAGTTCAAACAATTGAATATTCGCTTGATAGTTACAATCACATCCGGTCCTTTCATTTATTAAGGAGGTGCTGTTAATAAATACAATGAACTGCCTCGACGCCCATGTAGTATAAATCCAAATCCATTTTATTTATCACAGTAAAGGAGAAGAAAATGTCGAAAAAGTTGTTTACCATTCTAGCGCTTCTATTTGTATTAGTGCTCGTATTTTCCGCCTGCACCAGCACCGGCGAAGAAACCCAAGTCGAAGAAATCAGCCGCGGTGAGATCTTGGATCGTGTTAAGGAACGCGGGAAGGTGGTTTGCGGTGCGCGGACAGACCTGCTGGGATTCGGCTATCTTGATGCTGATGGACGTAATATTGGCTTCGATATAGATCTTTGCCGGGCAGTCGCTGCCGCGGTTTTTGGCGATCCCGAAGCGGTCGAAATCGTTCCCTTAACTGCTGCTGACCGTGGACCTGCTGTGCAAACTGCGGAAGTAGACCTGCTCAGCCGCAATGTCACCTGGACTTCGAGCCGTGACGCTCAGTGGGGCAACTTCACGTATATCACCTTCTATGATGGTCAGGGCTTCATGGTGCGCGCAGACAGCGGTATCGAGGGCATCGAGGACATGGATGGCTCCACGGTGTGCGTGACCAGCGGTACCACTACAGAGAAGAATCTGGCTGATATATTCCGACAGCACAATATGGATTACGAAGCGGTAATTTTCGAAGAAACCGCTTCCGTGTACGCCGCTTACGATGAAGGTCGCTGTGATGTAACCACCAGCGATAAATCGCAATTGGCAGCCGTACGTGAGGGTCTCGCCGATCCGGATGCGCACGTAATCCTGCCGGTCACTATCTCTAAAGAACCTCTCACATCAGCCGTACCTCATGGCGATGACCAGTGGTTCGATACCGTCAAACTGGTGTTGTTCGGTTTGATCAACGCCGAAGAGTTAGGCGTCACACAGGCGAACGTTGAGGAAATGAAAGCAGGCGATAACATCAATATACGCCGCCTGCTTGGTCAGGAGGGTGATTGGGGCAACTCTGACTTAGGATTGGATGTTGAGGCGCTGGCAAACACTATCGCAGCCGTCGGGAACTACGGCGAGATTTACGATCGCTATATGGGACCCAACGGGGATGCTTTCACGCTGCCGCGTGACTTGAATGATTTATGGACTAACGGCGGCTTGATTTACGCACCTCCGGTCAAATAATCCGGCATAATCTTGGAACCCTGTTCCATTTATGCTTAAAAATAAACTTTTTGAGTGTGCAGCTTAGATACGAAGCTGCACACTCGATCCAACATACGCCGAATGTCATCAGAACAACCCGTTCCTACCCACGAACCTCCTGCAATACCGTTGTGGCGTGATGAGCGAGTCCTGCGCTGGGCGGCTCAAATTATCTCCGGGATCATCATTATTGGAATCCTGGTATGGGTGGCTGTCAACTTCATACAGGGCGCTAACCAGCGAGGTATGTCATTAAATTTCCGGTTTCTAAGTGATCCGGCAGAATTTCCAATCAGTGACCCGCTGCTGCCTTACGACCCATCAAGATCGTTTGGTTACGCATTTGCGGTTGGGCTGGTTAAGACACTTCTGGTAGCCGTGCTTGGAATCTTCTTCTCAACAATCCTGGGTATCATTATTGGGGTTGCACGTTTGTCCTCCAATTGGCTGATCAGCCGTATTGCGCTGGTCTACATTGAATTTCACCGCAACATACCTTTGCTTGTATTACTTTTCATCTGGTATTTTCCAATATTCAACAGTTTTCCACCCGTTGAAGAGAGCATAGTTTTGTGGGGACCAGTGTATTTCAACTCGCGCGGCATTTACCTGACCTGGCCCAGGCTGACTGCGGTAGGATTTATCTGGCTGGTAGCAATTTTCCTGTCGGTTGTCATGGCTGCGCTGGCATATATCCAACTCCAGAAACGCGAGTTGGATACCGGAAAGTCTACGCATTATTGGCTCATAAGCCTTGCGATACTGCTTATCGGTCCTATACTTGGCTGGTTCCTGCTTGGCAGATCGCCGCTCGAATTGGATGTGCCCGTATTAGATGGCTACAACTTCATTGGTGGACTGCGCCTGACACCGGAATTCGCCGCGCTGCTGATTGGATTATCTATGTACACAGCCGCATTTATCGCCGAGGTTGTACGGGCAGGAGTACAATCAGTCAGCCGCGGCCAGCAGGAGGCCGCTGAAGCCGTTGGTCTCAACCACTTCCAGACACTCAGACTTATAATCTTTCCCCAGGCGCTGCGGGTTATAATTCCTCCACTCATCAGCCAGTATCTGAACTTGACCAAGAACTCCAGCCTGGCATTCTTCATTGGCTATCAGGAGGTATTCAGCGTCGGAAAGATCGCAATAAACCAGGCTGGTCGCGCAATCCCGGTATTTGCTATGGTGATGGCGGTTTATCTGGCGCTAAGCTTGTTTACATCAATGATTTTAAATTTTTATAACCGCCGAATTCAATTCGTCGAGAGGTAAATATGTCTGTATCCCAAATCACTTCTCGCCCACCAGCGCCTCCCGGATTGCGGACATGGATGCGCGAAAACCTATTCAACAACTGGTATAACAGCCTGCTGACGTTCGTATCCATAATCTTTATTTTTTTTCTAATCGCTGCCGTGCTGCGCTGGATTTTCGTTGATGCCGATTGGCGACCCGTCATCCAATCCCCTTTGTTGTATTTAATCGGACAGTATCCACGCGACATGCTGTGGCGTATTGGTCTGATGCTGATATTAATTTCTTTTCTAATAGGAGTCAGTTGGGGTGTATGGGGGGGATTGGTCAGTTCCTTTGCGATCACGATGGGCACTTTGATGGCCATTTTTGCACTCATTCCATTCCAGGTAGCCGAACTGACCTTTTCCCTGCGGGGAGTTATGCTCGTCAATGTAGTACTCATTTACCTTGGATTTATTTTGGGCAGAAAAGTATCGATCAGCGGGCGCAATCTGGCAATCGCCTGGTTTCTAGCAACCGTGATCATAATCTTTGTCCTGCTGCCGGGTTTTGACGGCAGCGAAATCTTGCCAAAAGTCCCCTCCACGCTGTGGGGTGGTTTGCTGGTAACGCTGATCCTTGCAGTCGGCGGGATCTTGTTATCATTCCCCATTGGCGTTGCGCTGGCTTTCGGACGGCGGTCTTCTCTGCCAGTGGTTAAAGGTTTCTGCATCGCGTTTATCGAGTCGATCCGGGGTGTACCTCTCGTGACCATCTTATTCATGTTTTCTCTCATCTTGCAGGTCTTCCTACCTGCGGGTTCCCGCTTTGACCGCCTGCTGCGCGCTCTGATCGCAGTTACAATTTTCAGCGCGGCTTACACAGCAGAAAATGTGCGCGGCGGATTAGCGTCAGTTCCACCTGGACAAACAGAGGCTGGTAAAGCCGTTGGCATGAATTCATTACAAATCAACATGTTCATAGTCCTGCCTCAAGCGCTAAAAGCTGTCATCCCGGCTATCGTCGGGCAGTTCATCAGCTTGTTCAAAGACACAACTCTGGTAATCATCCTTGGTATTAATGAATTATTAGGCATGGGGAGAGCAATAATTAATTCGGACGCCGAGTTCGTGCAGCTGCAGTTCGAGGTTTATATGTTTATCGCACTTATATTCTGGATATTCAGCTACGCCATGTCGCATACCAGCCGGCAGTTAGAGACCGCACTGGGTGTGGGTGAGCGTTAATTAGGAGAAATTATGAACGATCAAAAAGAAGAACAACCGATTGTTGTATGCCGGGATATTCACAAATGGTTCGGCAACTTTGAAGCTCTCAAAGGGATCAGCATGGAGGTCAAACTGACGGAGGTCGTCGTGATATTTGGACCTTCCGGTTCTGGAAAATCGACCTTCATTCGAACGATCAACCGTCTCGAGGAACATCAGCAAGGAGATATCATTGTCGATGGGATTGAATTGGGACACGATGTGCGCGACATCGAAAAGATACGCATGGAAACCGGAATGGTCTTCCAGCAGTTCAACCTCTTCCCGCACCTTTCCGTGATGCAAAATATCACTCTTGCCCCCATGCGGGTACGCAAATGGTCAAAGGAAAAATCCGAGGAAATTGCTATGCAGCTCCTGGAGCGGGTGGGAATACCTGAACAAGCGTTAAAATATCCGGCCCAGCTCTCGGGAGGACAGCAACAGCGTGTTGCCATGGCAAGAGCGCTTGCGATGCAGCCAAAGGTTATGTTATTCGACGAGCCCACCTCGGCGCTTGACCCGGAGATGATCAAGGAAGTGCTCGACGTAATGGTGGAATTGGCAGAAAGCGGGATGACAATGCTTGTGGTTACACACGAGATGGGATTCGCACGCGGCGTAGCAGACCGCATGTTCTTCTTCGACGAAGGCTTGATCGTAGAAAGCGGGACGCCCGAGCAGATCTTCAACAACCCCCAGGAAGATCGCACGAAACTCTTCCTTTCCCAAATCCTAACTCACTAAAATTCAAATAAATTGAAATGCAGGGGCTGTTCCAAAAGTGGGTCAGCCCTTTTTCACGGAGAGCGCAGAGAGATTAGATAGCACATGGATTTCTCTGAGCTCTTTATGCTTATAATGGTAAGTATTCCTCTTCCCTTGGGGGAGAGGTGAGGAGAGATTTTCTCAAGAGGAGCAACATCATGGATTGGACCTTATATCTGGCACATTTCGCATCTGGGGCTTTTATTGCCAACAGCATCCCGCATTTTGTTAACGGCATCTCGGGTAAACGATTTCAGAGCCCATTCGCCTCACCACCGGGTGTGGGCGAGTCACCCCCGTTAGTAAATGTGATCTGGGGTCTGGTAAACTTCCTATTCGGCTACCTGCTTCTGTATGGAGTAGGCAGCTTTGAAGCAGGTCTGACCCTGGATGCTCTCCTGTTTGAATTGGGATTTGCTCTGATGGCGATCACGCTTGCCTGGCATTTCGGACGTGTGCGGGCTGGTTAAAGATTAGAGATTTAAATACGTTTTGTAAATATGCTGCTGCCGGAATGCAGGACCATCAAGTTTTGGTCGATATACCTGGCGCATCCAGGACGCACCACGCCAAATAATGCGCCTGGGCGATGGGCTTCAGGCTCTCTGAAGAGGAGATGGATCAGCTGGAAGCAATCTCGTGCCAGTATCGCTAATTGTCTAAAGAGGAGTCAGGCTGTTGAAAAAGTAATCGTTAATTTCTAATCAGTCGGGGGGAATGCTGTAATGGACAAGTGATGATAGCCTTGGTATCCCCACCTGATAATGCGGTGAGCATCTGTGGATGGGTTAGAGTAGTAAAAGAGAATTGGATCATGATGAGAATTATGCAATTCTGGAGATTGATGTTGATGAAGTAAAGAACGATATGGCGAATCGAATTGTAATTGATAGCACAATCACAATTTCTCCTAAAACCAAGTTCAAACCTGGGTACGAAGCCACAATGAAGGAGTTGGGAAGCATCGAATAGTGAAAATAAGGTCCGTCACCCCACACGCAGGTCGACTCAGGTGTTGCCGGAGGAAGAAGCTCTTGCGGAGAAGGGGAATGTCATCTATACTTTTTCTAGGATGCAATTTCAGCACACCCGCTTACTGTACAGCAATCCAAGCTATGTCTAGATTTGCGGAGTCCCGAGGAACAACTGTTTATTCAAGGAGGTATAGCATATATGACGGACCCAGATAAGCTTCTTCCGATCCTGAAAACTCGTCCAAGTGATCTGGCTTCCCATGCCTTGGTTGTCGGTGACCCGAAAAGGGCGGCTTTCGCAGCCGAATTGTTAACCAACTCAGAAGAGGTGGGCTGCTATAGAGAGTACAAGACTTTTACTGGTGAATTCGCCGGTAAGCGTGTCACTATATCTTCGCATGGAGTCGGTGGGGCTGGCGCCAGCATCTGCTTTGAGGAGCTGATACAGGGAGGAGTCAAGACCATCATCCGTGCCGGAACATGCGGGGCAATGAGGGAAGGTATCCAGGACGGCGAACTGATCATCGGCACAGGGGCTATCCGCGAGGATGGCACATCAGAGAGATTGATACCAATAGCGTATCCAGCCATAGCTGACCGGCACGTGATTTCAGCACTGGAAGCCGCTGCAACTGCACAAAACTACAGCAGATTACACGAGGGCATAATCCTCACACAGGGTTATTTCTACAACGGCATCCTGCCGCACACAACCGATATATGGCTCGAAGCTGATATAAACGTGTGTGCCGTTGAGATGGAGCTGGCGACATTGCTGATTATTGCGGGTTTGCATGGCGTACAGGCTGGAGGCATATTCACATCCGATGGGAACTTAACCAGGAAAGCTGATCGAATGGAATACAATCCCCATCGAAATGTTGTCGAAGAAGGCGTGAGTACCATGCTCAAGATAGCGTTGGACGCGCTCGCGCGGCTGGCCTGATTCGCACAGGATCTACTCGGCAAAGGTGCGAGTAAGAGATGATGACTTTAAGAAAGCCGCTCGCGCGCTGGAGGCGTGGTCGGAAGGTCAAGCAGCCCGAGCCAGCATGCGTATTAGTGAGCAAACACAAGCCTTGCTTGATGCTGTCTGGGATCAGCTAACGAAAATATGAGGTGAATGATGCTGC